>JAFLDE010000022.1 GCA_017302655.1 Burkholderiales bacterium
TTCCGCACTCAGAACACTTCATTAGCTATTGGTGGCGATGTTTGCTCCCGACAATCTGGGAGCCTCTGCATTAACGGGAGCCCGTCCATCCTCCGGCGCGAGCCGTGGGGCAAACCTAAAGGCGGGACGGCGTGAGCATTCATCGCGGGGCCTCGTCTGTCTGTTGCTCCGTGGGTGGGGCCGCCTGGGGCGCCGCAAGGTCGGGATCGTCCCGACGTAAGAACGAAGCTATTCCGATGGAAATCGCGGCCCAGACGCTCCAAAGGAAGCCCCACACGCCCAAACCCCAGATTTCTCGGCCGTGCATCTGCAAATAAGTAAATACGGCAAAGAGAATCAGCAGCGGTATCACAACGAAGCAAACGATACTTGCCCGATGAAAGACATCGCGCGGCCACTTGCGGGCTACCCAGGGATACCAACCGGGTGCGAACATCGCGAAAACACAGACGCTCGCGCCGGCCGCTAAGAGCAAGTAGTATGACGCAATGATCAGGCATGACGCGACGAACGCCGTCGCCAGAATTTTGAGTCGGCGTCGATTCTGTTCGGCGATTTGCTGCTGATCCACGAGATTGCCCAGGTGCCGAGATTGCCGGATAGTTATTGGTCGAGAAACAACATTAGCGCGCCGGCGGCCAGCTTACGATTCTCGGCGGCGGAGTGCCAATTGCGCAGGTCGTAAAACGAGAGTTTGGCTCGCAATCATCGGACAGCGACCGTTTCCACTCGGGAATTTGGCATTCCTCGCCGGCCTCGGCTACCATAGTTCGGCACTCGCCGATTGTTTCCGCCCGCTCGTCCCGCCCCGAGGTTGCACGCCATGCCCCTCGATCGCACTGTGTCAATCGCTGCGCCGCGCGCTTTGTCGCGCCGAGCTTGGTTGCAAGAGGCCGGCGGCGGTTTTGGGGCCGTGGCCTTGGCGACGATGCTCGCCGACGACGGCCGTGCGAGTTCGGCCGGCGCCGGCGGTCCGCAAGGTCCGCACTTTCTGCCGCGGGCCAAACGCGTCATCTATCTCTTCATGCACGGCGGGCCGAGTCACGTCGACCTGCTCGACCCGAAGCCGGAGCTTGCACATCTCGCCGGTCAACCGTTGCCGGAAGAGTTCGGCATGGTCATGACACGCCGCAAGGTCGGGTCGAACCCGCTGCTCGGGCCGCTGGCGAAGTTTCGCCCGCGCGGCGAGTCGGGCCTGGAGATCAGCGACTTCCTGCCGCACATCGCCGGCTGCGCGGATGACCTCTGCGTGATTCGCTCCTGCCATGGCGACAGCGTGAACCATCCGCAGTCGGTGTATCAGATGAACACCGGCAGCATCCTGATGGGCAAGCCGAGTCTGGGGAGCTGGATCAGCTACGGCCTGGGGAGCGAGAATCGCGACATGCCGGCGTTCATCGTCATGCCCGATCCGGGCGGCGGTTTGAAAGGGGGCCCGCCCGCCTGGGGCGCAGGCTTCTTGCCTGCCGCGCATCAGGGAACGCCCGTGCGTGCAGGCACCAATCCGATCTTGCACCTGCGGCCGCCGGAATCGACGAGCGACAACCGTCGCCGGCAGATGCTGGAGTTTCTCGCGCGCCGTAATCGCGAACATCTTGAAGCCCGCGACAACGACGACGAGCTGGCCGCGCGGATTCGCAGCTACGAACTGGCGTACCGGATGCAAAGCGCCGCCCCTGAGCTGGTCGATATCGGTCGCGAGACGGCTGAGTGCCACAGCTTATATGGTCTTGATGATAAGACGACGCGCGAGTTCGGCACCCGTTGCTTGCTCGCCCGGCGGATGCTCGAGCGCGGGGTGCGGTTCGTGCAGCTTTACAGCGGCGACACCAACGGCTGGGACGCCCACGAAGACGTGATGAAGAATCACTCGCACTATTGTCGCGCGACCGATCGCCCGGTTGCCGCATTGTTGCAAGATTTGAAACGCCGCGGGCTGTGGGACGATACGCTCGTCATCTGGGGCGGAGAGTTCGGTCGGATGCCGATGAGCGAAAAGGGAAAAGGCCGCGACCACAACCCGTGGGGCTTCTCGGTCTTTCTCGCAGGCGGCGCGGTGAAGGGGGGCTTGGCCTATGGCGCGACGGACCCCGTCGGCCTTCGCGCGCAAGAGAAGCCGGTCCACATCCACGACCTGCACGCCACGATCTTGCACATCCTCGGCTTCGACCACACACGATTAACGTTCCCCCACAACTCGCGCGAGGAACGCCTGACCGACGTGGCCGGCAACGTGGTGACGGAGATTCTGGCATGAGTCTCCTTTTCAAAAGCTCGCGCAAAGACGCAAAGACGCAAAACAGACGAAGAGAGGAAGAAGGGGAGCTTGCCGTGAACGCTCGGCATTCCATGTCCAGTTCATCTTCTTACTTTGCGTCTTTGCGTCTTTGCGCGAGTATTGCCTGCCTAGCAATCGCCGCTGTTGCAATCGCCGACGAAGCCGCGAAGACCGAGCCTGCGCTGACCGATTCCGATCGCGAGCATTGGGCCTATCAGACGCCGGTCCGTGCGGAACTTCCGGCGGTACAAGATGCCGCGTGGTGTCGCACGCCCGTCGATCGCTTCATCTTGGCGGCGCTTGAAGGCGCGAAGCTGCGACCGGCCGAGCCTGCCGCGCCCGCCGCTTTGTTACGACGCGTGACGTTCGACCTCACCGGGCTACCGCCGACGCCGGCCGAAGTCGCCGCGTTCGAAAAGTCGCATTCGGATCAAGATTATGAAGCCGTGGTCGAGCGGTTGCTCGCCTCGCGCGCGTATGCCGAGCGTTGGGCGCAGCACTGGCTCGACGTGGCCCGTTATGCCGACAGCGACGGCTATGAGCACGATATCGCCCGGCCCGAGGCGTGGCGTTATCGCGATTGGGTCATCGCGGCGCTCGACCGCGATCTGCCGATCGACGAGTTTCTCCGGCTGCAACTCGCCGGCGACGAGTTGAAGCCCGACGATCGCGACGCGGCCGTGGCCACCGGCTTCCTGCTCTGCGGGCCCGACATGCCGGACCTCAATCGGCAAGACGAACGCCGCAGCATGGTGCTCAACGAAATGACCGGCACCGTCGGCAGCGCGCTCTTGGGTTTGCAACTCGGCTGCGCGCAGTGCCACGATCACAAATTCGAGCCGCTCAGTCAGGCCGATTTTTATCGCTTGAGGGCCTGCTTCGAAACTTCCGATTTTCTTTCCAAGGGACGTAAGGAAGAGGACGACGCCGATAACGACCAACAGCCCGAGACCCGGCGCGTGTTCCGCGCAAGCAAGCGGCCGCCGCAGCCGAGCCATTTGCTGGTGCGCGGCGATTTCACCAGGCCCGGCCCGACGCTGGAGCCCGGCTTCCCGCGCGTGGCGAACGTTCAACAGGCCTCGTTTACCAAACCGGACTGGTCCTCTGATGGTCACGGCCGCCGCACGGCGCTCGCTGATTGGATCACGCTACCTTCGCATCCGCTCACGGCGAGAGTGTTCGTCAATCGCGTGTGGCAGGAGCATTTCGGCTTTGGCTTGGTACGCACGTCGAACGACTTCGGGTACCTCGGCGACGCGCCGACGCATCCGGAATTGCTTGATTGGCTGGCCCGCGAGTTTGTCGACGGCGGCTGGAGCGCCAAGCAGTTGCATCGGCTGATCGTCACCTCGGCCGTGTATCGACAAGCGAGCCTGCCGCGCGCGGTTGAAGGCGATGAGAAGTCGGCCCGAGCCGTCGATCCGGAGAATCGGCTCTTGTCGCACTACCCTCGCCGCCGACTCGACGGCGAAGCGATCCGCGACGCGATGTTAGCGGCTTCGGATAGCTTGAGCGACCGGCACGGCGGCCCCGGCGTGATGCCGCCGCTGCCGAAAGAACTGCTCGGCACGATCCGCAAAGACCATTGGAAGGTCAGCGCCGACGAAGAGGACCACCGCCGCCGCAGCGTCTACCTTTTCGTCCGCCGCAACTTACGCTTGCCGCTGCTCGAGGCCTTCGACCGGCCCGACACGATGGCCAGCTGCACGCGCCGCAACCGTTCGACGATCGCCCCGCAATCGCTGGTGCTGCTGAATTCGGAGTTCGCCCAAGACTGCGCGGCGCGACTGGCGACAAGGGTCCGCCAATCAGCAACCGACGTCGTAGGACAAGTCCGCCAAGCCTACACGCGCGCGCTCGGCCGCACGCCGACAAAACGCGAAGCCGAGGAAGCCACGGCACTCGTCGAGTTGCATGACCAGGGCCTCACAGACCTCTGCCTGGCGCTCTTTAATCTGAACGAGTTTGTCTACGTGGATTGAACCCCGGTTGGGTTGATTTATTTGACTCAATAGGCGTTGCCGCCGAAGATATTTATATGAGCACCACCAATTCGCAAATCGCGGCTGACTTGGAAGCCGTCTGTAAGTCGCTGGCCGAGCATAAGCCGGTTGATCCGGAAGTGCTGCGCCGCATGCACGAACGTCGCCGTACTTCGGACCGTCCTCGCTTCGATCGCTCCATCTCACTGGAGTTGCTGAGGGAAGCACGCGAAGAATGAAGTACGTGCTCGATGCATCGGTCGCGCTGAAATGGTTGTTTTCAGAGCCGGATTCCCCCGCTGCTCACGTTGTTCGTGAAGACTATTTGGCCGGTCGTACGGAACTCGCTGTTCCTGATATCTATGTCGTCGAGTTGGCGCACGTTGTTTCAAAAGCTCATCGTCGTGCATTGATCTCAGAAGATGTTGCCGGCGAATTGCTGCTCGAGGCCTTGGCGTCCATGCCGCCCGTCTTCGCCACGGCGTCGCTGCTTGCGCAAGCTTTTGAATTGTCGCTGCGATTTCGGACAGGCGTCTACGACTGCCTCTATCTTGCGTTGGCCGACCAGTTGCACTGCGAACTCTTGACCGCCGACGAGAAGCTTCTGGCTAAGTTCGCAAGCTTTCCGGTCGTTGACCTTGCTAGCTATTCGGCGCACTAGCCTCAAGCGTTATTTCGTTGCGAGCTATTTAGCCGTTGTTGCCACGCTTTCATCTGCATCGATGAACACGTCTAATTGTTGGCCGACGTAAAGTCGTTCTTTCATTTGATCGACCGAGTAAATTACCTGCAGCACGCGGGTATCGACTCGCTCGGTGTTGTCGCCGGTCAGTGATTTCTTCGGCACGACGTACGGTTCCACGCGGACGAACGTGAGGTCGTACTGTACGTCGGCGTGACCCTTGAGCATCGCGCGGGCCTTGGCGCCGGGGCGGAAGCGGGGGATGTCGTATTCGTCGATGCTGGCCCGCACGTGCAGCTTGTCGACGTTGCCCAGGACGATGAACGACTTGTCGGCGATGCTGCTCACGAACTCGCCCGGACGGACGTTCAGTTGCAGTACTTCGCCGTCGACCAAGGCTCGGACCGTGAGGCGGTCGATGTTCGTGCGGACTTGATCAATCTGTGCTTGGGCCTGCACCAGGGCTTGCTGGGCGACGTCGAGATCGTACTTCCAAGTGCCGGCCTCGAGCAGTTCCAATTGCGCGCGGGCGTTTTCGGTGACGGCCTTCGCGACGAGGAACGCTTGCTCTTTGCTGACCACTTCTTCCTGGCTGACGGCGTTCGACTGTCGCAGTTGCACGGCCCGTTCGTAGAGCGCGGCTCTGTCTTTGAGCAGGGCCTCGGCTTCGGTGACCTTCGACCGCGCCACAGGCCGGTCTTCGTCGCGAGGCAGTTTTTGCAGGCGAGTGAGCGACGCTTGGGCCTGCGCGAGTTCGGCTTCTTTCAGCTTCAGCATGGCCTGCTGATCGCGATCGTCGAGGCGAAACAGCGGTTGCCCGGCCTTCACCTTTTGGTTGACCTTCACGAACACCTCGACGACGACGCCCGGCACCTGCGAGCCGACGGCGATATTCTCCGTCTGCGGTTCGACGAGGCCGGTCCCTGCGACGGTGTGCGCATACGGCGCCCGCGGCGGTTGCGCCGGCGGCGGAGGATCGCTCTGCGGCTGCTGCGCCTTCATCACATGGTTCACGGCGAAGGCGAACAAAACGATCGCGGCGATCGGAAGAAAATAGCGGGAGAACATAAAACGTCTTCGTCAGTTGTCAGTTGTCAGTTGTCAGTTAGCGTTCTTCGACCATCGACGGAGTTTTCGGACCTGGACCTGGCGTCGGCGATTTCCCCCAGCGCCTGGGCCAGCTGGGCGTCGTTGGGGCTGCGGTAGTGCCAGGCCACCTGGTTCTCCATGAAGGACACGCCCTTGCCCTTGGTGGTGCGGGCGATCACGACGGTGGGCCGCCCTCTTGCGGGCGCGAACAGGGCGGCGTGCAGCGCGGCGTGGTCGTGGCCGTCCACGTCGCTGACTCGCGCGCCGAAGGCGCTGAACTTGGCGGCGAGGTCGCCCATGTCCAGCGTCGCCGCCGTGGTCGTGAGGCTCTGCAGGCCGTTGGCGTCCACCACCACCGTGAGCCGATCCAGGCCGTGATGGGCGGCGAACATCAGGGCCTCCCAGTTCGAGCCTTCGTTCAGTTCGCCGTCGCTGAGCAGCACCACGCAGCGCCAGGTTTCGCCGCGCAGCCTGGCCGCCAACAGCTTGCCCACGCCAAACGGAAGCGCGTGCCCGAGGCTGCCGGTGCTGAACTCCACGCCCGGCACCTGGTGGCTGACGTGGTTCATCAGGCGCGCGAAGTCACGGCCGTAGGTCTGCAGTTCATCCACTGGAAAGAAGCCGCGTTCGGCCAGGGCCGCGTAGACGGCCACGCAGGCATGGCCTTTGGAGAGCAGGAAACGGTCGCGCCCGCTCCAGTGCGGTGCGTCCGGCCGCACACGCAGACCCTGCTCGGGTTCGTAAAGCACGGCCAGGATGTCGGCGATGGACAGCGCCGAGGCAATGTGCGAGGCCTTGGCGGCATGCACCATGCGCAGCGCGTGCGCGCGGATGCGCTGGGCCAGCAGCGGGCTGCTCATGCTGTTCATGCCGGCAGCGCCAGCAGGCGGTCGATGCACGTTGCGTGTTGCGCCCGGTGCAGGAAGGCGTAGTTGGTTTCCGGGGTGGCGTCGTCCACCTCGGCCAGCTCGCGCACGCCGGTTTCGCTCACCGCCCAGCAGCCGTAGCCGCGTTCCGCGAAGAAGCGCAGCACGTCGTTCGGGTGGTAGCCAAAGGGCGCGCTCCATTTGCGCAGCAGCTCGCAGAACACCCGCGGGCGGTGGCGCTCGATGGTCTGCGCGCCGCCCTCGAAGACCCAGAGCTCGGCGCCTTCCACGTCCACCTTCAGGTAGTCGGGGGCGCAGCCGGTGTTGGCCACCCAGTCGTCCAGGCGCAGGGTCAGGCCCACCACGCGTTGGGCATCCGTGCGGCCGGCCACGTTGAGCAGGCTGGCGTTGGTGCCGTTCTCGGGGGCGATGTGGAACTCGAAGCTGCCGTTCTCGCGGCTCAGGCCGAAGCCATGCGCACGCACGCGGTCGCCCAGGCCGTTGCGGGCGATGTTGCGGCTCAGGTAGTCGAAGCTTTGCGGCATGGGCTCGAAGGCGTGCACTAGGCTCTGGGGCTCGCGCAGCGCCAGGCGCAGGGCATGGATGCCGAGGTTCGCGCCTACATCCAGCATGCAGCGGCTGCCTGAGGCCAGAACGTCCATCGCGCGGCTTTCCGCCGCCTCGTAGGCGCCGCCGAAATTCAGGGTCTCCAACGGCGCCACTCGGGCCTCGCCCGCCGGGGCGGCGATCCACACCGCCTCCTCCTGCATGAGGAACTCGACGCCCTGCGCGCTGACGCGCAACTCGCGCACGCCCTCGCTGCTCAGCAGGGCCTGGTAGGCCCAGAGTTGCTGGTGCAGCGCGCAGGCCTGGGCGATGAAGTCGGCCTTGGACAGATGGCCGGCGCGGTGGGCGGCTTGGAGCTCAGCAAGGGTGGGCACGGATGTGGTCGATGAAGCGACGGAAGCCTTCGGTGGCGCCGATTTTGGGCTCCCAGCCCAAGGCGCGAAGCCGGGAAATGTCGGGGATCAGCCGGTTGAACGGGCTCACCAGGTAGCCGCCAGGCGGCGGGCGCTGCTCCAGCCGGCTGCCCGGGTAGAGGCTCACCAGCAGCTCGGCCAGTTCCTTCACCGACAGCTCGGCCGCCGGGTTGGCCAGGTTGTAGGGCGTGGCCGGCTGGCCTTGCTCGAGCACGGTGAGCAGGCCCGCCACCGCGTCGTCCACGTAGCAGAAGGCGCGGCGGGCGCTGCCGTCGCTCGTCATCACGATGGGCCGTCCCTCGGCCACGGCAAAGGCGAAGT
Organism: Burkholderiales bacterium; assembly: GCA_017302655.1. Classification (GTDB taxonomy): domain Bacteria; phylum Pseudomonadota; class Gammaproteobacteria; order Burkholderiales; family Burkholderiaceae_C; genus Inhella. The sequence continues at coordinate 8,199 of JAFLDE010000022.1, forward strand.
CGGCGAACACCCGACCGTCCTCGCTCGTCAGCCCCGGCCCATAGGTGTGGAAAGGGCGCACGATGAAGGTGGGCAGGCCGTGCTGGGCATGCCACGCCACGCACAGGGTTTCGCCCATGCGCTTGCTCTCGGCGTAGCAGGCGCGTTGGGTGGCCGGGTCGAGGGGGCCCAGGTCGCCCTCCTTCAGCGCCGACTCGCTGCTCACCGCGCCATAGACCTCGCTGCTGGATACGAAGAGGAACTTTTGCACTTGAGCCTTCGTCGCCGCTTCCAGCAGCGCCGCCGTGCCGATGCTGTTGGGCAGCGATGTACCCACCGGATCCGGCCCGTAGAAACGCGGGCTGGCCTGGCTGGCGGCGTGAATGACCTGGGTGATGCCGGGTGGCAGCTCAGGGACGGCGATGCGGTTCAGGTCCCATTCGAAGAAGGCGAGCCGCTCGCCGTGCTGCGCCACCAGCGCCGCCAAACGCTCACGGGCACGCGCCTCGCTGCGTACCAGCGCGGTGACCTGCTGGCCCTGGGCAAGCAATGCGCGGGCGAGCGCGCCGCCCAGGAAACCGGCGGCGCCGCTGATGAGGGTGTGGGGAGGCATCGATGAAGTGGGAGGGCAGCAGACCCGATCGTCCCCCAAGGCGTGAAGCGCCGTGTGATCAACAACACAGGCTTCCGCCCTTGATTCACTCCCTGTCTGGAACCGCCGCTCGATTGCACGCTGCCGGAGCGTGCCGCGTCTACTCCACCACGAACAAGGGCTTCACCTGGGTGAGGCAACGGCTGTCGGGCGTCTGCCCGGGCTTGGCGAGGAAGTCGATGGCGATGCGGATCACGCAGTCGGTGGCCGCCATGCCGGGTGGCGGGAAGAACGATCCGTGGCCCAGGCCCGGAAAGGTGTACACGTGCGGGGTCTTCAGATGGCCGGCCACCGCCTCGCCGTAGGGCTGGGGGGTCACCGGGTCGTACGCGCCGTTCAGCACGAGCGTGGGGATGTCGGTATTCCGGTAGGCGAAGGGCGGCTGCTGCTCGGCCTGCAGGATTTTGCAGACGTTGCCCACCGCTTCGCCTTCGCGCACACCCAGGGCGAGGAGCTGCGGATACGGTGGCGGCAGCACTTGATCAGGCGTGGCCTGCACCGACTTCTGCCGCACGCACACCACGCTGTGGTACATGCCCTTGGCGCTGCCGTCGCTGCTTTCCAGGTCCGCTGACAGGTTGTCCGACACCCAGGCGAAGTCGCCTCGGCTGGCCGCGTGGATGAACTTCGGGATCGACGTGCCGCGGGCGGAGTTGCCCGAGTAGGGCCGGGCCAGCAGCGGCACCAGCGCGGTGACGAAGGCATTGCCGTCGACCCGGGTGGCGACGGCCTGCTTGCTCTGCGGCCCGGTCAGGGTCAGGGCCACCGGCTGCCTGTTGAGCTGGTCGACGAGGGTCAGGAAGGTCTGCTCGAGGTTGGGGTAGGCTCGGCTGCACCGCAGGTCTTGCGCACAGGCGTGGAACAGGTTGCGCAGCGCGTAGCTCACCGAGTGGCCGCTGGCGGCGTTGAAGTCGATGTCGGTGCGCACCACGCCGTCGATGATCACGCTGCGCAGCTTCGCCTTGTGCTGGTTGGCCTGGGCAATGACGTACTGGCCCAGCAGCGTGCCGTAGGACACGCCGTAGTAGTTGAAGGCCCGGTAGCCCAGGCTCTCGGCCACGAAGTAGACGTCGGCCGCGTTCTCGCGGGTGTTGAAGGCGCCCAGGTTGATGTCCTGCGCCTGAAAGCGCTCCTGGCAGGTCTTGAACCAGCTGGGGTCGGTGTAGGCCATCTCGCCGCGGGCAACGGCGATGTTGCGGGCGTCGTACTCCGGACAGGTCAGGAAGGGCTTTGAGTAGCGCGTACCCCGCTCCTCCACGAACACCAGGTCGCGGGTCTTCAGCACCGCTTGCAGCTCCGGCAGGTTGGGCATGACCATGTCGAGGATCACGCCGATGGTGGAGTCGCCCGGGCCGCCCTGCTCGACGAACAGCGGGTCGGGCGCCGGGCTGCGGCTGGTGCTGCGGATGCGCACCACGGCCAGCTGGATGCTGCGCCCTTTGGGCTGCGCGTGCTGTTCCGGCGCGGTGACGTAGCCGCAGTCCGCCCGGGCCGCCACCGCGGCCGGCACGTCGAAGGTCTTGCAGTCGACGCTTTGCCAGGCCGAACCGAACTTGGCTCGGACGGAGCTGGCTGCATGCGCGGCACTGGCGCCGAGGATGGCCAACCCAAGCAGGGTCGCCAGCCGCTTGGCGCCGGACATCCGCGCTTGCGAGTGCCGTGCCGGGAGGGTGGTGCGGACCAGACATGGCTGGGAGCGCGAAGCTGCCGTCATCGTTGGATTCTCCGGTTGTCGACCCTGCGTGGGATCACTTATCGAGGCCGCGCAGTTGTCCCTCGATGTGCTCGGGGGCCTCGATGGTGCGCAGCCACTTCACCGAGCCGACCGCCCACTTCGGGTCCAGCTTGCGCAACTCCGCCACCAGGCCGGGCAGATGGGCCGCCCCATAGGTGATGAAGATCTTGTCGTCCGGTGTCTGCATGATCCGCTGCGCGAGAGCGCGGTTGCGGAAGTCCAGGATGACCGGCTCCATGCGGCCGGGCGCCGCGTTCCCGGCGGGCTGGTTGAGCGAGAACAGTCCGCGGCAGGTGACGCCGCCCAGCGTCTTCTGGGAAGCGCTCCCGTGCTTCAGCCACTCCACCGCCATCAGCATCACCGCGTTGTCGTTCGTGGCAGGCTTGGGCTGGAAGTCCTTCGCATGCGCCTTCGCAAAAACCGGATCCTCCCGCATCAGGCGCTCGTACTCTGCCTTGAGCTCCAGCGCATCGACGTCGGCTACCAGATGGCGCCCCGGGTGCTCGGCCTTGTCGGCCTCCAGCAAGGCGAAGTAGTCGAGCTGAAACTTCATGCCGCAGACCTCACCAATCGACTTGTAGGTGCCACTCAGGTCTGTCCCCCCAACCAGCTCGTGCGAGAGCTTTTCGAAGAAGGCTTGCGATTCCGGCGTGGGGGTCTGCACGCCTTCGTACCAACTGACATAGCCCTCCGACAAGGCCTTCTCCAGGTCGTAGACGACCGCCTGATAGAAGTGCTCGGAGCCGATGTGCTGCATGCCCTGGAAGACGACGCGCTTGGTGCCGTTGGTGAGGGAGACTTGCGGCACGACCGCTGGCCGGGTCTCTGTGACCACCATCAGCCAGTAGAACGGAGTGGCCACCAGCACCCCGATCACCAACGTCCAACCCAGCAGCGCGCGCATCCAGATGGCGGCGAACGGTCGAGCCGACGCAGCGCTGGAGAGCCGCCGCACCATCCAGGCACTGGCAGTAGCCAGGGCAGCAGCCAACAGCACCAGCCCGATCAACAAGCCAGCACCCCAGCCCAGCAGGACGGGCAGCCCCAGCACGAACGCTGCGATGAGTACGAACCATGCGATCGCCTGCGCCCGCACGCGCCAAAGAGGCGGGGATGGCGAAACCGACAAAGCTGGATGCAGAGGAGGATGCATTCGTGCGCGAGATGTGTTTGAGCGGTGGTGGCACCAACTTCTCTGCACGCGAATAAGCCCAAGTCTTGCCGGGCGCTGCTTCCAGCCATGGTGCCTCGCGTTGGATCCTACGCGAGACACAGGTGTCGAGGCGGCGTAGAGCCCCCCCTGCTTGTCGGCTGGATTCCGGCGTCGGAATCCGCCTGACCGCGATCTCCTGCTGTCGCGTTGCGGCTGGGCCTGAGCGATACAAGGCTCGCACGATGAGCCGATGCCACTGGGGACAGTCCGCACGGTCGCTAGCCGTGGCCCTCTATTCGCCTATCCGAAGGGTCACCTACCCGATGCCGGCCCCCTTCGGCCGCGGCGCTTCGGTCTGGCCGGCGGTTTCAGTGCACCGAACTCAGGGCGTCGCTGGTTGAATAGCACAGGCACGGCGCTTGAATCTTCAGCCGGGCCCCTAGGTGCGTCGGCCCGCCAGGGCTCATCCTGTCATCTCACGCTTGAAGCCCGGGTGGCCGTCGAAAAGCCGTCGATGCGCCTTGTAGGACCAAGCGTCGTCACGATCGTAGTAGCCGGCGACCCAGGCTTGCAGGTGCTCCAGCATCGCGTCCTGCTCCGCCTTGGAGGCGTACTTGTGCGGCTCCCAGGGCCGGGCACGGTTGTGGGTAAGACAGGTGGACAGACCCGGGTTCAGAAAGATCAGCTCGGTGCAAGCGCCCGCCGCGGCTTGCACCAGTTCGCCGTAGCAGCCCTCGATCACCCACCGCTCGTGGTCGTTCAAGAATGCCTGCAGAGAGGCTGCGACAGCCTCGGGCGGGCGCGGCACGGCGATCTGGCCGGGCTCCCAGACGATGGCGTCAAGGTCGAGGTGGGTGAGCCCATGCTGGCGGCTCATCTGGCGCGCCAGCGTGCTCTTGCCGGAGCCCGAGTTGCCGAAGATGAGCACCCGCATGACGAGGGCAAAGGAAGTGCCGCTCATGCCACCTGCAGCGCACAGATCGCCTCGTCGATGGCGGCCAAGCCCTGGCGCACGATGGCCTCGCGCCAAGCCTCGGTCTCGGTGTAGAAGGCCCGGCGCACCTGTGCGCGGATGCTGGCCTGCAGGGCTGGCGGCGCATCCGGATGGACACCCAGCCAGCTGCTCGCGCGCAGTGCGTCGATCACCGCAGGCACGGGCTCCGTGCCGTACTCCAGCGCCATGCCGGTGTATTGCGTATCCGGACACTCCTGCTGCACGGTGAGCCACAGCAGGCCAGTCAGCGGTGCGGACGACGAGCTGCCGTCGTAGATCGACGTGACGCCCTCGCCCCACCAGGCCCGCGTGCGGGCCAGTGCAGCGGCGTCGTCGCGGTTCGCGCAGATGCGTTCACCGTGGCCGTTCGGGCCCAAGCCGGTGTGGAAGTCGATCCAGCCCAAGTGCCGCCACACCTCACGGTGGGCGCGCAGGAACTCGCGCATGCGGCGCTGGCTCCAGGTGGGAGCATGGCCGCCGAAGAAGAGGCCTTCGGGGTGGCGGTACTGCCCGCCCGAGACCGCCGCCTGGTAAGCCGCCAGGCCGCGGCGCTCGATGAAGTCGGCGATGGCCGCCTCGTTGGCGGCGCTGGGTGGCCAGGTGTCGGGAACCAGCAGCGCGGCGAGTTCGTCGTAGCCCGGGTTCTCGGGCAGCGGGGCCGTGAAGTCCTGGGTGTTGCGGTTCAGGTCGACGTTGTCTTCAGTGACTCGACGTCCAAAGGAGAAGCCATGCGGGTTGATGGCGTGCACCAGATAGATGGCGATGCCGCTGGCTGCGTAGCGGCGGCAGCGCTCGGCATCGTTCAGCAGCGCCACCTGCACGCCCGAGCCGCAGTAGCCCTCGATGCCGTGGCAGGCGCTGCTGAGCAGCAGGGCCCTGGGCGAGGACGCGTCGCCCAGGCAGGCCACGTCCATCGCAAGGGGCTCGCCGTGGAAGCCGGTGAGCGGATGGAGATGGCTGTCGAGCTCCGCACCGCGCCCCTGGGCTGCCGCGAGGAACTTGTCACGGGCTTCCGCGTAGCTGCTGGAAAACGGGCTGTCTGGCAGCGGTGAGGGCAGGGTGGTCGCGTTCATGGGGCAGTGTCCCGCGTGTGCTGTCGGCAGCCATGCCCCGACTTGGCGTAAGTACGCCCCCCGGTTCTGGGGGGCATCACTCCGCAGCAGCCGAAAGTCATGCGGTGGTCTTGCTACCGTGTCCTCTCACGCACTGTTCTTGGAGAGGCTTGATGCAAACCTTCCGTTCCTGGGCTGTGGCCGGCACCTTGCTGGGCCTTTCTTCGATGGCGATGGCTGCCAGCCAGCCGTTCTCCGGCACGCTGTCGGGGAACGACCCGGTCTACAACCGCACGCTCAGCGGCAACCCGCCCGCTGCACTGAGCGCCGTGGGCACCGCGGTCAGCTACGACCTCTTCCCCTTCTACGTGACGGCGGCCGGCAGCTACACGCTGCAGACCCTGTCGGCCACCTTGTCGCCCGGCACGGCCGACGACACCTTCCTGGCGCTGTACCAGACCTCGTTCAACCCACTGGCCCCGCTGACCAACGCGGTGCGCGCCGATGATGACTCAGGCGCCGGCTCGCTCTCGATGTTCAGTTCGGTCCTGAACCCCGGCACGCAGTACTACATGGTGGTCACGAGCTTCTCCAACGGAGCCTTCGGCAACTACACCGGCAGCATCGACAACGCCGGTGCGAACAGCACGGTGATCTTCGGCATGGTGCCGGAACCGGCTTCGGCGCTCATGATGCTCAGCGCGCTGGGCCTGGGTGGGCTGATGGCCCGCCGCCGCAAGGCCGCCTGAACTTTCTAGAGGGTCCCCGAGCCGCCAGCCCGTTGGGCAGGCGGCTTTTTTCGGCCCTCGCTTTCTCGCTGAACGCGAGGGCTTCAGCGTCGCGCAGCGAGCAACCGCCCTATGAAGGCGTCGATCGCGGCATCGTCCTTCACCCAGCGCAGCACCACCACCAGGTCGTTCTCGGCGTCCACGTAGACGATGTTTTGCCCATTGCCCCGGTGCACCACCGCACTGGCCGGTGCCGATGGCAGCAGCTGGCGCTGGCGATTCAGATAGAAGTTGGCGTAACCCACCGCAGGTGTGGCGCTGGAAGGGGTGGCAGCCGCACGCCACCAGGCGGCGTCGATCAATTGCCGCCCGGCCCAGTGGCCCTGACGCAGATGGAGCAAGCCGAAGCGCGCCATGTCCCAGGCGCTGATGAACAGGCCGCCACCCCAATGGCCGCCGCCGCTGACCGACTGCAGGCGTTGCCCGTCCAGGTCCACCCAGCTGTTGTGATAGCCGTGCCAGCGCCAGCTGACCGAGGCCCCGATGGGGTCCATCAGGTGTTCGCGCAGCACCTCGGGCAGCGGGCGGCGCAGCACCTGCAAGGTGGCCAGTGCGAGCAGGTTGATGCGCACGTCGTTGTACTCGTGCACGCTGCCGGCGGGCACGCGGGGCACCTTGGGCCAGTCCTCGGGCGTGGCCCCCACCGGTCGGTCTGCCCAGTCGGGCCGCCCCCAGAGCGTGCCCTCCCAGTCGCTGGTCTGCTGCAGCAGATGGGTCCAGGTGATGGGGGCGTTCTTGGGGCTGGTGAAGTGCGTGTCGCGGATGTCGCGCGGCATGCTCAGCGCCACCGGTTCGTCCACCGATGCGATGCGCCCCTGCTGCACCGCCAAGCCGACGACCGCCGTGAGAAAGCTCTTGGTGATGCTGTGGCTCATGTCCACGCGTTCGGGCTCGCCAAAGGCGGCTTGCACTTTGCCGTGGTGGATGACCACGCCGGTGAGCGGCCCGCGCACCGCCGTCGGCCCGAGCAAGCCGCCGAAATGGGGCTCGCGGCTGCCGAAGCTCTGTGCCCAGGCGACGGCCTGGTCACGCGGTGCAGGGTTCTCGTTCTTCTGCAACTCGCGCACGGCGACATCGACAGCGGTGCGATCCATGCGGCATAGCGGTTCGCAGCGCGCCCACTCGCCTCGCGGCGGCACGTAGGGCTCGCCTGCATTGGAAAGAGAGGAGGAGAGCGTCAGAAGGAGCGCGAACGCGCGACGAGTGAGCGAGGTGATGGACATGGGCGAAGCAAAGGACTGAATCAGGTGGGCACCGGAGTTCACAGCCGTGCGCTGAAGGAAAGCTGGAACTGACGGGGCGCGCCGGGCAGCAGGGTCTGCGCGTTGCCGGCGGGGTCGCTGTTGACGAAATCGTTGCTGCCCAGCGTGGCGATGTGGCGGTGATCGCCAAGGTTGTGAACGTTCAACTGCAAACGCGCGGTCTTCAGCGCTCCCAGGGTGCCCAGATACCGTCCGGCACCCAGGTGCACGAGCACCCGGCCTGGGACCGAGGCGTCATTCAGGTAGCTGTAAAAGCGGCGTGATTGCGCGTCTATGCCCAATTCGGCGAACCAGCGGCCGTCGTCGTGGCGCAGTTGGCCCTTGAGGAGCCGGCGGGGCGCGTCCACCACCGTCTTGCCGGCCGAGGCCACACGGAGCAGCTGGCCGACTGCATCGCGGCTGAGCACGTCGTCACGGTAGGTGGAACGGTTCAGGCTGAGGCTGGCCGTGGCGGTGAGCGTGGGTCGCAAGCGCAAGGACAGCGCGCCTTCCAGGCCCAGGCTCTGCACACGACCGACGTTGGACAGTACGCTGGGGTTGCCCAGGATGGCCGCGCCCTGGGTGACGCTGAGCAGGCGGTCGTGGAAGTTCACCGCGTAGGCCGTCAGCGCGGCCTGCCATCGCGGATGGCTGGCCCGCCAGCCGGCCTCGAACTGACTGGCGCGTTCGGGGCGCAGGCGGTCGCGGATCGCGTCGAAACCCGCTTGCGTCGTTGCGAAGGGGCTGGTCCCTGTGGCCGCCGCTTGAAAGGCGCGCAGGTTGCGCGACAGGCTCACGAACCACTCTTCGGAAGGACTGAACTCGTACACGAGACCGAGTTGGGGCAGGAAGCCGTCCTGCGAACGGATGCTGCCCTCGGGGCCGCTGCCCTGACGGCGTTCGGCACGCGTTTGAGCACGCAGAGCCTTGAAGCCCGCCTGCAGGCGCAGCGCCGGGCTGAGGCTCCAGGTGTCGGCCACCGAGGCTTGCACGGTGCGCGTGCGGAAGCGGTAGGCCCAGTCCGTTCGGAAGGCGGCCTGCGGGAACGCATAGGGGCTGGGCACGGCGCCGGGCGGAGTGGCATAAAGGCGGCGTGCCTGCTCAAAGTCGTTGTCTTCCAGCCAGAGCGAGGCCCGCCACCGGTGCGCCCCCGGCGAACGCTCCAGCACGCTGCTCAGGCCTTGGCGGCGCAGTCGGTACTCGGTGGTGCGTAGCGCCAGCGGCGTGCCGTCGGGTGAACTGGTGTAGGGCGTGTACCAGAGCCCGCGGCCGTCGTTGTGATGCCGGTAGGCGGTGCTTCGCAGCGTGGTTTCCTCGCCGTCGCGCAGCTCCAGGCTGAGTGCGGCCAAGCGGTCCTTGCGCAGGCCGGCGCCGGCGTAGTAGGCGTCGTCGCAGGCACTTTGGTAGGGCGCTGCGCCGTTGCCGCAGAGCAGGCGCGAGGCCTGCAGCGCCGCTTCAAAGTCTGGAAAGAAGTTGTCCCAGCGCCAGCCCAGGCGGGCGATCTGCGACAGCGAGAGATCCTGGTAGTCCAACTCCTGGCGGTCTGAGCGGGTGAGCAAGGCGCTGAACCGGTGTGGGCCGAGCTCGCGCAGCAGCTTGAGCGCATACTGCTCGTGGCGCTGCTGGCCATCCCCTTTCCATTTGTCGGCGCGCTGCCTCATGGCGCTGAGGAAGACGCGACCGAGGACGGTGTCGCCGCTGTCCAGGCGCCAGTGGCTTCGCTCTTGCCCATGGCTGCCCAGCGTCTGCGCCGCGCGCAGGCCGAAGGTGCTTCCGGGTTCGGCGGATGCGAACTGCAGCGTGCCGCCCAGGTTGCTGGACGAAGGCGTGTCCAGCGCGCCGCTGCCTTGCGAGAGCTCGGCACGTGCCACGTCCTCGCTGGCGATGGCGCGGCTGATGTGCAGCCCGTTGAGGCTGCCGTAGCTCATGTCGCCCAGCGGCACGCCGTCCAGGGTGAAGCCAAGCTGGCTCTGTGCGAAGCCACGAAGCGCCACGCGCACCGACCATTCGTACACACCCTGGGCGTCGGCCGACTGGAAACTCACCCCCGGCAGGCGCGCTACCGTGGCCAGCGGACTCTGCCCAGGAGCGGCCGCCTCGAATTCGTTGCGGCCCACGCCGTGCACCGAGCGGACCTGACCGCGCCCGAGGGTGACGGTCACGGATTGCAGCGCGAGGGTGGGCTCCGCTTCGGAAATTTCGCCAGCTGCCAGGCGGGTAGCGCCTGTTGTGCTGAGGCTCAGGGCGAGCCATGCGGCGGCGCTGGGGCGAAGGGACATGGGCAAATGCTATGGGTTAAGCGCGCCATCTGTGGCACGCACTATGCTCGCCACTGCTTCGTCATGCTCTCATTTATTCGCACTTCCCGCATCGTGTGCAGAGCCTTGGCCCTGAGTGCCGGGGTTGGGCTGCCAAGCGCTGCCGCCCATGCTTCCGCACCGCATGGGCCATTGATGACGGTACGCGTGTGCGACGACGTCAACGAGTGGCCGCCCTTCACCTACTTGCGAAGCCGCGGCGAGCATGGCGCATCGGCCTCACGCAGTGCACAGGAAGTGGTGGGCTACGCCGTCGACGTGCTCCAGCGCATCCTCAGGCCCAAGGGCATCGCCGTCCAGATCGACCTGTTGCCTTGGGTGCGCTGCTTGCGCGAGGTCGAGTCCGGCCAGATGTATCAGATGGCCTTGAATGCCAGCCACAGCGCTGAGCGAGAGCGGCAGTTTCTGCTGTCGCTGCCCTACTACGACACCACCCACGCCTACTTCTACTCGCGCCGCCGCTTTCCGCAAGGCTTGTCGATTCGCAGCGCTCAGGATCTGGTCAAGCATGAGGTTTGCGGCGTCCACGGCTACAACTACTCGGCCTACGGTCTGCGCGACGACCAGGTGGACCGTGGCGCGCTGAACTTCAGCCGCGTCATCGCCAAACTGCTGGCTGACCGCTGCGAAGTGGGCGTTGAAAAGCTCGAAGCCGTGCAGGCGGGCCGCCATGACGGGCAGCCCCTTTTGGCCAACCCCGACATCGCCTTCGCGCCCATCCCAGGCATGCCCAAAGCGGAATTCCACATGCTCGTTTCGCGCCGCCACCCACAAGGGCAAGCCCTGTTGGACCTGCTCAACCAGGGCATTCGCGACCTACGCGCGACGGGCCAGTTGAAGGCACTTCGCCAGTTGCATCAGCCCTGATTGCGGGATGAAGCAAGGCGCCGGGTGGCGGTGGTAGCCGCCAACGCCGCCTCAATGCTGCGTCGGATCCACGAGGTTGAGCAGCACCAGCGCCGACAGGCCGAGCGCATTGGCCAACAAGTGACCGAGCACGCACCAGCGCAGGCTGTGCGTGCGCTGGTAGGCCAGGCCCCACACGAGGCCGACGAAAAAGAGCGCGGCCAAGGCTTCGGGTTTGCGCAGCGGCAACGAGTGGATGCCCCAGATCTGCGGGTGGCTCAGCGCGAACCCAGCGCTGCTCCAGAGCAGGCTCTGCCACCAGCCCCAGGCGCGACTGCGGTCCATCAGCAGACCTCGCCAATAGGCTTCCTCGAACCAGGGGTTGACGAGGGCAAAGACCAGCCAGGCGAGCACGAGCGACGTGCTGTCGAGCAGGCCGGCATGGCGCAGGAATCCGGGCAGGGAGAGGAGGCCGACCAGCACCGCCAGCGTCGACCAGAAGCCGGCGTTCAGTCGCGAGCCCGCCGCTGGCCCGAAGCGCCGGCGGCTGTGTTCCAGGCCCTCGTGGCGCAACAGCAGGATGATGGCCAGCCAGAACACCAGCATGGTGGGCACCCAGGCCCAGACGCCGATGAAGAGGCCCGCAAGGCCTTGAGTCGCTACGCAGAGTGCGACCAGTGCGAGCGGCGACAGCGCGAGGAGCCGATCGAGCCGTCGGCTAGGCGCTGGATCGGGGTTCAAAAGTTCAGCCCGAAGAAGGTCTCGATCTGCGTGGCGATGAAGTCGAGCTTGGACTCGTCCAGCCCCGGGTGCACACCGATCCAGAAGGTGCCGTTCATCACGGCGTCGGTGTTCGGCAGTCTGCCCACGCAGCGGAAAGTCTGGTTCGTCATGTAGGGCTGCCGGGTGAGGTTGCCGGCAAAGAGCAGGCGTGTGCCGATGCGCTGCTGGTCCAGGAAGCGCAGCAGGTCCACGCGCTGCAGCCCGCATTCGGGGCGCAGGTGCAGCGGGAAGCCGAACCAGCTCGGTTCGCTATGCGCCGTAGCCTCGGGCAGCACGAGGAACTCGGCGCAGCTTTGCAGGCGTGCTTTGAGGAACTCGAAGTGCCGGCGCCGCGTGGCGATGAAGCCAGGGAGCCGATCCAACTGCGCCAGCGCGCAGGCGGCCTGCATGTCGCTGATCTTCAGGTTGTAGCCGTTGTGGCTGTAGATGTACTTGTGGTCGTAGCCGTGCGGCAGGCTGCCCAGCTGCCAATCGAAACGCTTGCCGCAGGTGTTGTCTTTCCCGGGGGGGCAGTAGCAGTCGCGGCCCCAATCGCGGAAGGACTCGGCGATGCGCTTGAACATCGGGTCGCGCATGAACACTGCGCCCCCTTCGCCCATGGTGATGTGGTGCGCCGGGTAGAAGGACAGCGTGGCGATGTCACCAAAGCTGCCCACCGGGCGGCCTCGGTAGCTGGCGCCTAGCGCGTCGCAGCAGTCTTCCACCAGCCACAGCCCGTGCTGGCGGCAAAAGGCGGTGACGGCGTCGAGATTGAACGGGTTGCCCAGCGCGTGGGCCAGCATGACGGCCTTGGTGCGTGGGCTCAATGCCGCTTCGAGCTGGGCGACGTCGATGTTGTGCGTGGCGAGGTCCACATCGACGAACACCGGCACGGCGCCGAACTGCAGGATGGGGTTGACCGTGGTGGGGAAGCCGGCGGCGACACCGATGACCTCGTCGCCTCGTTGGATGGCACGTTCACCCAGCAGCGGCGAGGTCAGGGTGCTGAAGGCCACCAGGTTGGCGCTGGAGCCGCTGTTCACGCTGAGCACGTAGGGCACGCCCAGGATCTGTGCGAGTCGTGCTTCAAAGGCGGTGTTGAAGCGGCCGGTGGTCAGCCAGCCGTCAAGCGCCGCGTCGACCATGCCTTGGAGCTCGGGCGCTCCGATGACCTTGCCGCTGGGTGGCAGCACGCTTTGGCCGGGCACAAAGGCCTGCGGTGCTTCGTGGGTGAGCGCGGCGTACTCGGCCACCAGGGCGCGAATCTGCGCGCGCAGGCGCTCAGCCTCGGGCTGCGGGTGAGGGGAGGGCGCAAGGGTTGGCGCGGCGGCCTGGATGGGAATCATGCGGACTCGAAATCTTGGATTTGCAGGAGCGAGAAAGCCTGCATGTCCTGGCCGGCGCGCCAGGCTTGGTGCCATTGCAAGGTGGCGGCCAGGGCCTGCGGAAGCCGCCAGCGCGGCGTCCAGTGCAGGCGGTGGCGGGCGCGTGCGATGTCCAACTCCAGCCGGCCGGCTTCGTGCGGATGCTCACCCGGCTGCGCGGCCGATTGCGCGCCTAGCTGCTCGACGATGCGCGCCACGGGCAGCGCGTCGCCGGCCTCGGGGCCGAAGTTCCAGGCGGTCTCCAGGCCGGGCTCACCCGCAAGCAGGCCGGCGGCCAGGCGAAGGTAGCCGCTCAAGGGTTCGAGCACATGCTGCCAGGGCCGGGTGCTGTGCGGATGGCGAAGGGGCACGGGGCGACCTTCATCCAGGGCCTTGAGCACGTCGGGCAGCAGGCGATCCGCCGCCCAGTCGCCTCCGCCGATCACATTGCCGGCGCGCGCGCTGGCCACGCGGCAGCCTTGTGCGTCCAGGAAACTCTGCCGGTAGCTTTGCACCAGCAGTTCGCAGGCGGCCTTGCTGGCGCTGTAGGGGTCGTGGCCACCCAGCGGGTCGTTTTCGCGGTAGGGGTGCTCCCATTCGCGGTTTTCGTAGACCTTGTCGGTGGTGATGACGACGACGGCGCGGCAACTGCCGCTGGCGCGCAGGGCGTCGAGCACATGCGCGGTGCCCTGCACATTGGTGGCCCAGGTGGCGAGCGGGTCGCGATAGCTCTCCCGCACCAAGGGCTGGGCGGCCAGGTGCAGCAGCAGTTCGGGCTGCACCTGCGTCACGCAGGCGGCGACGGCCTCCCGGTCGCGCAGGTCGGCCACGGTGTGCGAGGCCATGGTTTCCCGCACGCGGGCCACCTCGAACAGAGAAGGCTGGGTGTTCGGTGCCAGCGCGAAGCCGTGCACCTGGGCGCCCAACTGGCTCAACCACAAGGCCAGCCAGCCGCCCTTGAAGCCGGTGTGCCCGGTGAGCAGGACGCGACGGCCCTTCAGGATTGCCAGGTTTTCCATGGCGCCCTTCCACTCGCCCACAGCTCTTCGAGCAAGTTCTTGTCGCGTAGGGTGTCCATCGGCTGCCAGAAACCGTCGTGCGCGAAGGCCATGAGTTCGCCCTCCGCCGCCAGCCCGGCCAGCGGGGCCTGTTCCCACACGCAGTCGTCACCAGTGAGGCGCGCCAGCACGTGCGGCGACAGCACGAAGAAGCCGCCGTTGATGCGTCCGCCCTCGCCGCGTGGCTTCTCCTGGAAGGCGCGCACGCGGTCGCCGTCCATGTCCAGCGCACCGAAACGAGCGGGCGGATACACGGCGGTGAGCGTGGCCTGCTTGCCGTGCGCCTTGTGGAAGTCGAGCGAGGCGCCGATGTCGAGGTCGGACACGCCGTCGCCATAGGTGAAGCAGAAGGCTTCGTCGCGCTCCACATAGCGCGCCACGCGCTGCAGGCGGCCGCCCGTCATGGTGTGTTCGCCGGTGTCCACCACGGTCACGTTCCAGGGCTCGGCACGCTTGTGGTGCACCTCCATGCGGTTGCTGCGCATGTCGAAGGTGACGTCGCTCTGCGTCATGAAGTAGTTCGCGAAGAACTCCTTGATGACGCTGCCCTTGTAGCCGCAGCAGATCACGAAGTCATTGATGCCATGTGCGGCATACATCTTCAGGATGTGCCAGAGGATGGGCCGACCGCCCACCTCGACCATGGGTTTGGGCCGCAGGGCGGTCTCTTCGCTGATGCGGGTGCCCAGGCCCCCGGCAAGGATGACGGCTTTCATCAGGGTCTCAGGTACTCGCTACGAAGGCGTCGGCGTGGAAGTGGCGGGGCGGCAGGCCGTGCGACAGGTAGAGCGCACGGGCCGACTCGATCATCGCCGGGTTGCCGCAGGCGAACACCCGGTCGGCCTGCGCCGGGGCATGCTGCTGCACATGGCCATGGGCCCCTGTCCAGGCGGGGTCGCGCGAGCAGACCGGCACGAAGTGCAGCCAGGGCTGAGGAGCGGGCTGAACGTAGAGGTCGCTGGACTGGCGATTGCCCCAGAGCAGGGTGACATGGGCGGGACGATGCGTTTGCGGCTGACTCGCCAGCGCTTCCAGCATGGCCTTGAAGGGCGCGATGCCCGTGCCCGTGGCCAGCCAGACCAGACGCTGTCCGCTCGCCTCGCCCAGGTGAAAGCTGCCGCGCGGGCCGCGCAGGTGCATGAGGCCACCGACTTGCAGCTGGCTGAACAGCCAATCACTCATCGCACCGCCGGCGACGCGGCGGATGTGCAGCTCCACGCCCTGCGCCGGGTTGGCGTTGGCGATGGAATAGGCGCGTCGCAGGCCACCCGGGGCGATCAGCTCCAGGTACTGGCCGGGCAGCCAGCGCAGCCCATGCTGTGAGGGCAGGCGCAGGCGCAGCACGAGAAGGTCGGGAGCCGGGCGTTCTAGCTGAGCCACACGGCAGGGCAGGGTCAGGGTGCGCAGGCGGGCCAGTTCGGCCTGGTCTTCCAGTTCGAGCCGGGCGTCGGCGTCCACGGTGTCGGTGCAGCTCAGCAGCCAGCCGGCCGCACGCTCGGCAGTGCTCAGGCAGTCCTCGCCCTGCAGATGCCGGCCTGGCTGGCTGCACTGCGCCTTGCAGGCGCCGCAGCGGCCGGTGCGGCAGCTGTGCGCCAGGCTCAGGCCGGCATGCGCGGCGGCATCCAGCAAGGTGACGCCGGGAGGCACCTGGAAGGCCTTCCCGTCGACCAGCTCGACGCGGCTCATGAGGACGTGGCCTCGCGGTAGAAGCGCTGCGAGTGCGCGACGAATTCCCAAAGCATCTGGCGGAACATGGCGTGGTGGTAGCGGATGTTCTCCACGAACTCGGGCCGCGTGCGGCGTGCGCGCTCGATCTCGAAGGGTGTGTCGGCAAAGGCGTAGCCGCCGCTGCCGTGCTCGGTGGCTTCGATGTCGCGACGCGTCCAGGTCCAGCCGTGGTAGTTCTGCGTCTTCAGCACCACGGTAGCGCCGCAGAGGATGGCTTCGAGGTTGGTGGCGCTCAGGGTGTCGTAGCTGTAGAGGATGCGCGTGCGGCGCAGCTCGAACGCCAGCTCGGCGCGCGTGGGCGGCCAGCTGTAGCTGATTTCGCGGCAATCCGGCCGCGGTTCGCCGTTCTGGCCTACATAGCGGCCGCCCTTGCCAACCCAGAGCAGGTCCTGCGTGCGTTCGGGCGCGCCAAGGCAGTTGAAGAGCCCCAGATCGACAGGCAGCAGGTACAGGGTGCGCTGGTCGCCGCGCTTCTCCTCTGGGAAGGCCTTGGAGTGGTAGAGGCGGTACTCGCGGGGGTTGTCGTCTGGCTTGCGGACTTCCTTGCCGAGCACGTAGCGCACCACGCGCCGCGCGTTGAAGGGATTGCCGTCCACCCCGTCCGGGTAGATGGTGATGGCCTCTTCCTGCAGGCGCGGCCAGAGCTGGTCGAAGTGGCCATTGAGCGCCGGCGTGTGCAGGGCCGGGTTCAGCTTCGGGCCGTCGCCGCTGAGGTCGCGCGTGAGCAGCAGCCAGGCTTCGATGCCTTGCAGGCGGAGCTCGTGGCAAAGCTCATGCAAGACACGCACGCCGGAGCTGACGCACCAGGTCGGGGTGACGATGACGTACGGCCTCATGAGTGAAACAACCGGTCAAAGGCCTGTCGCAGCACGCGTTGGATGGGTTCGGCATGGGTGGCACCCTCGCGCACCGCGTCGGCATGGCGGGTCAGGAAGGGCACCAGGCTGTCGAGTTGGTGGCGCAGCACGCGCTGGAAGGCGGTTTCGTCGGTGACGTACAGGCCCGCGGCGTTGGCGTCGAGTAGCAGCTGCAGCCACTCCACATTGGCGTTGAGGGCCTGCAGGGCACGGCGTTGGTCCTGCCCGCCGTGAAGGCGGAACTTGGAGAGTGGGTCGCGCAGGTAGACGACACGGCGGCCATGCATCAGCGAGAGCCAGGTCGCCACGTCACTCAGCACCTGATACTGGCGTCCGCAGAAGAAGCCAAAGCCAGCGCCCAGCTCCGTGCGCCGCATCATCACCGTGGTGGGCTCGCCGATCACGTTGCCACCGGTCTGCAGCACGCGGTCACCGAGGGCCTGTCCCTGTACCACGGCATCGCTGCCGAACAGGGGCGCCGTTTCCGGCAAAGACGGCAGGTTGCGGCCTTGCGCGTCGATGAGCTGGCGGAAGGAGGTGACGAACGCGACGTCGGAGTTGGCTTCGAGGATCCCGAGCATGCGTTCCACCTTGTCGGGGTGGAAGAGGTCGTCGTCCATCAAAAAATTGACGTACTCGCCCCGTGCCTCGCTGAGGGCGTTCAGCCAGTTGTCCAGGTAGTAGCTGCGTTCTGGGCAGCGCAGGTAGCGGATGCGTGAGTCCTGCGCCAGCAGGTCGGCTACCGAGTCGCGGCTCGCATCGTTGCTGCCGTTGTCGCTGATCACGATGTCCAGGTTGGCCCAAGTCTGCGCCTGTGCGCTCTGCACCGCTTCACGAAGGTAGTCGGGGCGGTTGTGGGTCGGGATGAGAAGGCTGACCAGGGGTCCATGCATGGCCCGCGCATCCTAGGGGCCGATGGTGGGGGCCCTTCCCCCGAACAAGCCCGGGATTTGGTCCGGTAGACGCGGGCCGCTGACCCACCCGCAAAAGGGAACACCCCGCCGGCTGGGCCGGAGCGGGGTGTTCGGGGCGGGCTGCCGAGGCAGCCCGCTTCGCGCAAAGCGCTGGGCTTGCCTCAAATCAGCGGCGGCAAGCGGTTCAAGTCATCGTCGTCCAGCGGCTTCACCGGCATGGGCAGCGAGGAGCTGACCGGCGTCGGCGCAGCTTCAGCCGCCGGGCTGCCGGGCAAGGGCACGGTGCCTGCGGCTCCGGCCAGCACCTCGGCGCTGCTCGGCGGCGTGGCGTCCTTGGCGAACCAGACGTCAGCCATGGCCGCCGTGCTGCCATCCGCCTTGGTGTAGCTGCCAGAGAGTCCGATGACGTTGCCGTTGTCGATGGCGCCGTCACGCACGTACCCCGTGCTCAGGCTGGCGATGCCCAACTCGGTGAGCGACTTCATTTCGCCGGCATCGGTCACCCCGTCACCATCGGCGTCCACCCAGATCTTCAACTCGCCGAAGTGGGCGTCGCTGCCGTCGACATCCCCGTCGCCGTCGCTGTCCATGGCTTGCAGGGCCACGTAGCCATCGCCAGCGCGGCTGCCATCCGCCAGGCGCGTGCCCTGACCGAACAGCTCGCGGCCATCGTTGATCAGGCCGTCGCCGTTCAGGTCGCGCACCAGAAGGCCGTCACCGCTAGCCACCCAGCCCCATTGCGCCGTCTTGCCGTCGCCGAAGAGGTCAAAGTTGACGCCGTCGGCGGCCGAAGTGGTGCGCACGCCATCGCCATCCAAGTCAAGCACGATGGGCGAGGCGAGGAACAGGGCGTTGATCTGGTCGGTGGTCATCGCCGCCGTCTGGTCGGTCGTGAAGGCGACCACCTGGGTCATGCTCATCGAAGCCAGGTCAGCCGTCTCGAAGCCCTTCACCTGATCGGTGGTGAAGG
Source organism: Burkholderiales bacterium (assembly GCA_017302655.1). Lineage (GTDB taxonomy): Bacteria > Pseudomonadota > Gammaproteobacteria > Burkholderiales > Burkholderiaceae_C > Inhella. The sequence continues at coordinate 26,610 of JAFLDE010000022.1, forward strand.
CCACGATCTGGTCGGTGCTGAGGCCGTCGATCTGCGTGCTGGTCAGGGCCTTGATGTCGTCTGTGCCGAGCTGCACCAGGTCTTCGGTCTGGATCGCCGTGATCTGCGAGCTGCTGAATGCCGCCACTTGGGTGGTGCTCAGTGCCGCAAAATCGTCGGTCGACAGCGCCGCCACATGGTCGGTGTTCAGCCGTGCGATTTGCGCACTGCTGAGCGCACCGACCTGCTCGCTGGTCAGACCGTCGATCTGGTCGGTCCCCAGCGTGCCAAATACCGCCGTGCCGATGGCGCGGATGGCTTCGGTGCTCAGAGCGCCGATGTCGGCCGACTCCATGCCGGTGAACTGAGAGCTGGTCAGTGAGGCGATCTGCGCCGTGGTCAGCGCCGCCACTTGGTCAGAACCCAGGGCTGCGATGTCGTCGGACGCAAAGGCCCGCAGCTGGCTGGTGCCCAGGGCCCTCAGGTCGTCGGTGTCGATGGCCGCGACCTGTTCGGTGCCGAGCGCTGCCAATTGGCTGGTGCTCATCGCCGCAAACTGCTGGGTGCTGAACGCCTTGATCTCCTCGGTGCCGAAACCAGCGAACTGCGAACTCGTTAGCGAGCCGAGCTGCGCGGTCGTGAGGGCCGCGGCCTGCTCAGTGGTCAATGCCGCGATGCCGTCTGAATCCAGGCCGCGCAAGGCTGAGGTGCTCAGCGCACGCAGATCATCGGTGGCCAGCGCCGCCAACTGAGCGGTGTCGAAGCCATCGACCTGCGAGGAGTCCATGGCCGCGAACTGGTTCGTCGTCATGGCCACCAGTTCATCCGTGGCGATGGCCGCGATCTGAGTGGACAGCAGCGCGTCAATCTGCGAACTGCTCAGTTTGACCATCTGCTCCGTGGTGAACGCTGCGAACTGGTCGGTCTCCAGTGAGCGCAGCACAGCGGTGCTCAGGCTGCTGATGGTGCTTGCCGCCAACGCCGCAATCTGGTCAGTACCCAGGCCATCGGCTTGTGTCGACGTCAGGCTGCCGACCTGGCTGCTCGTCAGGGCGCCCATTGCATCGGTGCCCAGGGCTCCGATCTGCGCGCTGTCGAAGGCACGAATGCCGCGGGTGCCAAGGGCAACCAAGTCGTCTGTCTGCAGGCCACCCAGCTGGTCGGTCGTGAGTGCGCGCAGCTGCGAGGTCAGCAGGGCATTGAACTGCTGGGTGCTAAGGCTGTTGAGGTCGTCAGTGCTCAGCGCAGCCAGCTGTTCGGTGGTGATGGCCACCAGTTGGTTGGTGGCCAGGGCTCGCAACTGATCGGTGCCCAGGGCGTCGAACTGCTCGGTGCTGAGGGCCCGCAGGGCCTGCGTGCTGAGAGCCCTGAGGTCATCGGTGGCCAGCAGCGAGACTTGCTCGGTGTTGAACCCGGCGATCTGGTTGCTGGTCAGTGCGGCGGCCTGCACAGTGCTCAAGCCGGCCAAAGCGTCGGTGCTGAGCGCGCGGATCTGCTCGGTGTCCAGGACACGGATGCCCCGCGATCCCAGCGCGGCCAGATCGGTGCTCTCGATCACCGACATCTGCTCTGTGCTCAGGGCTTCAATCTGGCTGGTGCCGAGCGCCGCCACCTGCTGCGTGGTCAGGGCCACGAAATCATCGGTGGCCAAACCAGCCACTTGGCCGTTGGTCAGCGCCGCCACTTGCGTCGTGGTGAGTTGGGTCACCTGATCGGTGGTCAGGCCCACGATCTGGTCGGTGGTGATGGCACGCAGCGCGGCTGTGGAGAGCGCACGAATGTCCGTGGACTCGATGGCCCCAAGCCCAGCACTGTCCAGACCCGCAATCTGCACGCTGGTCAGCGCGGCAATCTGCAGCGTGCCCAGCTTGGGCAACTGATCGGTGGTCAGCGCGCCGAACTGGTCGCTGGTCAACCCGCGGATGGCCGAGGTGCCCAGCGCCGCCAAATCATCGGTAGCGATGGCAGCAATCTGCTCTGTATCCAGTCCGACGGTCTGCGTGCTGGCCAGCGACGCCCACTGAGCGGTCGTCAGCGCCTGGATGCCATCCGTGCTGAGCGCCCCGAGTTGTTCGGAGCTCAAGGCGCGCACGCCTCGAGTGCCCAGCGCGCCAAGGTCGTCGCTCTGCATGGCGCCGAGCTGATCGGTCGTCAGTGCACGAACCTGCGTGGTGAGCAGCGAGGCGAACTGTTGCGTGTTCAGCGCGTTCAGGTCGTCCGTGGTCAACGACGCAATCTGAGTCGTGGTCAGCGCAGCCACCTGCGGGGTGGTCAGTGCCGCCATTTGATCGCTGGTCAGCGCCGCCAACTGGTCGCTGGTGAAGGCGCGCAGGGTCTGCGTGGACAGCGCCCGAAGGTCGGTGCTTTCCATGTTCGCGATCTGCTCGGTCGTCAAGCCTGGCGACTGGCTGGTGATCAACGAGCCGGCCTGTGTGGTGGTCATGGCCACGATCGCTTCGGTGCTGAGTGCACCGATTTGCGCCGAATCGAAGGCCCGCAATCCACGGGTGCCCAGCGCCGCGAAGTCATCCGTGGCCAGGGCGCCGAGCTGATCGGTCGTCAACGCACGGAGCTGAGCCGTCGCCATGTTGGCGAACTGCTGGGTCGTAAGGGCCACCAAATCGTCCGTGGCAAGACCTGCCACCTGCGCCGTCGTCAGACTTGCCACTTGGAGGGTGCTGAGCGCAGCGACTTGGTCGCTCGTGAGGGCTCCCAATTGGTCGGTGGTGAGCGCACGAAGTGCCGCTGTGGCGATGGCGCGCAAGTCATCGGTGGCGAACGCCGCCATCTGGTCGGAGCTCAGGCCGCCCACTTGGGCACTGGTCAGGGCCCCAGCCTGAGCGGTGCTCAGCGCGAGGATGCCATCACTGGTAAGCGCACTGAGCTGCTCGGTGTCCAGAGCCCGGATTCCACGGGTGCCAAGTGCCGCGAGATCGCTGCTCTCGATGGCGCGCAGCTGGTCGGTGCTGAGCGCGGCCACCTGGTGCGTACCCATGGATGCGAAGTGCTGGGTGGCCAGCGCGGCGAAGTCGTCACTGGCCAGCGCACCGATCTGCGCGGTGGTCATGGCGGCGACCTGGCTGGTGTTCAACTGCGCCATCTGGTCGGTGGTGAAACCAACGATCTGGTCGGTACCGATGGCGCGCAGCGCGGCGGTGGCAAGTGCGCGGATGTCACCGCTCTCAATGGCACCGAGTTGCGCCGAGTCGAGCCCGGCGATTTGGACGCTGGTAACCGCAGCAAGCTGCGCGGTGCCGAGCTGACCCATCTGATCGGTGGTCAGTGCACCGAACTGCTCGCTGGTGAGGCCTCGGATGGCTCCGCTGCCCAAGGTGGCGAGATCATCACTGGCGATGGCAGCGATCTGATCCGTTCCCAAGCCAGCCATCTGGTTGCTTCCCAGCTGGGCCCATTGCTGAGTGGTCAAGGCCTGGATGCCGTCGGTGCTGAGAGCTCCGAGTTGGTCAGAGGTGAGCGCGCGAATGCCGCGGCTTCCTAGACCTGCCAGGTCGTCGCTGGCCATCGCGCCCAATTGGTCGGTGGTCAATGCGCGCAGCTGTGTGGTGAGCATCGTCGCGAACTGCTGCGTGCTCAGCGCCACCAGGTCGTCGGTGGTCAGTTGCGAGACCTGCGTTGTGGTGAGCGCGGCCACCTGTGCCGTGGTGAGCTGTGGCAGCTGGTCGCTGGTGAATGCCGCCAACTGCTCACTGGTGAAGGCACGCAGCGTATTGGTGGCCAGTGCACGGAGATCCGTGCTCTCCATGTTCGCGATCTGCTCGGTGGTCAGGCCAGGTGACTGAGAGGTGATGATGGAGTTGGCCTGCGACGTGGTCATGGCCACGATCGCATCAGTGCTGAGCGAGCCGATCTGCGCCGAATCGAAGGCGCGCAGGCCGCGTGTTCCCAGCGCTGCGAAGTCGTCCGTGGCCATGGCGCCGAGCTGATCGGTCGTCAGCGCGCGCAGTTGTGCCGTCGCCATGTTAGCGAACTGCTGCGTGGTGAAGGCGGTCAGGTCGTCGGTCGCGAGGCCCGCAATCTGCGTGGTCGTCAGGTTGGCCACCTGCAGGGTGCTGAGCGCAGCGACCTGATCGCTGGTCAACGCACCGAGCTGTTCGGTGGTGAGCGAGCGCAGCGCAGCGGTGCCGATGGCACGGAGGTCATCGGTGGCAAAGGCTGCCATCTGGTCGGTGCCCAGGCCGGCAGTCTGCGCGGTGGTCAGGGCAGCTGCTTGTGCGGTCGTCAGCGCCACGATGCCGTCGCTGGTCAAGGCGCCGATCTGGTCCGTGTTCAGCACGCGAATGCCGCGTGTACCCAGAGCTGCGAGGTCGGTGCTCTCAATACTCGCCATCTGGTCGGTCGAGAAGCCCGCCACCTGAGCGGTGCTCATCGCAGCGATCTGCTGGGTCGTGAAAGCGTTGAAATCCTCAGAACCGAGGGAATTGACCTGCGCCGTGGTCAAGGAGGCCACTTGACTGGTGCTGAGCTGGGCGATCTGCTCAGAGGTCAGACCACCGATCTGGTCGGTGCTGAAGCTGCGCAAGGCAGCCGTGGAGAGCGAGCGGATGTCACCCGACTCGATGGCGCCGATTTGGGCGCTGTCCAGCCCAGCCACCTGCACGCTAGTCAGGGCGGCCAGCTGGCGGGTGGCAAGATGGGGAATCTGGTCGGTGCCGAGAGCAGCGAACTGATCGCTGCTGAGGCTGCGCATAGCGGTGGTGCTGATGGCGCCGAGGTCGTCGCTGGCAATGGCGGCGACTTGTTCAGTCGTCAAGCCGGCCGCTTGGGCGGTGCCCAGCGCCGCCCATTGCTGTGTGGTGAGGGCCTGCACAGCGTCGGTGCTCAGGGCCCCGAACTGGGACGAGTTGAACGCTGCGACACCTCGCGTGCCCAAAGCTGCCACTTCGTCGGTTTCCAGCGCGCGCACTTGATCGGTGCTCAAGGCGCGAAGCTGCGCGCTACCCATGGACGCGAACTGCTGCGTCGTCAGCGCTACCAGGTCTTCGGTGGTCAGCCCGGCGACCTGAGCCGTGCTCAGGGCCGCGACCTGGGTGGTCAACAACTGTCCGACTTGGTCGCTGGTCAGCGCCGCGAGCTGATCGGAGTTCAAACTGCGAAGCGCGGCCGTGGTGAGGGCGCGAAGATCGTCGGAGGCCAAAGCCGCGATCTGGTCGGAGCCGAGCCCGGAGGCCTGAGCGGTGGACAGCGAAGCGACCTGCTGGGTCGTGAGCGCCTGTACCTGGTCAGTGCCCAAGGCGCCAAGCTGGGCGCTGTCCAGGCTGCGGAAAGCGCCGGTACCCAGTGAGCGCAACGCGTCGCTGGTCAGCGAGGCCACTTGGTCGGTGCGTAGACCATCGATCTGCGTGCTGGTCAGGCTCCCCGCCTGTTGGGTGGTCATGGCGGCCACCTGGTCGGTGCTGAAGGCGGCCACGGCGCTGGAGTTGAACGCACGCAAGCCGGTGCTGCCGAGCGCCGTGAAGTCGTCCGTCTGCAGGCCGGCCACCTGATCGGTGTTGAAGGCCGCGACTTGGTTGGTTTGCAGCGCGCGGAACTGGTCGGTGCTGAGCGCGTTCAGGTCTTCCGTGTTCAGCGAGCGCACCTGGGCGGTGGTGAAGGCCCTGACTTGCGACGTATTGAAGGCCGGCATCTGGTCGGTGCTGAGGGCCCCGAGCAACTCGGTGCTCAGCGATCGGACGGCAGCCGTCGAGATGGCTCGTAGATCGGCGGTTTCAAAGGCGCCGAATTGTTCTGTATTCAGGAAACTGAACGGTCGGGTACTGAGCGAAGCCACCTGGTGCGTGGTCAGCGCAACGATCTGCTCGGTCGTGAATGCCGCCCAATCCTCGCTGGTGAGTCGCGCCAAGGTGGCAGTGGTCAGACCAGCGATCTGGTCGGAGGTCAGGCCGGTGATGAGTGAAGCCATCGCGCGCTCGCTTAAGTTAGTTACCCGGAATTCGGAGTCGATTCTTGCGTCAGTCCACGACACCAGCGCACCGCCTGCGGCGGGATGCTGGTCGTCGTCTTCGGCTTATCGGGGCCCCATCCGGATTCTTTAGGGCTTGCTGCACAAATATTTTTCAAATCAGGCCGGAAAGCCAGCTCAGTTCCCGATTGCAAGGGTTAACCCTTGCAGCGGGGTGACTTGGAGGCCTTGGTTGGCTGAGATCTTATGCAGTCGAGCTGAGGCGCCTTGGGTTCAAGCGGCGGTCAGCGGCACCGCAGCATCGAGGCCTTGGGCAAAGTGCGCCCGCATCAAGGCTCGCGCCTGGTCTGGCTGGCGATTGCGCAAGGCGACCATCAACTCCCTGTGTTCCCTCAGGGACTCTTGCACGCGGCCTTGTCGAAACAAGGAATGGTGCCGATTCAGTTTCATCAGGCGACGCAGGTCTCCCACGATTTGTTGGCGCCAGCGGTTGCCTTCCAGTTCCAGCAACCTCAGATGAAATCGCTCGTTGGTGGCGAAGAATGCTTCTCGCTGGTGCTGGCTTGACTCAAGCTCCGCGTGCAGGCGCTCCAGTTCAAGAAGCTGCTGGTCGCTGCGCGTCGCGGCCAAGTTTGCTACGGCGTCGCTCTCAAGCAAGGAGAGCAAAGCGTAGGCTTCCCGAACATCCCGCTCGCTCATCTCGGTGACGTAAGCGCCGCGTCGCGGCTTCATGGTCACCAAACCTTCGGAGGCCAGGACTTTCAGAGCTTCCCGCAGGGGCGTGCGGCTGATGCCCAAGTCGGCGCAAACGCGCAGTTCATCCACCCATGCGCCCGGTTCCAGGCTGCGATTGAAGATGCGCTGGCGCAGTTGTTCTGCCACTTCTTGGTAAAGCGGGGGGCGCGACAAGACGTTGGGGCCAGACATGACGTCAGCGTGAGGTCAACAACTGAATGCATAATTATGCATGACAGGCCAAACCAGAACTGCACTCCTGAGAAGGCCGCCTCAAATCCATCTGGAGTTCCTTCATGTCCGCCGAGTCCCCCCAGCCCATGACCTCAGCCGAAAGAGACCTGGAGAGGTGGGAAGCTGCCGCGACCCGTGGCGGCCAAAGCCTGGAGTCGCTGAAGTGGCAGACCCCTGAAGGTCTCACCGTCCGCCCGCTCTATACGGCGGCGGACGCGGCGGAGCTGCCTCACGCCGACACCTTGCCAGGGTTTGCGCCCTTTGTGCGCGGGCCTCAAGCCACGATGTACGCGGTGCGACCTTGGACGATCCGGCAATACGCCGGCTTCTCGACCGCCGAGGAAAGCAATGCCTTTTATAGAAAGGCGCTGGCGGCCGGCGGGCAGGGGGTTTCCGTGGCTTTTGATCTCGCCACGCACCGCGGCTACGACAGCGACCACCCGCGCGTGGTCGGCGACGTCGGCAAGGCCGGGGTGGCGATCGACTCGGTCGAGGACATGAAGATCCTCTTCGACGGCATCCCGCTCGATCAGGTCTCGGTGTCGATGACGATGAACGGCGCGGTGCTGCCGGTGCTGGCCGGCTATGTGGTAGCGGCCGAGGAGCAGGGCGTGCCGCCCGCCAAGCTGTCCGGGACCATCCAGAACGACATCCTCAAGGAGTTCATGGTCCGCAACACTTACATCTACCCGCCGGAACCTTCGATGCGGGTGATCGCGGACATCATGGCCCACACGGCCGCCGAGATGCCGAAGTTCAACAGCATCTCGATCTCCGGCTATCACATGCAGGAGGCCGGCGCCAACCAGGCGATCGAGTTGGCGTTCACCTTGGCCGACGGCATGGAGTACGTGCGCACCGCGATGAAGCGCGGGTTGGCGGTGGACAGTTTCGCGCCGCGCCTGAGCTTCTTCTTCGCGATCGGCATGAACTTCTATCTGGAAGTCGCCAAGCTGCGCGCCGCCCGCCTGCTCTGGTGCCGGATCATGAAGGCCTTCGGGGCGAAGGATCCCAAGAGCCTGATGCTGCGCACGCATTGCCAGACCTCGGGCTGGAGCCTGACCGCGCAGGACCCGCACAACAACATCGTGCGCACCACCATCGAGGCGATGGCCGCGGTGTTCGGCGGCACGCAGTCGCTGCACACGAACAGCTTCGACGAGGCGATCGCGCTGCCCACCGAGTTCAGCGCCCGCATCGCGCGCAACACCCAGCTGATCCTGCAGGAAGAGACGCACATCACGAACGTCGTCGACCCCTGGGGCGGCAGCTACATGATGGAGTCGCTGACCCAGGAGCTGGCCGACAAGGCCTGGTCCATCATCCAGGAGGTCGAGGGCCAGGGCGGCATGACCCAGGCCGTGGCCAGCGGCTGGGCCAAGCTGCAGATCGAGGCCAGCGCCGCGCAGAAGCAGGCGCGCATCGACTCGGGCGCCGATGTCATCGTCGGCGTCAACAAGTACAAGCTGGCCAAGGAAGACCCGGTCGAGGTGCTCGAGGTCGACAACGTCAAGGTGCGCGAGCAGCAGGTCGCGCGGCTGGCGCATATCAAGGCCAGCCGTGACAGTGCGGCGGTGAAGGCGGCGCTGGATGCGCTGATCGCTGCCGCCAAGTCGGGCGAGGGCAATCTGCTCGCGCTGTCCATCCAGGCCATGCGCGTGCGCTGCACGGTGGGGGAGGTGAGTGATGCACTGGAATCCGTGTTCGGCCGCCACCGCGCCGACATCCACAAGGTGAGCGGCGTCTACGCCGGCGCTTACACGGCCGAGGCCGAGTGGAAAGCGCTGCAAGCCGAGGTTGCCGGCTTCGAGTCCGAGACCGGTCGCCGCCCGCGCGTGATGATCGCCAAGCTCGGCCAGGACGGCCATGACCGCGGCGCCAAGGTGGTGGCCACGGCCTTTGCCGACCTCGGCTTCGATGTCGACATCGGCACCCTGTTCCAGACCCCCGAGGAATGCGCGCGCCAGGCGATCGAGAACGACGTCCACGCGGTCGGCGTGTCGACCCTGGCTGCCGGTCACAAGACCCTGGTGCCGGCCATCATTGCAGAGCTGAAGAAGCAAGGTGCCGACGAGATCATCGTCTTCGTCGGCGGCGTGATCCCGGCGCAGGATTACGACTTCCTCTACGCCCAGGGTGTGAAGGGCATTTACGGGCCCGGCACCGCGATCCCCGATTCGGCCCGCGACGTGCTCAAGCACATCCGCGCCGCGGTGGCCGGCTGATGCTGGGCGAACTGGCCAGCCGTCGCGGCCTGGCCAAGGCGATCACGCTGCTGGAGAGCAGCCTGCCGGCGCACCGCGCCGCGGCCGACGCCCTGCTCACACGCGCGCTGCCGCACAGCGGTGGCGCGCTGCGGCTCGGCCTGTCCGGTGTGCCGGGCGTGGGCAAGAGCAGTTTCATCGAGGCCCTGGGCCTGCAGCTGATCGCGCAAGGCCACCGCGTCGCCGTGCTCGCTGTCGACCCCAGCTCCTCGGTGTCCGGGGGCTCCATCCTCGGCGACAAGACGCGCATGGAGCGATTGGCTTTGGCGGAGGGCGCCTTCATCCGCCCCAGCCCCAGCCGCGGCGTGCTCGGCGGCGTGGCCTCGCACACGCGTGAGGTGATGCGCCTGGTCGAAGCCGCCGGCTACGACGTCGTCATCGTCGAGACCGTGGGCGTCGGCCAGAGCGAGGTCGCCGTGGCCGGCATGACCGATTGCTTCTGCCTGCTGCAGCTGCCGAACAGCGGCGACGAGTTGCAGGCGATCAAGCGCGGCGTGATGGAATTGGCCGACTTGGTGGTCATTCACAAGGCAGACATCGACAAAGCGGCGGCCACGCGGGCACAGGTGCAGATCGTGTCCAGCTTGCGCCTGCATGGCCAGGGGCACGGACCATCGGGCGCCGCCTGGGTGCCCGAGGTGCTGCAGGCCAGCAGCCAGACGGGCGAGGGCGTACCCGAAGTTTGGGCAGCGGTGCAACGTCACCAGCAGGCCATCGACCACGACGCGCGGCGCCATCGGCAAGACCTCGCCTGGCTGCACGAGCGCGTGCAGGACGGCCTTCGCCACGCGTTCCAAACCCGCCTGGGCCATCGTTTGCCCGACATCGAGGAGCAGGTGCGCGCCGGTACGCTGGCTGCCAGCACCGCTGCTCGCCAACTGCTTCAGGAATTCTTAGGAGATCCGCACCATGGATGACATTCAGAAGTTGCTCGAGGCCAAGCGCGCCGCGGCGCGCCTAGGCGGTGGCCAGAGGCGCATCGACGCCCAGCACAAGAAGGGCAAACTGACAGCCCGCGAACGGCTGGAGTTGTTGTTCGACCAGAACAGCTTCGAGGAATGGGACATGTTCGTGCAGCATCGCTGCGTGGACTTCGGCATGGACGAACAGCACATCCCCGGCGACGGCGTGGTGACCGGCTACGGCACCATCAATGGTCGGCTGGCGTTCGCCTACAGCCAGGACTTCACGGTCTTCGGCGGCGCGTTGTCCGAAGCCCATGCCGAGAAGATTTGCAAGGTCATGGATCAAGCCATGAAGGTCGGCGCGCCGGTCATCGGACTGAACGACTCGGGTGGGGCGCGCATCCAGGAAGGCGTGGCGTCCTTGGGTGGCTATGCCGAGGTCTTCCAGCGCAACGTGCTGGCCAGCGGGGTCATTCCGCAGATCAGCCTCATCATGGGTCCGAGTGCCGGCGGCGCGGTCTACAGCCCTGCAATGACCGACTTCATTTTCATGGTGAAGGACAGCAGCTACATGTTCGTCACCGGCCCAGAAGTGGTGAAGACCGTCACCCACGAGGAAGTGACCGCCGAGGAACTGGGCGGCGCGAGCACGCACACCAGCCGCAGCGGCGTGGCCGACCTGGCGTTCGAAAATGACGTCGAGGCGTTGCTCATGCTCCGTCGCTTCTTCAACTACCTGCCGCTCTCCAACCGGGAGAAGCCGCCGATCCGCCCGAGCGGCGACCCGGCTGGCCGTGTGGACGAGTCGCTGGACACCCTGGTGCCATCCAATCCCAATCAGCCCTACGACATCAAGGAGCTGATCACCAAGATGGTGGACGACGGCGACTTCTTTGAACTGCAGCCCGAGTATGCGAAGAACATCGTCATCGGCTTCGCTCGCATGGAAGGGGCCACGGTGGGTATCGTTGCCAATCAGCCGCTGGTGCTGGCTGGCTGCCTGGACATCAAGAGCTCGATCAAGGCGGCGCGCTTCGTACGGTTCTGCGACGCCTTCCACATCCCTGTGGTGACCCTGGTCGATGTGCCCGGTTTCATGCCTGGCACCTCGCAGGAATACGGCGGCATCATCAAGCACGGTGCCAAGCTGCTCTACGCCTACGCGGAAGCGACTGTTCCCAAGATCACCGTGATCACCCGCAAGGCCTACGGTGGTGCCTACGACGTGATGGCCTCCAAACACTTGCGTGGCGACGTCAATTTCGCTTGGCCGAACGCCGAGATTGCGGTGATGGGTGCCAAGGGGGCCGTGGAGATCATCTTCCGCGAGGACAAAGGCGACCCCGAGAAGCTGGCCGCCAGCGAAGCGGAATACAAACGCCGCTTCGCCAACCCCTTCGTGGCGGCGGAGCGAGGCTACATCGATGACGTCATCCAGCCGCACGAGACGCGCCAGCGCATCTGCCGCTCTCTGAAGATGCTGAAGGACAAGAAGCTAGAGAACCCGTGGCGCAAGCACGGCAACATTCCCCTGTGAGTGAGGCGACCATGTTCAAGAAGATCCTGATCGCCAACCGTGGCGAAATCGCCTGCCGCGTCATCGCGACCGCTCGCCGTCTGGGTATTCAAACGGTTGCCGTCCACTCCGAGGCCGACGCCCGCGCCCGCCATGTCGAGTTGGCGGACGAAGCGGTCTGCATTGGCCCACCGCCCAGCCGGCAGAGCTATCTGCTGGGCGACAAGATCATCGAAGCCGCCAAGGCCACCGGCGCCCAGGCCATCCACCCTGGCTATGGCTTCCTGTCCGAGAACGAGGACTTCGCCCGGCGCGTCGAGGAAGAGGGCTTGGTGTTCATCGGCCCCAAGCACGGCGCCATCGCGGCCATGGGCGACAAGATCGCTTCCAAGAAGCTGGCCCTGCAGGCCGGGGTGAACACCATCCCAGGCCACAACGAGCCCATCCTGAGCGCTGAAGAGGCGGTGGCCATTGCGCACAAGATCGGCTACCCGGTCATGCTCAAGGCCAGTGCCGGCGGCGGGGGCAAGGGTTTGCGGGTGGCGCACAACGACAAGGAGTGTGCGGAGGGCCTGGTCAGCTGCTGCAACGAGGCCAAGAACAGCTTCGGCGATGACCGCGTGTTCATGGAGAAATTCATCGAGCAGCCGCGGCACATCGAAATTCAGGTGTTGGCGGATGCGCACGGCCGTGCCCTGTACCTGTGGGAGCGCGAGTGCTCGATCCAGCGCCGGCACCAAAAGGTGATCGAGGAAGCGCCTTCACCTTTCATCAGCGAAGCCACGCGCAAGGCGATGGGCGAGCAAGCCGTGCAACTGGCCAAGGCGGTGGGCTACCAAAGTGCGGGCACGGTGGAGTTCGTGGTCGGCAAGGACCAGGGCTTTTACTTCCTGGAAATGAACACCCGGCTGCAGGTCGAGCACCCGGTCACCGAGTGCATCACTGGTTTGGACCTGGTCGAGTGGATGCTGCGCATCGCGGCCGGTGAGAAGCTGAGCCTGCAACAGTCCGAGCTCAAGCGTGATGGCTGGGCGATGGAATGCCGCATCAATGCCGAAGACCCGTATCGCGGCTTCCTGCCGTCCACGGGCCGCCTCGTGCGCTATCAGCCGCCCGCTGCCGATCTTGTGCAGGGCGAGGCGTCGTCGGGTCTGGGCGTGCGCGTCGACACCGGCGTGTTCGAGGGCGGCGAGATTCCGATGCACTACGACTCGATGATCGCCAAGCTCATCGTGCACGGGACCGACCGCGCCGACGCCATTGCCCGCATGCGCGAGGCGCTGAATGGCTTTGTGATCCGCGGCATTGCCTCCAACATTCCTTTCCAGGCCGCGCTACTCGCCCACCCGGACTTCCAAACGGGGAACTTCGACACAGGCTTCATCGCCCGCCACTGGCCGCAGGGCTTCACGGCCGAGTCAGTGACGCACGAGGACCCAGACTTTCTTGTGGCGCTCGCCGCCTTTGTGCGGCGCAAGACGCGGGAGCGTGCCGTGGGCATCAGCGGCCAGCTGCCCGGCCACGAGGTGGGTCTGGACAACAAGCTGATCGCCATCACCCACCTCGGGGAAGGCAACCAGTTGCGTCAGCAGGTGCGCGTCGTCGAGACCCCGGGCCGCGCCGGCGTGGCGCGCATCCTCGTGGACGGCAAGTCCTACGAAATCGAGTGCCACTCGCGCCTGATTGATGTGCGCCTGAGCGGTACCGTGAACGGCCGTGCCTTTGTCGCTCAAGTTGAGCGCGGCATGGCCAAGAACCCACTGGCGTTTCGCTTGCAGCACCTGGGCAAATCGGTCGAAATCACCGTGCTGCGGCAACGGCACGCCGAGCTGCAGGCGCTGATGCCGTACAAGGCTCCGCCCGACACCAGCAGCCTGCTGCTGTCCCCGATGCCAGGCCTGCTCGTGCAACTGGCCGCTGGCGTGGGCCAGAAGGTGCAGGCGGGTGAGCGTCTGGCGGTGATCGAAGCGATGAAGATGGAGAACGTGCTGTTTGCAGCACAGGACGTGACCATTGCCGAGGTGCTGTCCAAACCCGGTGAGTCGCTCAGCGTGGACCAGCCCATCCTGAGGTTTGAGCGATGAATCGCCCTTTCCGCATCCTCGGACTGCAGCAGATCGCCATCGGCGGCATGGACAAGCAGCGACTCAAGACGCTGTGGGTCGACCTGCTGGGAATCCCCGTCACCGGTACGTTCAAGAGCGAGCGCGAAAACGTTGATGAGGACATCCTGACCCTGGGCGAGGGCAGGGCAGCGGTCGAGATCGACCTGATGCAGCCGCTCGACCCCGAAAGAAAGCCGGCGGTGCAGGCCACGCCGCTGAACCACATCGGTCTGTGGGTCGATGACCTGCCGGCCGCCGTGCAATGGCTGGAGGCCCAGGGCCTGCGCTTTGCACCGGGCGGCATACGCCGCGGTGCGGCCGGTCACGACATCTGCTTTGTGCACCCCAAGGGCAACGAGCAGTTTCCGGTGAGTGGCGAAGGCGTGCTGATCGAACTGGTGCAGGCGCCGCCCGAACTGTGCGCCTGATCGCCCTGGCCCTGCTGCTCTTGCCCACCTGGGTGCAGGCCTGGGGGAATCACGCGCTGCTCAGCTATCGGGCCTTCGAAGGGATGCCCGAAGTCGCGCAAGCCGCGCCGGTGCGCGTGGAGCCGCTCGACGACTTCCTGCGCGCGCAGGAGTCTCGCCTGGTGAACATGCTCGACGCCCAGGAAGCCTGGGCCCGGCGAGAGATTCGCGCCTACGCACCACGCCCTGATGCGCTGCGCTTCACCCCGCAGCCAGGCGATGCGGAGCGTCGCGCAGCGTTTCTGCGGGCGCTGCGCCTTTCTCCACATGCGGCCTTTGCGCTGTTCGTGCAGCCCGATCCGCGCCGACAGGGGCAGGTTGAGCAGGGCTTGATGCCGCATGAGCTCGTGAGCAGCGTGCCGCTCAGCAAAGGCGCTACCCAGCGTTTCCTGCCGCTCCAGACGGGCCAAGCGGTGGCGCCGCTGGCGGTGCTGGCCAGCGCCAGTGACGAGGCGGACTACGGCTATGACATCGACCTCTTCGAGGACAACCGCGGCGCACCGGTTGGCTACGACTTCGGCCGACAGCCGTTCGGCAACCCAGCTCTGCGCATCAGCTCGCAGGCGCCCTTCCACATGGGTTTCTTTCACCAGGGGGCGGTGTTCAACACGCTGGCACCCGGCTTTGCCCGCACCTTTACCCAGTTGCGGATTCACCAGTACAGCACGCTAGCGCAGCTGGCTTTCGAGACCGGTCACCGTTATTGGGGCTGGCGCTTTGCCGGGCTGGCGCTGCATTACCTTCAGGACCTCACCCAGCCCTACCATGCCAGTGCCGCACCGGGCGAGCGCCTTAGTGGCATGCTTTGGGCAGAGTTGCTGGCCAAGCTGGGCTCGCCAGCTCGAAAACAGGGCTTGATCGTGCTGCAGAGCAACCGGCACTTCGTGCTGGAGAAGTATCAGACGCAGCTGGTCCTTGCGGCAGCGCTGGCTGGGCGAGATGACGGGCTGAACGAGCAGGCTCTGCGCGACATGAAGGCCGATGGGGCGTATCCGGCATGGCTTGCGCAGTACGCGCGTGATGTGGTGGCGGCGGAAGCGCATGCGTTGGGCCCAGAGACGGACACCGCCATCGTGGTGGGGGCGCCCGCGCGCTACGTGACAGACCCGTCCTTTGACTTCGGCGCCACAGAAAGTGGGCTGGACTTGGATGCCGACATGCGCCGACAGCTGCTGGCACAGCGTGAGGCGTTTCAAGCGGCCGTTGCACGCCTGCTGCGCAACTTTGGCGCACACAGCCGCAATGCGGTGCGCGGCATGTTGCGCTGAGTTACGCAAACCCAACCAAGTCAGACGCCTTTACGAACCAGCCTTGCCCATGATGCCGCGGTGCCGACAGGGGTCGGCGGGAGTCTGCTCATGTGGGACATGGTGTGGCAATGGGGCCTCCCGGGTGGCTTGGCGCTCGGCTTTGCGTTGGGCGTGGGCTTGGCAGTGATCGGCATGCAATGGCGAACTCGCCGCCAGCGCGAACGCGAGCGCCATGAGGCGCGCAAGCTCCATCGCAGCCTGCACAGCACGCAAGTACAGCTGGATCAAGCGCGCAAGAACGTCGAGGCACTTCAGGAAGAAGTGCTGGGCTGGCGACGTCGAGGCGCGCTGCAAAGCCACGTGCGCAGCAGTCGGGCACTGCCTGTCGCCACCACGCCGGCCGCCGAGGACTGGGTGATTGCGGCCTTGCTGGACGGCGATGCACGCGGCGGATCGCAAGAGGGCTTTGCCGACACGCAGGTGCTTCAAGTCGCACACTGAGTCTTCCAGGACGCAAAGAGCCCCTCGAAAGCAGCTCCGTCCTTCTGAGAGGCGCAAAAAAGGCGGCTAGCCTTCGCGGTTTCAGTGGGTTTCGCGCTAGATTTGCCGAAATCTCCTCAAACCGCGAAAGGCTAGAGTGCTGCCATGCGTCTGGATCTGACCACTCTCCATTTGGTTCTGGCCATTGAGCGCACGCGTTCGATCACCGCCGGAGCCAAGGCCGAGCATCTCGCTTTGGCTGCCGCCAGCAAGCGCTTGGCGGACCTGGAACTGCGACTGGGCGTGAAGCTTTTTGAGCGTCGGGCTCGCGGCGTGGAGCCCACGGAAGCAGGGCGGGCCCTGGTGCGCCACATCCGCACCCTGCAAGCCAGCCTGCACGCGATGGAGTCGGAGGTCGTCGAATTCGCACGTGGCATCAAGGGCCACCTGCGCATCGTCGCCAACGGCGGTGCCATCGCCGAATGCCTTCCGGCGGACCTGGCCGCGTTTTCGAATCGGCACCCGCAGATCCGCATCTCGCTGGAAGACCTAACCAGCGCCGAGGTGCAGGCGGCCGTAGCCGAAGGCCGCGCGGATGTCGGCATCTTCACACCACCCATCCTCGACAACAGGCTGGACACGCGCTCCTATCGCTTCGCACGCTTGTCGGTGCTGGTGCCGCGCGGCCACGCGCTGTCCGCACAGGGTGCGGTGCGCTTCGCCGAGCTGCTGGACCACGACCTCGTGGGACTGCACGCGGGAGCCGCCGCACAGGAAGTGATGCGCGAGCAGGCGGCCATGCTCGGTAAAACCTTGAAGGCACGTCTTCAGGTGCGCGGCTTTGACGCCATTGCCCAATTGGTGGAAGCCGGACTGGGCGTGGCCATCCTTCCGCAAGGGCCGGCCGAGCGCTTCGCACAAGTGTTTGCCGTCGACCAGTTGACGCTTCAAGAGGTGTGGGCTGCTCGCGAATACCGCGTGGCCGTCCCCAAGCAACAGACCTTGCCCACCGTGGTGCAGCGCTTCGTGGATGCCCTGTGTCCCCCACAGGCGGCTGCCGCCACGGCAGCAGCGCTGGCCGCCGCGCAGGCCGGCAGCGCAGGCCGCAAACGCCAAGCTTCGAACCTAGAAGAACCCAACTGATGACCGCTAAGACCCTCTACGACAAGCTCTGGGATGAGCACGTCGTTCGCACCGAGTCCGATGGCACTGCACTGCTCTACATCGATCGGCACTTGGTGCATGAAGTCACCAGCCCGCAGGCTTTTGAAGGCTTGGCGCTGGCGGGCCGGAAGGTGTTCCGCATCGCCGCCAACTTGGCGGTCAGTGACCACAACGTGCCTACCACCGATCGTGCATCCGGCATCGCCGATCCGGTCAGTCGTCTTCAGATCGAGACCCTGGATGCCAACTGTGACCGCCACGGCATCCGGCAGTTCAAGATGAACGACCTGCGGCAGGGCATCGTGCATGTCATCGGCCCGGAGCAGGGCGCCACGCTGCCAGGCATGACCGTGGTGTGCGGTGACAGCCACACCAGCACGCACGGCGCATTTGCGGCGCTGGCGCATGGCATTGGTACGTCCGAAGTCGAGCATGTTCTCGCGACGCAGACCCTGGTGGCCAAGAAGGCGAAGAACATGCGCGTCATGGTGACCGGCCGCTTGCAGCCCGGCGTCGGCGCCAAGGATCTGGTGCTGGCCATCATCGGCCGCATCGGCACCGCCGGCGGCACCGGCTACACCATCGAGTTCGCAGGCTCAGCCATTGAAGCCCTGAGCATGGAAGGCCGCATGACGGTGTGCAACATGGCCATCGAGGCCGGTGCGCGAGCTGGTCTGGTGGCGGTGGACGAAACGACCATCGCCTACCTGCAGGGCAGACCGCTGGCGCCGGTCGATGCCGAATGGGAGCAGGCAGTGGCCTACTGGCGCACCCTGAAGAGCGACCCTGACGCGGTGTTCGATGCTGAAGTCAAGCTCGACGCCAGCCAGGTCCTGCCGCAGGTGAGCTGGGGCACCAGCCCCGAGATGGTGTTGCCCATCGACGCATTCACTCCAGAGCCCGCACGCGAGCAAGACGCGGTGCGTCGCGATGCCGCTCAGCGTGCCTTGTCCTACATGGGTTTGCAGCCTCACCAACGCATCGCCTCCATCGCGCCTGACAAGGTCTTCATTGGCTCCTGCACCAACAGCCGCATCGAAGATCTGCGCGAGGCGGCCTCCGTGGTGCAGCGCATTGGCGGGCGCATTGCAGCCAGCGTGAAGCTGGCTCTGGTTGTGCCGGGCTCAGGCTTGGTCAAGGCGCAGGCCGAAGCTGAAGGTCTGGATCGCGTGTTCCGCGACGCCGGATTCGAATGGCGCGAGCCGGGCTGCTCCATGTGCCTGGCCATGAATGCCGACCGGCTGGAGGCCGGCGAGCGCTGCGCCAGCACCAGTAACCGCAATTTCGAAGGACGCCAAGGCGCAGGCGGGCGCACCCATCTGGTCAGCCCTGCCATGGCGGCTGCTGCGGCCATGAAAGGCCGCTTCGTTGACGTGCGCCAGTACGCTTGAGCCTTTCAGATTTGGAAGGAATCCCATGACCCGCTTCGCCACTGCCCTCACGCTGTTCGCCGCGCTGATCCTGCTGAGTGCCTGCAACACCGTCCAGGGTGTCGGCAAGGATCTGAAGAAAGCAGGTGAAAAAATCGAGGAAGCCGCCAAGAAATGACCCCCTTCACGCAACACCAGGGACTGGTTGTGCCCATCGATCGGGCCAATGTCGACACCGACGCCATCATCCCCAAGCAATTCCTCAAGTCCATCTCACGCAGCGGCTTCGGCCCCAACCTGTTCGACGAGTGGCGCTACCTGGATGCCGGTGAGCCGGGCCAGGATCCGACCAGCCGCAAGCCCAACCCGGCGTTCGTACTCAACCAGCCGCGCTATGCCGGAGCCACGGTGATGCTGGCCCGGCAGAACTTCGGCTGCGGCAGCAGCCGCGAGCATGCGCCCTGGGCGATCCAGCAATACGGCATCCGAGCCATCGTGGCACCGAGCTACGCCGACATCTTCTTCAACAACTGCTTCAAGAATGGCCTGCTTCCGGTGGTGCTTCCGGCTGATACGGTTGACGCCCTGTTCACTGCCGTGGCCGCCACGCCGGGTTACCAACTCGAAGTGGACCTGCAGGCGCAAGTGGTGCGAACGCCCGATGGCGCTACCCACGCCTTTGCGGTGGAACCCTTTCGCCGGCATTGCCTATTGAATGGTCTGGATGAAATCGGCCTGACGCTCGAACACCGGTCTGAGATCGAAGCCTTCCAGGCCCGCCGACTGTCTGAGCGCCCGTGGTTGCGCCGGGAATTGGCCGCTTGAGCGACGCACCACTGCGTGGGGATTCAGGTAAGTCTCGCTGCTTGGCTTGGCTGAGCGACCGTCTTGAGATCAGTCGCGCAGGGGCAGGCGTGAACAACGTGCGCGCCATGGAGGGCCTGCGCGGCCTCGCCGTCTTTCTGGTGTTCCTGGTTCACTTCATGACCCTGGTCGAACCCTGGATCCAGGCTGACGATGGCTTGCTGATGGGCGTGCGTGCTGTGCATTCGCTGGGCAATGTTGGGGTCGATCTATTCTTTGTGCTCAGCGGCTATCTCATCTACGGCGCCTTGATGGCCAGAAGGCAGTCTTTGGGCAGGTTCTGGGTGCGGCGAGTTTGGCGTATCTACCCAGTATTCGTGGTCATGCTGGCGCTGTACCTCCTGCTGTCCTGGCTGTTCCCGGCCGAAAGTAAGTTGCCAGAGGCATGGGGAGAACGAGCAATCTACGTGCTGCAAAACTTGCTGTTGCTGCCGGGCCTGTTCCCCATTGAACCCATCATCACTGTCGCCTGGTCGCTCAGCTACGAATGGTTCTATTACCTGCTCGTGCCCTTGCTTGTCGAAGGCGGACGGCTGCGCGAGCGCAGCCGCAAAGAGCGTGTCGCTACATTGGCTTTCCTGACAGCGATCGCGAGTTTGGCGTTTGGGTTCTTCGGCGGACCGGTTCGGTTGCTCATGTTCGCAAGCGGCATGGCACTTTGGGAGGCCATGTCGGCCCGACATTTCTGGCAACCAAGCAGCGCAGTGGGCCTGGCAGCGGGCTTGTCGTCCTTGCTGCTGGCCTTGCTGCCCTTGCCGGGTGCCGCGCTTCAACCCCTGAAATTCCTGCTGCTAGGCGCGCTCTTTTTCACACTGTGTCTGGCCGCCTTTCAGACGGGGCGTAGCTCGCTGGCGGCCGGGCTCACTTGGACGCCGCTTCGCTGGCTGGGGAACATGTCGTACTCGTACTACTTGATCCACGGTCTGGCGCTGAAAGCCAGCTTCATGCTGCTTGGTCAGTTGCTACCGGCGAACGGTGAGCAGCCGATGGTTTTGCTACTCGGGCTGCCGCTGTTCTTCGCGGCCAGTCTGGTGCCCGGATTCCTGCTCTTTCATTTCATCGAACGCCCGTACTCGCTGGACGCTACGCTCCCAAAGCGCGATTTACCGAATGTCGCGTCGGCCTGATCCCACTTCCACCTCCTCCAACCTATGAAGATTGCAGTTCTGCCCGGAGACGGTATTGGCCCCGAAATCGTTGCCGAAGCGGTCAAGGTGCTGAAAGCCCTGGAGCTCCCGCTCACATTGCAGTCCGCCCCAGTGGGTGGTGCTGCCTACGAAGCCTTCGGACATCCGCTCCCGCCCGCAACGCTGGCCCTCGCGCAAGAGGCCGATGCCGTGTTGTTTGGCGCGGTGGGTGACTGGAAGTACGACAAGCTGGAGCGCGCGCTTCGGCCCGAGCAGGCGATTCTGGGGTTGCGGAAGAACCTTGGTCTGTTCGCCAACTTCCGTCCCGCGCTGTGTTACGCCGAACTCACCCACGCCAGCAGCCTCAAGCCGGAATTGGTGGGCGGGTTGGACATCTTGATCCTGCGCGAACTGACCGGCGACATTTACTTCGGCACGCCCCGGGGGCGCCGCACGGCGGTGGACGGACACTTCCCGGGCAGTGAGGAGGCCTTCGACACGATGCGCTATTCACGGCCTGAGATCGAGCGCATCGCCCATCTGGCGTTTCAGGCCGCTGGCAAGCGGCGCGGAAAAGTGACGAGCGTTGACAAGGCCAATGTGCTCGAGACCTCGCAACTGTGGAAAGACGTGGTGACCGAGGTGCATGCCCAGTACCCCGCCGTGCAGCTCGAGCACATGTACGTGGACAACGCGGCCATGCAACTCGTGAAGGCGCCCAAGAGCTTTGACGTCATCGTTACGGGCAATCTGTTCGGCGACATCCTCAGCGACGAGGCGGCGATGCTCACCGGGTCGATCGGCATGCTGCCCTCGGCGTCTCTGGATCGGAACGGCAAGGGCTTGTACGAACCCAGCCACGGCAGCGCCCCGGACATCGCGGGCAAAGGCATCGCCAACCCCCTTGCTACCATCCTGTCCGCCGCCATGATGCTCCGCTACTCCCTGAACCAGCCCGAATCCGCCGCGCGCATCGAAGCCGCGGTGCAGTCGGTGCTGGCGCAAGGTTTGCGCACCGGCGACATCTGGAGCGAGGGCTGCGAGAAGGTGGGCACGCGCGCGATGGGTGATGCCGTCGTGACCGCGCTGAAAACCACCATGACCATTACCAAGAGCTGACCGCTCTCGGCTTGCTTCGCCCCTCCAGGACCCGGCGAATGCGGGCCGGGACAGCAGGGTCCTGCAGGAAATCGAAGCCATGGCAATCTCCAACACCCCCCTGGTCGGCCTCGTCGGCTGGCGCGGCATGGTCGGCTCGGTCCTCATGGACCGCATGTCGGCCGAAAGTGACTTCTCGCTGATCGAGCCGCTTTTCTTCTCCACTAGCAATGCGGGCGGGCGCGCTCCGGCTCAGGCGAAGAACGAAACCCAGCTCCAGGACGCCTACGACCTGCAGCAGTTGCGCCGCTGCGAGGTCATCATCAGCTGTCAGGGTGGCGACTACACCACTGCGGTGTTCGGCAAGCTGCGCGAAAGCGGCTGGACCGGGCACTGGATCGACGCCGCCTCCACGCTGCGCATGCAGGAAGACGCGGTCATCATCCTGGACCCTGTCAACCGCCCGGTGATCGACCAAGCCCTGGCGCGTGGCGGCCGCAACTGGATCGGCGGCAATTGCACGGTGAGCTGCATGTTGATGGGCGTGGGCGCGCTGTACAAGGCCGGGCTCGTCGAATGGATGAGCACACAGACCTACCAGGCCGCCAGCGGCGGGGGCGCCCAGCACATGCGCGAGTTGCTGACCCAGTTTGGCACGCTGAACGCCGAGGTCAAGGACCTGCTGGCCGACCCGAAGAGCGCCATCCTGGACATCGACCGGCGCATCGTGGAGAAGCAGCGGATGCTGAGCAGCGAGGAGACGGCCAACTTTGGCGTGCCGCTGGGCGGCTCGCTGATTCCCTGGATCGACAAGGACCTCGGCAACGGGATGTCGCGCGAGGAATGGAAGGGCATGGCCGAGACCAACAAGATTCTCGGCAGTGCGAGCCACATCCCGGTGGACGGTTTCTGTGTGCGCATCGGCGCAATGCGCTGCCACTCGCAGGCCCTCACGTTCAAGCTGAAGAAAGACGTGCCGCTGGCCGACCTGGAGGGCTTGATCGCCGCGGACAACGACTGGGTCAAGCTGGTGCCCAACACGCGTGAAGCGAGCATGCGCGAGCTCACGCCGGTCGCCGTCACCGGCACCCTGGACATTCCGGTGGGCCGCCTGCGCAAACTGGCGATGGGGCCGGAGTACCTCGGTGCGTTCACGATTGGTGACCAATTGTTGTGGGGTGCTGCCGAACCGCTTCGACGCATGCTTCGCATCCTCCTGGAGCGCTGAGGCGTTGCCCTGATCCGACGGACGCGGGCAAGCCCGGGGGGCTGCCCGCACGCCGCAGGCCTTTCTTGAGGTCTTGCGCGGATATGCTTGCCAGCCTTGACTTTTCTCGCAGTGCCGGGCCGCGTTGGGTGGCTTCACTGCGATGGGGGATGCCTTGAACCAGCCCACTCAGCCGCGCTCGCGATCAAAACTCGTGCTTTCTCAGGTGGCGATGGCCGCCTGCTTGCTGGCCACTGGCTCGGCACAAGCCTTGGGGCTTGGCCGACTCCAGGTGCAGTCAGCACTCGGCGAAACGCTGCGTGCCGAGATTGAGGTGGTGAGTCTGAGCGCGGAGGAGGAGAGCTCGCTTCGAGTGCGCGTGGCATCGCCCGACGCCTTCCGCGCACAGGGCTTGGACTACAACACCGTCATGTCAGGCACCCAAGTGCAACTGGTGCGCCAGCCCAGCGGTCGCGTGGTGCTGCGTCTAGTCAGCGATCGTGCTGTGCAGGAGCCCTTCCTGGACGTGTTGCTCGACATGCGATGGGCCACCGGGCGGCTGAACCGCGAATACACCCTGCTCTTTGATCCACCCGGCAGCCCTGCCGCAGCCGCTCCGAGTCCGGCACCGGTGGCGCCGGTGATCAGTGCGCCGGCGCCCGTCACGGCGACGCCTCGCCCTGCGGCGCCCA
>JAFLDE010000023.1 GCA_017302655.1 Burkholderiales bacterium
GACATCGCGCGGCAGCTCGGTGTGGCCCCGAGCACGGTGGTCGACCACACGCGCAAGCTCTACGCGCGGCTCGGGGTGCGCTCGCTGGAAGGCCTGCGCGAGAAGGTGCTGGGCGGCTGAAGATCCGGCGCGGTCCAAGCGCGGCCCGCGCCACCTGGTCGCCCGCAGGCAAGCCGTCGGGTGCGTCAGCTGGCGGCCAGCGCAAGCAGGCCGTCGGGTGCGTCAGCTGGCGGCCAGCGCAAGCAGGCCGTCAAAGATCAGTGCGTCGTGCAGCTCGTGCGGCACGCCCAGCGCCGGGCTGACCTTCCAGCCGGCGCCGCCGGTCATCAGCAGCATTGGAGCGCTGCCGCAGCGCTCGGCCAACACGCGGTGCATGCGCTCGATGGCGCCGGTGATGGCAAAGGTGCCGCCACTGGTGAGGGCATCCGAGGTGTTGGTGGGGAAGTCGCGCACCTCGCCGGTGGGCACGCGCAGCCCGGCAGTGCCGCCTTCCAGCGCGCGCAGCATGATGCCGTGGCCGGGCAGGATCATGCCGCCGAGGAAATGCCCGTCGACATCGAGCGCGTCCACCGTGACCGCCGTGCCCACCATCACCACAAGCACCGGCCCCGTCCAGCCGCGCTGCCGCGCCGTCGCGCGGGCGCCCACCAAGGCCACCCAGCGGTCGGCACCCAAGCGGGCCGGGTGGTCATAGCCGTTCTTCACGCCGCCTTCCTCGGCCGACGGCACCACCCAGCGGGTGGGCCGATCCCACATCTCCATCTGGTCTTCGACGCGGCGGCGCACGGCGTCACCAGCCACGCAACTGCCGATGATGGTGTCCGGCGCCTCCAGCGTGGCCCACTCGCCCTCGGCCAGGGCATCGATGTGCTCCAGAAACACCGCCCCCTGCGTACGGGGCACCTGGCCCGGCAGCGGGGAGTCGAACAGGGCCCACTTCAGGCGGGTGTTGCCGATGTCGATGGCCAGCAGGCTCATGGGGCGTCGTCACACTAGGGAAGGCCCGGCAGCCTAGCAGTGCCCAAGGGCCGCTTCCGCGCCCTAGGATGCAGGAACCATTCGGAGTTACGCCAATGCAAGCCTCCCGACTCTCTCTGGCCAAGCGCATGTGGGCGCCGGTCGTCATCGTGCTGGTGCTGATGGGCATCGTCTCGATCGGCGTCACGCTGCGCACGCTCAAGCTCATCGAGGATTCCAAGCAACGGCAAACCGCGCAGGTGCTGAAGCTGGGCCTGACCGCCCACTGGCCCGCGCAAGCGCAAGGCTATGTGGATGCCAGCGGCCTGGTGCTGCGCGGCGACGCCGATTCCGCCACGCGTCAGCGCCAGACCGAGTTGCTGGCTGCGCTGCGCCAGACCGAATCCCAGCTCAAGCCGACCATGGTCCACGAGGCCGAGCGCCGCGCCTTGGGTCAGGCCGCCGAGGCCTTGCAAGCCCTGCTGTCGCAAACGCCGCAAGATGCCGACGGCTGGAGCCAGCACGCCGCCAAGACCCTGCCCCCGCTGCTCAAGGCGATGGATGGGCTCTACCAGGTCCAGTTGCGGGAAGAAGAGGCCTTGCGCGCCGAGATCGCTGCCGGGCGACTGAAGTCGGTGTACGGCTCGGTGATTCTTTTGCCCTTCATCGGACTGCTGCTGGCGGCCTCCACCATCTACCTGACGCGCACCATCATCAACCCGGTGAAGTCGCTGGTCGGTCTGGCCGAACACATGGCCGAGGGAGACTTGACGCGCGAGGTGCGCATCGACCGCACCGACGAACTCGGCACCTTGCAGCGTGCCCTGTCCGACATGCGCGACGGGCTGGCCGACATGGTCCTGCGCTCGAACGAAGGCGCCGACAGCGTGCAGACCGCAGCCGCCGAGATCGCCAGCGGCAACTTCGACCTCAGTCAGCGCACCGAACAAACGGCGGCCCGCGTGCAGCAGACCAACTCGGCGGTCAGCGAGCTGGGCGTGGCGGTGCGCCATTCGGCCGAAAGCGCGGCTACGGCCAATCAGTTGGCCCAGCAGGCCGCCCAGGAGGCCGCACGTGGCGGCGAGGTGGTGACGCAGGTGGTGAGCACCATGCAGGAGATCAACACCAGCTCCAAGCGCATCGCCGACATCATCGGCACCATCGACGGCATCGCCTTCCAGACCAACATCCTGGCGCTGAACGCCGCCGTGGAGGCCGCCCGAGCCGGCGAGCAGGGCCGGGGATTCGCGGTGGTGGCGGGCGAGGTGCGCTCGCTGGCCAGCCGCTCTGCCGAAGCGGCGCGCGAGATCAAGGCGCTCATCGGCGCGAGCGTCGAGAAGGTTGAGACCGGCACGCGGCTCGTGGCCGAGGCCGGCGGCACCATCGAGCAGCTCGTGGGCAGCGTGAACCGCGTCAGCGACGTGATCGGCGAGATCAGCGCCTCGACGGCCGAACAGAACCAGCACCTGGCCGGCGTGGCCAGCTCGATGGGCGAGCTCGACCAGATGTCGCAGAGCAACGCGGCCCTGGTGGAGGAAGGCGCCGCCGCCGCCGAAAGCCTGAAGGACCAGGCGGTCAAGCTGCACCAGTTGGTCAGCCGCTACCGGGTCGACGCGCGCAGCATGGCAGCGCATGCGCAGGGAGCGGCAGCACCCGCCCCACGCGCAGCAGGCGCCGCGCCACCGAAGGCGACCGCATCGGTCACCCAAGTCAAGGCGCCCGCCCGACCGATCGGCAGTGCCCCAGCGGCGACGGCACCCAAGCCCGCCTTGACGCCGAAGCCCGCAGCCCAACCTGCGGCCCCAGCCGCACGCTCGGCGACCCCGGCGGCAGACGACGGGGATTGGGAAACCTTCTAGTGTGCTGTCCCGCAAATAGCTGGCATATGGATTCGATCAGAGGGCGATGATCGCGCGCTCGCGGACCCGGGCCCATACCGAGTGGTATGCGCCCTGGTTCGCGAGCGTGCGAGGGTGGCATCTGGTCGAACCCCTGTGGGGCGGGCCGAAACGGGGCGATCCGGTCGTTGCCTGGCTATGGAGATACCACTGGGTATCTCCATAGCCAAGCGCCTACGGCTCATCCCCGTTGCGGCCCGTCCATATGCCAGCTATTTGCGGGACAGCACACTAGGACCTGTTCACACCCGCGGCGTCCACCACTGGCTTGCCCAGCCGGCGGACGCAACGTACACAGCGAACGAAGCAACCCAAGCCCGGCAACGGTTGCACCAAGCAAAAACGCCCGGCAAGCCGGGCGTTGGTCGCTCGAGGTTTGAGACTCAGGCGCGGGCCAGAGCTGGTGCGCCATGCTCCTGCGAGTCCTTCACGATGAAGCTGCTCAGGTAGGTCAGCAGACCGATCAGGAAGCCGACGCCACCGGCGATGCGCAGCCAGTAGAAGAAGCGCAGCTGGTCCTGGGTGGCCATGAAGCCCAGCGCGCTGCCGTCGGTCGGGATGCGCTGCAGCCAGACCTGCAAGATGCCTGCGCCGGTCAGCGCCAGCACCATCACGCCCATGCCGATGGTCATCAGCCAGAAGCTCCACATCTCCAGGTTCTGCGCCTTCTGCGTCGCGGCCTCGCGGCCCTTCATCAACGGCCAGGCGTAGCTGATCATGGCGACGACGACCAGCACATAGGCGCCATAGAACGCGAGGTGGCCGTGGGCGGCGGTGATCTGGCTGCCGTGCGTGTAGTAGTTCACCGGGCTCAGGGTGTGGATGAAGCCCCAGAGGCCCGCACCCAGGAAGCCCATCACCGCGCAGCCCACCGTCCAAAGCATGGCGGCCTGGTTCGGGTGCTCACGCTTCCTGCGCTGCACCATGTTGAAGGCGAACAGGGTCATCATGAAGAAGGGGATGGGTTCGAGCGCGCTGAACACCGATCCGATCCACTGCCAGTAGCCGGGCAGGCCGATGAAATAGAAGTGGTGGCCGGTGCCCAGGATGCCGGTGACGAGCGCGAAGGTGATGATCAGGTAGAGCCACTTGTCGATCACCTCGCGGTCCACGCCCGTGGTCTTGATCAGCAGATAGGCCAGCAGGCTGCCCAGGATCAGCTCCCACACGCCTTCCACCCACAGGTGCACCACGAACCACCAGTACATCTTGTCGCGCACCAGGTTGCTCGGGTTCACGAAGCTGAAGAGGAAGAGCAGCGCCAGTCCCCACAGGCCGGTGAGCAGCACCAGGGTGATGGCGGTCTTGCGGCCCTTGAGCACCGTCAGGCTGATGTTGAACAGAAAACCCAGCGCCACGACCACGATGCCGAGCTTGGTCGGCAAAGGCTGCTCCAGGAACTCGCGCCCCATGGTGGCCAGCCAGTCGTTGCCGGTGGCGGCGGCCAGGGTGGCATAGGGCACCAGCAGGTAACCGAGGATGGTCAGCGCGCCGGCGCCCAGGAAGATCCAGAACAGGGCCACGGCCAGCTTCTCGCTGTGCAGCGGCACCTGGGCTTCCTCAGGCACCAGGAAGTAGGCGCTGCCCATGAAGCCCATGAGCAGCCAGACGATGAGCAGGTTGGTGTGCACCATCCGCGCGATGTTGAAGGGGATGTGCGGGAAGAACAGATCGCCCACCAGGTACTGCAGGCCGAGCAGCACGCCGAAGACGATCTGCCCGAGGAACAGCGCCAGGGCGCCGCCGAAGTACAGCCGCGCGACGCGCTGGCTGGGTTGTGCAAGAAGTGCGGTGCTCATGGTTCAACCTTCCACGTTGGGCGGCCAGTTCTCGGTGTTGATCTTGCTGGTCCACTTGAGGAACTCGGTCAGGTCTTCGAGCTGCTGATCGTTCAAGTGGAAGTTGGGCATCTGGCGGCGGCCGGGTGCTCCAGTGGGCTGGGACTTCATCCAGGCCTTGATGAAGTCACCCCCACGCCGTGTGTAGACGTTGCCCAGCTCGGGCGCGAAGTAGGCCCCCTCACCCAGCAGGGTGTGGCAACCGATGCAGTTGCGCGTTTCCCAGATGTGCTTGCCGCGCACCACGGCGGGTGTCAGCTCGCTGACGTTGGAGCGTTGCGGTATGCGCTGCTCCGTGTGAAAGACGATGACCGCGAACAAGAGGGCGAAGAACACGGTGCCCCCGTAGAAGATGTTGCGCGCCGTCTGGCTGGTGAAGCCCTGGCTCATGCTGCCTCCGGTTGGTCGAAAACGATGACCGGCAGGCTACGCACGGGGGTCGCAAGCGTCCTTGAAGCGGTTCAAGAACCTACATCTTCTGGTCGTGTTGCCCGCCGCCACTCAGGTCGGCGAGCTCGGGCGTCACCTCGGCATAGGCCAGCAGCTGACCGCCATGGGTCTTGGCGAAGGCCTCGGCCGCCTCGCGCCGAGCGAAGCTGGCGAAGGTCGGGCCCATGGCGCCCATGAGCCGGCTGTCACGCACGTAGAAAGCGGTCTTGGCGTCGATCCAGGCTTGGCGCGGGCGCTCCCAGTCGGTCTTCTCCATGTCCTGCACAAAGGCCGCGCGCACCGCCTTCACCTGCTCGGGGCGCAGCAGCAGCGAGAACATCTCCACCGGGTCGCAGAGGAACTGCGGTTTGGCATCGCCTTGGTGGTGGATCTGCGCCTTGGGGCCGGGGTACTCGGCGAGCAGCATGCCGTCCAGCGCACAGGCGGTGGCGTCGCTGAAGTCCTGCGCGGTGGCCGGGCCGTCCTCGCGCGCGCAACCGGGCAGCAGGGCGCTGAACATGGCCATGCCGGCGCAGCCCAGGCAACGGCGGCGGGTCAGGGTGGGACTGGGTTTCATGATGGCTTGAATCTCCACAAGGCAAGGGCGAGGGGCGCGACGATCCAGCCCAGCAAGGCCAGGCCCATCCACAAGGGCGAGGCGAAAGCCGGCGGCAGCAAGGCGCCCAGACCGAACAGGCCGCCGGCCTGTTCGAGCGAGAACAGATTGAGGATGCGGAACACGTCGGCCGGGTTGGCCAACAGCAGCCAGGCGGCGGCATCGCCCACGCGCGCGCCGGCCTCGGAGCCGCTGGTGGCCACCAGGGTGCCCAGCAGCGCCAGGTCGAAGACCAGCACGAAGAAGAACCACAGCACGATGGCCAGGCCCGAGGCGCGGGTGCGCTCGCGCGTGAGCACGGAGAGCAGCAGCGCCAGGCTCAGGAAGCTCAGGCCAAGGCCCGTGCTGCTGAGCACGAAGCCGCCGTAATGCCACAGCGCCTCGCTGCCGAATTGGCGAAAGAGCAGCACCCCGACGAGTGCAAAGCCGCCGAGCGTGGACAGAGTCAGCGCCGTCGCCAGGCCCAGGAACTTGCCCGCCAGCAGCTCGAAGGCCGTGAGCGGATGGGCCAGCAGCAGCTCGAGCGAACCGCGTTCGCGCTCGCCGACGATGGCGTCGAAGCCGAGCAGCAAGGCAATCATCGGCACCAAGTAGATGACCAGGCTGACCAGGCTGCTCACGGTGAGCTCCAGGGAGCGCGGCCCCACCACGCCCTGCTGCGCGGCGCCGAAGTAGCTGATGAGCAGCGAGAAGACGGTGAAGACCAGGGCGACCGCCAGCACCCAGCGGTTGCGCAGGCGCTCACGCAGCTCCTTGCCGGCGATGGTGAACAGCGGGCCCGTCATGCATCCGCTCCCGCACCGACGCCGAAGTAGAGGTCTTCCAGCGAGGGCTCGTGCAGTTGCAGATCCTGTAAGGCAGTGCCGCCCAGCGGCGCCAGGGCCTGCAGCAGCGCCATCTTGTCGGCACGCGCGCAGCGCAGGCTCAGGCTGCCCTCGCCAGCGGTCTCTCCCATCACCAGGCTGCCGGCCGCCAGGCGCGCTGCCTGCAAGCCCTCGGGGGTGCCTCGCAGCGACACGGTCAGCGGCAAGGCCAGCTGCTCGCGCAACTCGGCCACGCTGCCCTGGGCGAGCACCTGGCCGTTGGCCAGGATGGTGAGGCGGTCCACGCGCTGCTGCAGTTCGGCCAGGATGTGCGAGGTGATGAGCACCGCGCAGCCACGCGCGCACTGTTCGGCCAGCAGCGCGTAGAACTCGCGGATGGCGGCCGGGTCGAGCCCGTTGCTGGGTTCGTCCAGCAGCAGCAGCTCGGGCTCGCCAAGCAGCGCCTGAGCCAGGCCCAGGCGCTGGCGCATGCCCTTCGAGTAGGTGCGCACGGCGCGGCCGGCGGCGGCGCCCAGGCCCACGCGTTCGAGCAGCGGGTCGATCTGCGCCGCGGGCGCAGCCTTCAGGCGCGCGAAGAACTGCAGGGTCTCTCGGCCGGTCAGCGCGTCGTACAGCGCCAGCTGTTCGGGCAGGTAGCCGATGCGCCGGCGCGCCGCCCGCCACAGCGGCCCGCCTGCCTTGACCCCGAGCACCTGGACCTGGCCGGCGTCTGGTGTCAGCAGGCCGAGCATCATGCGGAACAGCGTGCTCTTGCCGGCGCCGTTGTGGCCGATCAGACCGGCCATCTGGCCGCGCGGCACCGCGAGGCTCACGCCATCCACGGCTCGCAGCGGGCCGAAGGACTTTCGAACCTCCTGCAGCCGCACGGGGAAGGGGTCAGGAACGGACAAGCCAGAGCCTCCATTGGGGATGGGCAGGACGCATGCGCGGGTGCGGGTCCACCACGCTGGGTGCGCGCAGCAGCGGGAACTGGCGCGAGACGACGCGCAGCGCCTGCACCGCTGGGCTGGCCATCAACAGGCGCACCGAGGGGTGGCGGTAGCTGAGCCGGTCGACGAGGTCGTTGGCCTCGTAGACCTGGTCGCCCACGCCGTCGCCGTCGCGGTCCCAGCCCAGGTAGTTGCTGAAGTGGTTGCCCTGCTCGGGCTGGCCGGCCTGGCCGCCCCAACGTTCGTCGCGACTGCCGACATAGCGCACGGCCTCGCCGTTGGCGATGAAGTCATTGCCCTGCACGACGTTGCGGGTGGACAGCGCCGCCAGGTGCACACCCACCGGGTTGGCGGCGACGAGGTTGTCGCGAAGCGTCGCGTACTCGACGTCATAGATGAAGAAGCCGCGGCCGTTGCGCGCCACCACATTGCCTTCGACGACCGCGTCCTGCACGGTGCGCAGCATGATGCCGAAGTCGCTGTTCGCCCAGCAGCGGTTGTTGCGCACCACGTTGTCGCGCACCTCCATCAAGGCCAGGCCGCCGCGGTTGTGGTGGCTGTCATTGCCTTCCCACAGATTGCGGTAGCTGTTCATGTAGTGCGTGCCGTAGCGGCTGTGGTGCAGCTCGTTGCCGCGGAAGACGGCGTCGTGCGAGACGTCGATGTAGAGCGCGTCACGCACGAAGCCGATGCGGTTGCCCTCGATGCGCGCGCCCAGGGTGTTGTAGAGCTGGATGCCGTTGCCACGCTGTGGCGAGTTCAGGTCGCGCTTGCCGGTGATGACGTTGCGCTCCACCCGCACCTCGTGGGCCTTCTCGATCCACAGGCCGAACAGGTTGTAGCTGAGCTCATTGCCACGCACGACGGCGCGGTGGCTGCCGGGGCGTACCTGGATGCCGGCGTCTTGCTCGCGCAGCGAGGCGCCGGAGTCGGTGATGAGGAAGCCCTCCACCGTCACGTCGGTGGCCTCGATGCGCAGGGTGCTGCCCTGCCGGCCACCGCTTAGCCGCGGCCAGCGCAGGCCGCGAAGCGTGAGCGGCTTGCGAATCACGAAGTGGCCGACCCGCTGCGCGCGCTCCACCTCCAGCACGTCGCCCGGGGCGGCGGCGTCCAGGGCCGCCTGCAGGTCGTCGGACGGGCGCACGCGCGTCACGGCGGCCTGCGCCAGGCCCTGCAGCAGCAGGAACAGGAGCAGCGGGCCGAGGGCCCAGGCCCGCTTCACGTGAGCAGGCGCCCGCTGGCCTGCAGGAACAGGAAGAGCGCGGCACCGATGAGCAGGTTCTTGAATCCCACGTAGCTGACCATGTCGAGGGGGTTGGCGACGCGATATTGCGCGCGCCACCACGGACCGTCCTTGACGTAGTTCAGCCCTTGGCGTCTCAGCAGCACCTCGAACACGCTCCAACCGATCCACCAGCCGATCAGGCCCACCGCTGACAGCCGGCCCTGCGCCGCCAGCAACCAGCCCAGGGTGGCAGCCACAGCCAGGCCAATGCCCGCCACCTGCCAGGCCTTGGCGGCGCGCAGCTCGGCGAGGTTCCAAGGCAGCAGGTGGTGGCGCAGCTCGGCGAGCAGCCAGCGCCAGCCGTGCGCGTCGAAGTGCGGGGGCCGCACCGGCTCGGTGGCACAGCGTGGGTCTTGCGCCGGCGCGGGCGCCACCACAGGCACCGGCACGATGGGAATGAAATGGCCATCGCGGCCGATCGGCGTGATGGCCAGGCCCTCACGCTCGCGCCGCTTGCGTTCCTGGCTCAGCGGCGGACAGGCCTTGGCGTCGGTGTAGAGCACCATGCAGTCCAGGCAGTGCAGGCACTCGCGGTGGTCGATGCGGCCGGCCGCGTCGATGGCCTGCGAGCCGCAGCCCTTGGCGCAGGCCTTGCAGGTGTGGCAGGCGGGCTTTCGCAGCAGCCCGAACCAGCGGAAGCTGCTGGGCAACGCCAGCGCCGCACCCAGCGGGCACAGGTACTTGCAGAAGGGCCGCTCGATGAGCAAGGCCAAACCCAGCAGAAGCGCCAGGTACATCGCGTAGGGCCAGCTGCGGTTGAGCACGCCGACCAGAAAGGTGGTCTTGAAGGGCTCCACCTCGGCCAGCATCTCGGCCAGGGTCATGGAGAACAACGACACGCCGAAGAGGCCGAAGAAGATCGCGTACTTGAGGAACTTCAAGCGGTCGTGCAGGGCCTGCGGCACCGGCCGCTGCCAACGCTTCATGCCCAGCTTGCCGGCGAGCTTGAACAGCCCCTCCTGCAACGAGCCAAAGGGGCAGAGCCAGCCGCAGAACAGGCCCCGTCCCCAAACGAAGGTGCTGACGATGATGAAGACCCAGAAGCAGAAGATGAAGGGATCCATCAGGAACAGCTCCCACTGCCACTGGAAGAGCAACGAGTGGAACCAGGTCAGCACCTGCGTGATGGAGGGCTGCGCCAGCAGGCCGAAGCCGACGAAGAAGATGGACAGCAGCCAGGCGCTGTACTTGAAGCCGTCGATCGGCCATTTGTTCTTGTGCGTGGACAGCCGGGCCAGGCGTTCGCGCTGGGCGTACACGATGCCGGTGGCCAACAGCAGCGCCACGAAGCCGGTCAGGGCCCAGGGCCGCTGGCCCCAGATTCGCTGCCAGCCGCTTGCCGCCTCCTGCACCTCGGGTCGCCCACCTTCGAGGCGCGCGTCGGCCAACCAGTAGCGGGCCTCGAAGTTGGCGAAGCTGCGCTGGCCGGTGGCGCGGTCCACACGGTTGCCCAGGAAGTTCAGCTTCCACGGATAGGCGCTGGAAAAGCTGCTCGAGCGCAGGATGAAGAGGGCCGACTCGCTGAACGCCGGTGACCCGGGCGCGTGCAGGGCGTAGAGGTTCAGGTAGTCGAGGTCGCGGAAGCTGAAGAGCTCACGGCCCTGCTTGATCTGGATGCGGTCGTAGAGCCCGCCGCGCACGAAGCCCGAGCCCTTGAAGGACTCCTGGCCCGCCGTGCGCACGACGAAGAGCGCGTGCTCGCCCTCCTTCAGCCGGCTGCGCAGCGAGCGCCAGCCCTCGGCGCCGAGCAGGGCCGAACCGATCTCCGGATGATCCAGGCTGCCGAACCACAGCTCGATGAAGGGCTCGCTGGATGGCGGCAGGCCGACCTGCTGCGGCTGCACCACCAGGCGCTGCACGGCGCCCTCCTCCACCAGCTCAGCCCAGGTCGGCAGCCGGCCTTGCAGCGCGAAGCGGGCCGGCGCGCGCACCGTGGGCGGCAACAGGCCCACCTGCGCGGCCACCGCCTGCGCCGAGGTGGCGATAACCTGGTTCTGCGCGATGACGGTGACCGTGGCGCCGCTGATCGCATCCAGATGCACGGCCTCGCCGCTGCCACCGCCGACTTCGAGCTGCTCGCCCACGCCGCGTTTCAGGTACTGGTCGTGAAAGCGCACCAACGCGGACTCGGGGATGCCCAGCAGCAGGATGGGCTCGGAGTGCTTGAGCACCTTGAAGCCAACGTAGCGGCCCGCCTTGTCCATGCCGATCAGCGTGACCACCGGCTTGCCCGAGTAGGCGGGCAGATCGGTCACGTCGGTGCTGAGCACCACATAGCCCATCAGCGCATCGGCGGCGTCGTAGGCCTCCACGTAGGCCGGCCGCCCCTTGCGCGCGCTGAAGCGCACCGCGCCGGGAAAGACCTCGGTGCAGGGCACGCGTTCGCAAAGTTGAGGGTGCGTGTGCAGGTCCTCGGCCAGCTTGGCCTCGTAGGCCTGCGCGAAGACCGCGCCCGTCAGGAAAAAGAGCGCGGCCACGAGGGCCGCGCGAAGTGCAGTCGATACCGGCATCGTTATCCGGCGCGGCGAGGGTCTCGAGTCCTCGCCGCGCCCTCCCCTCATCAAGCTTCCACAATCATTCGGGTGCGCATCTCCAGGTGCAGCGCGTGGCAGAAGTGCGTGCAGTAGCACCAGTACACGCCGGGCTCGCCCGCCGTGAAGGTGACCGACTTGGTCTCTTGCGGATTGACGATGAAGTTGACGTTGTGGCCCGGGATGGCGAAACCGTGCGTCAGGTCCTGCACCTTGTCGAGATTGGTCAGGATCAAGGTCACCTCGTCGCCCTTCTTCACCGTGAACTCGCGCAGGCTGAAGGCCGGTGCCAGCGAGGTCAGCTTCACCGTCACCTTCTTGCCGTTGCGCGTGACCCCTGACTCCTTGGCGTCCTTCACCGCGTTCGGGAACTCGTCCAGCTCGTAGACCGCCTTGGGCTTGAGCAGCTCGCGCTTGAAGAAGATGAAATCGTGCGGCTCGCCACGCACTGGGTGGTCGCCCAGCAGCACCATCTTCTCGCCGCTGATGTCGATGATCTGCTCGTTCTCCGGGTGCAGCGGGCCGACGGGCAGGAAGCGGTCCTTGGCGAACTTGCAGCCCACGCAGAGGAACTTGCCATCGGCGGCCTTGGTCTCGCTTTGCGAGGCGTTGATGTGGCCCGGCTGGTAGTGGACGTCGATGCGATCCACCACGTACTTGGCCGTCTTGTCGCCCTTGTGGAAGGCGATCGCCTTCTCGACGTTCCACTTCACCACCTGGCTGTCCAGGAAGAGCGTGGTGTAGGCGTTGCCACGGCCGTCGAAGGCGGTGTGCAGCGGGCCTAGGCCCAGTTCGACCTCGGCGACGATGGCGTCGTCGAGCTTCTCCAGCTTGCCCTCGAACCAGTCCAGCACCTTGGCCAGCTCGATCACGGTGCCGGTGGGCGAGAGCTTGCCGGCGCAGATGAAGTACTTGCCATCGGGGCTGGCGTTCACGCCGTGCGGATTCTTCGGCACGCTCACATAGGCCACCAGCGCGGTCTTGGCGTCCTTGTTGGCGGCGTGCGTGCCATCCACCACCGGCACCTTGGAGCTGCCGTAGGTCTTGAACTGGCCGGCCTTCACCGCCGCCTCAATGCGCGCCACGTTGAAGAACACGCAGGCATCGCGCTCGGCGGACATCATGTCCTCGTACTTGGCGCCGCCCTCGGTGTTGTACTGGTTGGAGGCGGCGAGCTTGCCGTCGTAGCTGGTCGCCACCAGGTCGCAGTTGCCGTCCAGTAGCACCTGCCAGCGCAGCTCCATGGTCTCCGCGTCGAGGCAGCTGAACAGCGAGCGGTACTGCTTCTCGTCCAGGGTGGCCTTGTTGGGCAGCGGGATGCCGAACTCACCGCCGGCGAAGACGCGCGTGGTGTAGTTGATGGCCGGATCGACCGGGTCGGCCTTGTCCGGGAAGATGCCATGGAAGCCCTGCACATTGGGCAGTTGGGTGATCTTGTCGCAGACGAAGTAGTCGAGCCGGATGCGTGCCACCCGGCTGTTGATCTTGTCGTTGACCCAGGCGTAGCGGCCGTCGTAGTTGCCATCCTTGTACGAGGCGTGCACATGGTGGGTGTCGCCAATGGTGTAGCGGAGCGTCCCATCGGCCTTGGTGCCCATCACCGCCTTGGACTCGTTCGTGTGACCCCAGCCCACCAGGGCGTCCGGCACGAAGCAGGGAATGCGCAGGATCTCGCGGCCCGAGGGGATGCCCAGCACGCGCACGTCCCCGGTATGACCGCCGCTCCACAGGCCGTAGTAGGTGTCGAGTTCGCCCGGCTTCAGGTGCGAGGCGTTGGCCGCGCCGCCGTGCGCAGCCGCCGCCGCAGGTGCCGAGGCGGCGCTGCCGCCGGCGACCGGCTTCTCGGTGCAGGCGGCGGCCAGTCCCGCCACGCCAGCCAGCGCGGCGGCGTTGAAGAAGCGGCGGCGGCCCAGTTCGGGTTGCGTGTCAACCGCGCTGGGTTGCACAGGGGTGGGGCGGTCTTGCATGGTCTTACCTTTCTTCAGGCTCGGGTGAGAAACACAGGAGGGGCCCGCGCGGGCGGGGTCAGGGACAGATCCGCAGCGCGGGGATCCGCAGGCGGCAACTGGGGTTCGGCGCGCACCACGCGCTGCAGGGGCACGGGCGCTGCGGCGAAGCCAGGCGGCGGCGCCGCGAACAGGCACTGGCTGCAGTGCCAGAGCTTGGAAGCCTGGGGCGCGACGGATTCCGCGGGCTTGGCCTTGCGGTGCGTCACGCAGTCCAGCCGGGGCTGGATGGGGTCGAACAGCGGCGCCGAACCGGCGCAGCCCAGCGCCAGCAGCCACAGCGCCAGCAGCCAGCGCGCAAAGCGGCGCGTGGAGCGGGGGCGGGGCAAGGAGGCGTGGGCCATGGTGAGTGGCGACATGCTGTCCCTCCAGGGCCGCCCGCGCCTTGAACCAGTTCAAGGCCATAGATCGGGGCCTTGCGTAGAGTCCTCCGCAGCCTTGATTGCTGGAGACCTTTGATGAAACGCCTCGCCCCTGTCGCCCATGCCGCCGCGCTTTTGCTGGCGTTCTCGCTCGCTGCCTGCAGCAAGCAGGAGAGCGCCACCCCGGCCGCCGCACCGGCGCCCACCGCCGCGACCACCACCGCGCCCACCGCCGAAGTCGCCAGTGCCCCGCCCGTGCAGGCCGCCAACGACGAAGGCAAGGCCGTCTACAACAAGACCTGCGCGCTGTGCCATGCGGCCGGCGTGGCCGGCGCCCCCAAACCGGGCGACAAGGCCGACTGGGCACCGCGCATCGCCCAGGGCAACGACACCCTCTACAAGCACGCCATCGAGGGCTTCACCGGCTCCAAGGGCGCCATGCCGGCGCGCGGCGGCGGAGCCAGCCTGAGCGACGAGCAGGTCAAGGCGGCGGTGGACCACATGGTGGCGCAGTCGCGCTGAACGGCCACGCATGAAGCGCCGCCTGCTGCTCGCCGGCGCCCTGCTGGCGCCCTGCACCCGCGCCGCCATCCAGGCGCCCCAGGTGCAGCGCCAGACCCGCGCGCTGATGGGCACGCAGGTTCGCCTCGTCGTGCCCGGCGCGGCCGACGAACTGCGCCCTGCCCTGGACGCCGCCTGGGCCGAGATGGCCCGCCTGGAGCGCCTTTACAGCCGCTTTCGCGCCGACAGTCTGGTGGGCAATTTGGCCCGACAGGCTGGTGCTGCGCCGCTGGCCATGCCGCCCTTGATGCGCGAGCTGCTGGCCCTCGGGCGCGGGCTTGCGCAACGCAGCCAAGGCGCATTCGATGCGACCGTAGGCGCCTACCGCGACTGGCACTTCGAAGCATCCAAGGGCCGAGCACCCGAGGTGCCCGACCGCCAGCGGCTGGCCGCACAGCGCGCGCTGGTGAACTGGCGCGACATCGAAGTGGACGGCGGCCGCGTGCGCCTGGCGCGCGCCGGCATGCGCCTGGACCTGGGCGCGCTGGCCAAGCTGCCCATCCTTGAAGCCGGTATGCAGCAGCTGCGCCAGCATGGCGTGCAGGACGCCCTCATCGACGGCGGCGGTGACCTCCTGGCCATCGGCCGCTTGCACGGCCGGCCCTGGCGGGTCGGCATCCGCGACCCGCGCGAGCCCGAGTCGCTGCTGGCCCAGCTGCCGCTGCAGGACCGCTGGCTGGTGTCCTCAGGCGACTACGAACGCTGCTTCGTGCACGAGGGCCGGCGCTACCACCATGTGCTCGACCCGCGCAGCGGGCTGCCAAGTCAGGGGCTTCGCGGGGTCAGCCTGATCGGTCGCGACTGGCGTGAGTTGGCCGGCCTGGGCACCGCCTTGATGGTGACCGGGGCGGGCGCCTGGTCCGCGCTGCGCACCCCGGGCGTGGAAGGCCTTTGGGTGGATGAGCGCCAAGTCGGGCGCAGCCGCGGGTTCGACGAGGCCCTGCGCGGCTGAAGACCGCGAGAGCGGCGGATTCAGCGCAGGCCGCGCAGCCACTGCTCGCGCAGTTTGGCCAGCTCGCCGCTGCGCTCCAGCAAGGGCAGTTCGGCGCTGACCCAGGCATGCAGCCGCTCGCCATCGGGGTGCTTGCGGCTGAACATCATGTGGAAGCGGCTGGGCTGGCGGTCGGCCAGGGTGCCGTGCACCAGGCCGTGGTCCCAGTCGGGCGGCAGCTGCTCCAGGGTCAACAAGCCCTGCAGCACGCCTTCGTTGATGAGCACCACATCCACCCGATCGTTGCGCAGCATCTTCAGCATCGAGGGGTAGTTGGGCGCGCGCACCAGGGTCTCGGGCGCGATGGCGTCGAGCTGCGAGTAGCTATAGCCGTGCAGCCCTCCCACGCGCAAGGGCTTGAGGGCGTCTTGCCCGGGCAGGTCCAAGCCTTGCGGGAAGCGCGAACGCAGGCCGAGCAGGATCAGCCGGGTCTCGTAGATCTCCGGCGAAACCCAGAAGTCGCGGTCGCGATCGGGCGTGCGGATCGCGTTGAGAAAGCCCAGCATCTCGCCACTTCGAACGGCTTCCACGCAGCGCTTCCAGGGCAGCATGTGCACCTGGACGCTGAAGCCCCGTCGCTGTGCGATCAGCCGCAGCAACTCCACCGAGAAGCCCGTCACCTGATCACTGCGCTGGCCGGAGGTGCGTCGGTAATGGGTGTAAGGCGGCCATTCGTTGGCGTCTTCGCACACCGGCATGCTGGGTCGATGGGCCGCAGCCGACGTCCCAACCGCTGCCGCCAGCAGCAGCAGCAGGATGGCCGAGATGAAGCCGCGATGAAGGGTCACGCCCCAGCGTAACGCGCGCGCCCGGCCCGCCAGGGCCACAGATTCCCCAAGCTGGGGCCTGTTGCTCACAAGTCAGTAGCAGGCCCTACTCCACCACCACCCGGCCCTTCATCTCCGGGTGCGGGCCGCAGAAGTAGTCGAATTCGCCGTCCTGGTCGAAGCGGCGCTCCAAGCTCTCGCCGGGGAACAGGCGTTCACTCTCCGGCTGGCCCTTGAACAACAGGGAGTGGCTGGTGCGCTTCTCGCGGTTGGTCCAGCGCACCGTGTCGCCGACCCGGATGCGCAGGAGCTCAGGCTCGAAACGCATGTCCCGGATGGCCACCTCGTGCAATGCCGCACGGGCCGAGCCGGCACCCAACGCGACGGCCAGCAAAGCCGTGCGGCGCCTCAGCTTCATTGTTTGGCGGCGCTGATGTCGGCCTTGGCGTCCAAGCCCAGCGTGTATCCGAAGGACACGTGGTGAAAGCGGCCGGCCGCGTGGTCGTCGTGGATGGCGAAGCCGATGTTGACGACCTTGCCGGGGGCGAGCGCGATGTCGCCTTCGCCGCCCGTCAGTTTGCGCGTGAAGACCACGCTCCACTCGTCGCCCTTCTTCTCGCCCTTGGCATCCAGCAAGGCCTTGCCGCCTTCCAAGACGCGCTTGTCGGCCACGTAGCCGTCGAACTTGCCGCCCTTGCTCGTCCACTGGATGAGGTCGTAGTACTTGCCGCTGGCCAGGCTGCCCTCAGCCACGTACTTGGTCTTCTTGTCGTCCTTGGCATCGGGCATGGTGCGCGCATCGCTGTGGCAGGTTTCCCAGCAGCCGCTGAGATTGGCGCGCGGCACCTTGTTGTCCTCGAACATCACGGCCAGCTTGACCGCGTTGTCCTTGTCCATCTTGTCGGCACCGCCGGCGGGTTGCTTCCAGCTGAAGCGCAGGTAGAGGTTGGCGCCGTCGTGCGAGGCCTGCACGCTGACCGGAATGGCCGGCGCCTTACCCTTGATGGGCTTGGGCTCGTTCTTCTGCCCGCTGACGATCTTCTTGCCCATGTCGGCGGCTTCCTCGTGGTGGCAGGAGGCGCAGGTCTCGCCCTTCTTGAGTGCGCGCGCGCCGCCGTGCTCGCTGCCCTTGGTGATCCACTCGATCGGCGAGACACCGGCGTAGAGCAGCGTGAACTTGGCGGCTGGCACCTTGCCCCAGTCGGGCGCGGCGGCTTGTGCCGTAGGCAGGCCGGCTGCAAGCAATGCGGCCCAGGCGGTGATGGCGATGCGCTTCATGATCATTCGTCCTCTTCCTTCATGCCCTTGGGCTTGTGGTGGGCGATGCCTTTGTGGCAATCGATGCAGGTCTCGTTGTTCTTGACGGCCAGTTCATGGCTCTTCTTGGCGCGCGGCTTCTGTTTTTCCTTGTCCATGCTCTCCAGGCTGTGGCAGTTGCGGCACTCCAGCGAGTCGTTGGCCTTCATGCGTGCCCATTCGCGCTCGGCCAGCTGCAGGCGCTTGGCCTCGAACTTCTCGCGCGTGTCGATGCTGCCCGTGAGCTTTCCGTAGAGCTCGCGCGAGGCCTGGATCTTGCGGATCATCTTGGCCCCCCATTCCTTGGGCACATGGCAGTCGGGGCAGGTGGCGCGCACACCGGTGCGGTTGGTGTAGTGGATGGTGTTCTCGGAGTACTCCTTGAACACGTTGTCCTTCATCTCGTGGCAGCTGATGCAGAAGGCTTCCTTGTTCGTCGCCTCGACGGCGGTGTTGAAGCCCCCCCACAGCACGATGCCGGCGATGACGCCGCCCCAGAGCAGCTTCAGCCCCAGCAGGCGGCGCAGCAGGCCTTTGGACTCGCTCATTGATTCCTCACTGGAAAGCCCCGCACGGACCGGGGTCCGTGCGGGTTGCCGCCACTCAGTAGATGTCGTGCTGCGTGTTGTAGACGTTGAACTTGCCGGTCGGTGTCACGATGCTCGGATCGGTGATCACCTTCTTCAGCTTCAGCGTCTTGTCGTCGTAGATCACGATGGCGGATTGGTCGGTCTTGCCGCCCCACAGCGAGATCCACACCTCGTCACCCGCCTGGTTGTATTCCGGGTGGGTGGCGCGGCGCAGCGCCTTGGTTTCGGGCAGGCCGCTGTCCTTGGCCACATCGAGCTTGACCGGAGCCTTGGCGAGATCCTTGAGGTCGTACACGTAGACGGCCTCGGCGTTCTCACGCTCGGGGTTCATCGGCATGTCGGCCCACAGGTGCGTGGATTTCGGGTGGGTCTTGACGAACAGATTGCCGGCGCCGCCCGTCTTGAGTTCCTGCACCACCTTCCAGTTGTGCGGCTTGAACTTGGCGTGCTCCTTCTTTTCGGAAGGCGTGGAGATCAAAGTGATGACGGCATCGCCCAGGTGACCGGTGGCCCAGACCGGACCATAGGTCGGATGCACGAAGTTCGCGCCACGGCCCGGGTGCGGGATCTTCTTGGTGTCCACCAGCGCCGCAAGCTTGCCGGTCTTGGTGTCCACCGCCGCGATCTTGTGCGAGGCGTTGGCAGCCACCAGGAAGTAGCGCTTGCTGGCGTCCCAGCCGCCGTCGTGCAGGAACTTCGCCGACTCGATGGTGGTGGTCTTCAGGTTCTTGATGTCGCTGTAGTCCACCAGCATGATCTGCCCGGTTTCCTTGACGTTCACCACCCACTCGGGCTTGATCATCGAGGAGACGATGGAGGCCACGCGCGGTTCGGGGTGGTACTCGCCGTCCACGGTGTTGCCGCGGGTCGAGACGATCTTCATGGGCTTGAGCGTCTCGCCGTCCATGATCGAGTACTGAGGCGGCCAGTAGGTGCCGCCGATCAGGTACTTGTCCTCGTAGCCCTTGAACTTGCTGGTGTCCACGCTGCGGGCGTCGGCGCCCAGCTTCACGGTGGCCACGGTGGTCGGTTCCTCGAACCACAGGTCGATGAGTGTCACCAGGCCGTCGCGACCCACGGTGTAGACGTAGCGCCCTGAGGCGGAGAGGCGCGAGATGTGCACCGCGTAGCCGGTGTCGAGCACCTTCCAGATCTTCTTCGTGTCGCCGTCCACCAGGGCCAGCTTGCCCGTGTCGCGCAGGGTGATGGCGAAGACGTTCTTCAGGTTGATCTGGTTCTTCTGCGCCTTGGGTCGCTGCTCCGTGGGCACGATCAGCTTCCAGGACGCCTCCATGTCCTTCAGGCTGAACTCGGGCGGCACATCGGGCGTGCGCTGGATGTAGCGCGCCATGATGTTGATCTCATCCTTGGTCAGGATGTCGTCGTAATTGACCATCCCGCCTTCGGTGCCCAGGGCAATGATCTTCTCCAGGCGACCGGTGCCGAGCTTGAGCGTGCCGCCTTCCTGCACGCTGCCATCCTTGGCCTTCTTGCTCCAGTGCGGCTCCAGGTTCTTGCCGGTGGCGCCCTTGCGCAGCACGCCGTGGCAGCCGGCGCAGCGCTCGAAGTAGATCTTCTTGCCGATCTCGACCTCTGCCGGGGTCATCTCGGGGGCGCCTGTCTGGGCCTGTGCACCCAGCGTCCAAGCTGCCGCCAGCGTCATCATCAGCGCAGACAGTTTCGGGGACCGCATGTTCACTCCTTGTCGGGGACCGCCATTGCGGTCCGGCAGCCGGATCACCGGGCCCGCCGGGGCTGCCTACGCCAGCACGGGCAGACGCATCGTTCCGCGCCTGCCTGCCGGCGTCCTTGAAGTGGTTCAAGGGCGCATGGCGCCGGTGTTGCGGCGGCCCCACCCGCCGCCTGCGTTCGCCCGCGCGTCGAGCGCCGCCTCAGCCCAAGCTCAGTGCGGTCTGCCGCGCGACATCAGTTCGCGGTCGGCCGCATCCATCTCGGCCGCCTGCTGCACGGCTTCACGCCACAGGTGCGCCGGAATGAAATGGCGCAATTGGTGGATGCCGCGCTCGATGAGCTGTGCATGCAACTCGTGACCGACCCCCGGCAGCAGGTCAGCGGTCAGGTCGGCCCCCAGGCCGACCCAGGTGCGGGCGGCATCGAGCACGTGCTGCTTGGGCACCTCGGCGTCATCCAGGCCGTGAAGCAGATGCAGGCACACGCCTTCGGGCGCTGCCTGCGGGCGCGCGAGCGGCGCGGCCGCAATGGCCAGCACCCGGCCGGCCAGATGCGGCTCGGCCACAACGGCTTCCAACGCCATCTGGCCTCCCTGCGAGAACCCGGCCAGCGCCACGCGCGGCCAGGGTAGTCCGAACAGAGCACCCCAGGCGCGCACACGGGCCACAAAGCCTGGCAGCGCCGCTTGCAGCGCAGCGCCCTGATCGGCGGCGTCCGCATCGAACCAACGCCAGCCCGCGACGTTCTGGCTGGGCAGCGCCAGCGGCGCGTCCAAGGCCACCACCGCCGCCTGCGGGTACTCGCGCCGCAGGGCCAGTGCCAGCGGCTCCATCTGCCGACCGTCCGCACCGTCGCCGTGCAAGAGCAGGAAGAGCAGGTCGGGAGCGCCCTGCTCCGGCAGCAGGGCCAGGCTGTGTTGCAGGGGGATGTCGGGCGACGGGCGGCTGGGGTTCATGGGGCGCATGGCGCAGGCTCAAACGGCCTGCAACTGTGCCCGCGTGGCCTCGGCCGCCGCACGGGCGGCGGCGGCGAAGTCCTGCAGCTGCGCCGAGGCGTAGAGGATGGCGCGGCTGCTGCTCACGAGCATGGGGCCGCCGGCATTGGCCTTCACGGTGGCTGCGGCATCACCGCCCTGCGCGCCGATGCCAGGCACCAGCAGCGGCACATCGGGCGCGAGCTGCCGCACACGTGCCAGCTCCCCAGGGTAGGTGGCCCCTACCACCAGGCCCAGCTGACCGGGCTGGCGGCGCCATTCGCTCCCCGCGCGGCGAGCAAGTTCCTCGAAGAGCCGCGGCTGCTCCGGCAGATCGGCCAGTCGC
Organism: Burkholderiales bacterium; assembly: GCA_017302655.1. GTDB lineage: Bacteria > Pseudomonadota > Gammaproteobacteria > Burkholderiales > Burkholderiaceae_C > Inhella. The sequence continues at coordinate 20,892 of JAFLDE010000023.1, forward strand.
TGCATCTGCCAATCGGAACCACCGGGATTGCTGGTGCGGCACAGCACGAACACGCCGCGATCGGCATGGGCGAGGAAAGGTTCGAGCGTGTCCAGTCCCATGAAGGGCGAGAGCGTGACGGCATCGGCGCCGTAACGTTCGAAGGCCTCACGGGCGTAGAGTTTGGCGGTGTCTCCGATGTCGCCACGCTTGGCGTCGAGCACGATGAGCTTGCCGGGTGCAACGCGGCGGATGTGTGCGATGACGCGCTGCAATTGGTCTTCAGCGGCCTCGGCGGCAAAGTAGGCGATCTGCGGCTTGAAGGCCGCCACCAGGTCGTGCGTGGCGTCGACGATGGCGCAGCAGAAGTCGGCGATGCGCCGCGCGTCGCCGCGCCAATCGCCCGGAAAACGAGCGGGATCGGGGTCCAGGCCCACACAGAGTGAGGTGTCTCGTGTGGCGGAGAGGAGCTTGTCGAGATAGCGCATGGAGGATCAGAAGAGCAGTCGCTGGCCACTCAGCCAGGCCAAGGCGACCAGCACCAGGGTGACGGCGATGAGACCCAAGGCCCAGCGCGGTGCCTGGCCTGGCGGGCGCGGCACTGGGCGTTTCTCCGGCGCCGACAAAACGGATCGGACGGAGGGTGGGGCCGGCTGCCAGGCCGGCAGATTGCTGTCAACAGCTGTCGCTCCGGCGCTTTCTGCGTGCGCCGCGATTCGAGCCTCATCGAAAGATGCATTGGACGCAGCAGGCGCCACAGCCCCCGTCGTCGCCATGGGCGTCGAAAGGGTCGGCGGAGCAGCTGCGAGCGGTGTGGCCCCGGTGGAGGCTGCAGCCCCGCTTTCACTCAACCAAGCCTCGATGGCGAGCCCGAGCTGCTCCAGATCGGCTGGACGGGCGGAAAGGTCGGCAGCGACTGCGCGCACCAGCAACGCATCGAGCGAGCGGCGCGCCGCCGCCGGCAGGCTGACCCATTGAGAGAGCGCCTGCGCAGAACTGAGCATCGACGCAGATTCCTGTCCAAAGCGGCCGTTGACCAGCCAAGCCATCAACTTGCCCACTGCATAGACCTGCGCCAAGGCGCCCGCCGGCTGGCCTGGAGCTTCCAGTTGGCCGGCCGGGCACTGCAAGGGCTGCGCGGCCGTGCAGACCTGTCCCTGCAGGCTTCCGAGGGACTGCGCGCCGGCATCGGCCCGCACCAGGGCCAAGGCATGCAAGCGCAATTGCTGCTGAGGGCCGACCCAGAGCAGGCTCGGGTCCAGTTCGACCAGCGCCAGACCTTTGGCCTGCGCCAGGATGAGCAGCTCACACAGTTGCAGCGCCCATTCCAGGCGGCGGCGCAAGGAAGCCTGGGACAGGACGCGCGCGAGGGGCTCGCCCTCGATCGGCGGCTGGATCAGATACGGCCGGCCCCCGGCGCCGATGCCGGAGTCCAGCGGCCAGGCCACATCGGGGTGCAGCCAGGGCTGACCTTCGGCCTGCGCCATGCGCAGCAGCACGGCGCCGGCGTCCTCGGCGCGGTCGTAAACCAAGGCCAACGCGGTTTGGGTGCCCTTGCCGTGCTTGACCCGCCACCAATGGCCGGATGGCACTTCGGCCAGGTGCTGCTGCAGGCGCCAGACGCCCAGGCGTTCACCTTGCGCCAGGGCCGGACTGGTGGGGTCGAAATCGATCTCGCTCATCGGGGGGCGCATTGTGGCGCCCCCGCGCCAGCACCCGTCCACCCAAGCAGTGGAGCGGGCTTCGGCACGACCCCAGGGCGCTCAGGCTTTGGGCTTGTCGCGCAGCTCGCGCCGCAGGATCTTGCCCACCGGTGTCTTCGGCAACTCGGTGCGGAACTCGACGATCTTGGGCCGCTTGTAGCCGGTGAGGTTGGCCTCGCAGAAGGCACGCACCTGGGCCTCGGTGACGGCCGGGTCTTTCTTCACGATGACCACCTTGACCGCCTCACCGGCCTTCTCGTCGGGCACGCCGACCGCCGCGCACTCCAGGATGCCGGGCATCTGCGTGATGACGTCCTCGACCTCGTTCGGGTACACATTGAAGCCGCTGACCAGAATCATGTCCTTCTTGCGGTCGACGATCTTGAAGAAGCCGCGCTCGTCGACCATGCCGACGTCTCCGGTGCGGAAGAAGCCATCGGGCGTCATCACCTTGGCAGTTTCGTCGGGGCGCTGCCAGTAGCCGGCCATCACCTGCGGCCCTTTGATGGCGATCTCGCCCGGACCGGGCGCAGGGACCTCGTGGCCATCGTCATCGAGCAGCTTGAATTCCGTGGAGCTGACCGGCAGGCCGATGGTGCCGGTGAAGGCCTTGCTGTCGGTCGGGTTGCAGCTGGCCACCGGCGAGGTTTCCGACAAGCCGTAGCCCTCGCAGATCGGACAGCCGGTCTTTTCCAGCCAGAGCTTGGCCGTGGCCTGCTGCACCGCCATGCCGCCGCCCACGCTGATGACCAGGTGGCTCCAGTCCACGCTGTTGAAGTCGGCGTGATTGGCCATGGCGTTGAACAGCGTGTTCACCGCCGGGAAGCTGTGGATGCGGTGCTGGCTGAGCTCCTTGAACACTGCGGGGATGTCGCGCGGGTTCGGGATGAGCACGTTCACGCCGCCCTTGTGCATGCTCAGCATCAGGTTCGCCGTGAAACCGAAGATGTGATAGAGCGGCAGCGCGCAGACCGTGTGCACGGACTCCCCCGCCGGCACCTTCTTGAGCGCAGGGTCGTAGAAGGCCTCGGCCTGGAGCACGTTGGCGACCAGGTTGCGGTGCAGCAGGACCGCACCTTTGGACACACCGGTGGTCCCGCCCGTGTACTGCAACAGGGCGATGTCTTCGGCACCGACCTTGGGCGCCGTGTAAGGCATGCCCCGCCCCTTGGCCAGCGCATCATTGAAGCGCACCATGCCAGGCAGCTTGATGGGCTGGATGTTGTTCTTCTTGCGAACCACGTAGTTGACGACGAAACCCTTGAGGAAGCCGAACATGTCACCGATCGATGCCAGCACGACATGCTTGGTGGGCACCTTTTCGAACACCTCCTTCAAGGTCGGCAGGAAGTTCTCGACGATGACGATGGCCTTGGCCCCGCTGTCCTTGAGCTGGTGCTCCAACTCGCGCGGGGTGTAGAGCGGATTCACATTGACCGCCACGAAGCCCGCACGCAGCACGGCAGCGATGGCCACCGGGTACTGGAAGACGTTGGGCATCATGATGGCCACGCGATCCCCCTTGGCCAGGCCCAGACCCTGCAGATAGGCAGCCAGTGCCCTGGACGCCTCGTCGATCTGCGCAAAGGTCTGCGTCGCGCCCATCATCTTGTAGGCCGGCTTGGCGCCGTGATCCTTGAAGGCGGTCTCGATCAGCTCGATCAGGTTCGCATAGCGGCCAGGGTCGATGTCGGCAGGCACGCCGGGCGAGTAATGCTTGAGCCAGATGCGATCCATCGTCAGTCTCCAGTAAGACGCGGGGGATTCTGCGAGGCCAACAGAGCGCACCGCCTAGGGAAAAGCGAGGGCGCCGGCTGCTGCCCAGCGCCCTGGGAGAACCCTAGGAAAGCGAGCGACCGTCACCAGACGGCAGGCTCGGACAGAATGCGCGCCCAGCCGCCTGCCCCAGCCACTCCCCTTTGCAATTCGCCGACCTCCTCCACAGACTGCATAGCCTGCGCGCCCGGGGGGGCTGGCGCGCGGTCACTCAGCGCCTTTGGCGCCGCCTCGTCTATCGACGCTGGGTGAGTCTGGTCTATGACGCCACCCCGGTGCGGGAGCCCGCCGTGTGGCCGCCAGGGTTTCGTTTCACTTGGACGGACCGCCTGTGCGACCTGGACATTGAGGCGCGTCAGCGGCTGGTTCAAGGGGGCGGACAGAGACTGCTGGCCGACCTGGATGCCGATGACGCGCTCTATGTAGTTTGGGCCGACGAGCGCCCGGCAAGCTGGGGAGCGGCACCCCGGGGTGGTCGACAAGCGGCGGTATTGGGCCTGCCTTCGGGCAGTCGAATGATCGGACTTTGCGAGACGCACCCTGCGTTCCGCGGCCTGGGCCTGTACCTCCAAGCGCTGCGTGCCAGCGTGCAACGCCTGCGAGAAGCGGGCGAGCAGCACATCTACATCGAGGTGCTTGAAGCCAATGCAGCGTCGATCCGTGGCATCGAACGCGCTGGCTTCGCCAGCCTTGGGCGGATGGATGCCAGGATCTATTTCGACCTGCTCGTTCTTCGCAACGGGCGCATCGGACGGCTCTGAAATGGATACGCTGGCGCCGGTGCGCTTCAAGTTCCTGCTCGGCGAGGTGCATCTGCACAGTTGGCGGCCGCGCTTCGTGGCGGCGCAGGCTTCGGCCCTGGACGAAGCGCCCGCAAAGCAGGCGCTGCCACCCGATGCAGCAGGGGTCTGGTGGCAAGGCACCGAGGCTGGGCGATTCCCGCTCGGCTGGGAGCGGACACGAGGATGGCTGCGCTACGTGCCGCGCGAGGACAAGTTGTTCCACGTGCGCGTCGAGGGCGACTTCGAGGCCTATCTGTCAGCCTGGAGCACCAAGGCCCGCTACAACCTGAAGCGCTCGGTGCGCAAGCTGCAAGACCGAAACCCCGGCCAGCCGCTGCTGGAGATCTTCACCGAACCCGACCAGATGGAGCACTTCCTGCGCCAGGCGGCGGCGATCTCCGAGCACACCTACCAGTCCAAGCTCCTGCAGTCAGGCCTGACGTTCAGTGAAGCCCTGCTGGGACAAATGCAGGCCCGAGCCACCGACGGCGAGGCGCGCGGTTACCTTCTGCGCGACCAGGGCGAGGCCATCGCATTCGCCTGGTGCGCGGGGCGCGGCGAGCGCTTGACCTATGAGGTGATCGGCTACCAGGAGTCCGCCGCGGCGCTCTCGCCCGGCTCTGTGCTCCTCTACCTGATCCTTGAGGACTTGTTTGCGCTGCAGCGGTTCCAAGTGTTCGACTTCGGGGTCGGAGACGCACCCTACAAGCGCCAGTTCGCCACCGGGGTGCTGGAGTTCGCCGAGGTCTACTTCTTCACCGACAGCTGGCGGCACCGCCTGCTGGTAGGCACGCATTGGTTGCTGGATCGCTTCTCCGCGGGAGTGGGCCGCCTGCTGGAGCGCTGGGGCCTGAAGGCGCGTGTGCGGCAGTGGATTCGCCGCCTGCGCGGCTGAACCCGTGCCCTGCGTCAGTACGCCAGGCGCCGCATACCTTGCTCCATCAGGCGCAAGGCGCCGCGCCAGGGCGCTGAGGGCAAGGGCAGCGGCTGCGGATGGGTCAGTTCCAGGGTGTGGCGGCCGAACGGCAGGCAGCGGAAATGGTCGCGATGGCGGCCGAGAAACTCGCACAGCTTGCTGAAGCGGCGCAGCGCGATGGGGTCGAGCCGAGTGCGCGAGGCGTCGAGCAGCTCAAAGCCGTGCGAGACGATGACCAGGGACTGCCGCCCCGCTTCCAGAGACTTCCACAGCAGGTTCTCCATCTCCACCCAGGCACAGGCGGTGATTTGCACGGGCCGCAGCTTGCCCAGGCCGTCGCGGTAAATGGTCACCGGCACTTCGATGACCCCGTCCAGCTCCAGCGGCTCGATCAGATCCTCGCCCGGACGCACACCACTATCGCGGCCGAAGATGCAGGCGTTGTAGCTGCTGTCGTAGCGGATGCCGTTGGCTGCCAGCGCCGGCAGGGTGTCGGCATTGAAGCCGAAGTTGCCGGCGCGGAAGGCGTTCACGCCAGGCGCCCCGGCCTTCGCCAGCAGACGCAGGCCTTCCTCGATGACCTGCCGCTGTTCTTCCGGAGGCAGCATGCGCAGGTACTGACGCTTGTGCCCGATATGCGGAAACAGCGGTTGCGGCGCTTCATCCAGCCACTCGGTGTGCAGATGCAGCTGCACGTCCTGCCCAGCCTGCTGGACCATGCCGACGATGTCGGCCAAGGGCTGCTCGCCGAAACGGGTGGCGAACAGCGGCTCGGTGAAGAAGACGCCCTCGAGGCCGTGCTCCCGCAGCAACTCCGCCTGAAAGCCAACACCGAAGTCGCCCCTCGAGGTGCGCCCCAGGATGTGACTGTCAAAGGCTGCCGGGAACTCTGCGTCGAGGTTGGCCCAGCCCTGGCACCAGACCTCGACATCGACCGTGTAGAAGACGCTCAGCACACGAGCCGACTCACTCAACGGCCTTGACCATGTCCTCGACCACCTTCTTGGCATCGCCGAAGACCATCATGGTCTTGTCCATGTAGAAGAGTTCGTTGTCCAGACCCGCGTAGCCGGCGGCCATTGAGCGCTTGTTGACGATGATGGTCTTGGCCTTGTAGGCCTCCAGGATGGGCATGCCGTAGATCGGGCTGCCCTTGACCATCGCGGCCGGGTTCACCACGTCGTTGGCGCCGAGCACGATGGCCACGTCGACCTGGCCGAACTCGCCGTTGATGTCCTCCATCTCGAACACCTGGTCGTAGGGCACCTCGGCCTCGGCCAGCAGCACGTTCATATGGCCCGGCATGCGGCCGGCCACCGGGTGGATGGCGTACTTGACGGTGATGCCCTTGTGCGTGAGCTTCTCGGCCAGTTCCTTGACCGCATGCTGGGCGCGCGCCACGGCCAGGCCATAGCCGGGCACGATGACCACGGTCTCGGCGTTGCCGAGCACGAAGGCGGCGTCGTCAGCGCTGCCGCTCTTCACATTGCGCTGCACCGCGCTGCCACTCGCCGCCGCGCCTGCCTCGCCGCCGAAGCCGCCGAGGATGACGCTGAAGAATGAGCGGTTCATCGCCTTGCACATGATGTAGCTCAGGATCGCCCCCGAGCTGCCCACCAAGGAGCCGGCAATGATCAGCATGCTGTTGCCCAAGCTGAAACCGATGCCCGCGGCCGCCCAGCCGCTGTAGCTGTTGAGCATGGACACCACCACCGGCATGTCGGCGCCGCCGATGGGGATGATGATGAGCACGCCGAGCACGAAGGCGATCGCGCAGACGATGGCGAAGGCCATCCAGTTCTCGGTCGCCGTGAAGTAGGCGGTCAGGCCCAGCATCAGCACACCCAGCACCAGGTTCAGCATGTGCTGGCCTTTGAAGACCACCGGCGCGCCTTGGAAGAGGCGGAACTTGTACTTTCCGCTGAGCTTGCCGAAGGCAATCACCGAACCGCTGAAGGTGATGGCCCCGATCAGCGCACCCAGGCAGAGCTCCAACCGGTTGCCCAGAGGGATCGGCGCGCCCTTGGCCAGGCCGGGGATCAGCGCGTAGGGCTCGGCCACGGCCGCGACGGCAATGCACACGGCAGCGAGCCCGATCATGCTGTGCATGAAGGCCACGAGCTCGGGCATCTTGGTCATCTCGACCTTGGCCGCCATGTAGGCGCCCAGGCCGCCGCCGATCAACAGGCCCACCAGCACGTAGCTCAGGCCGAACCAGCGGTTGGCGGCGCCAAGCTGGCTGGCCATCTCGCCGATCAAGGCCGCCGTGGTGACCGTGGCGATGGCCATGCCGACCATGCCGAAGACATTGCCGCGGATCGAGGTGGTGGGGTGCGACAGGCCCTTGAGCGCCTGAATGAAGCAGACGCTGGCCACGAGATAGAGCAGGGTGACGACGTTCATGCTCATCGCTGGTCTCCCGCCGGCTGCTTTTTGTCCTTCTTCCTGAACATCTCCAGCATGCGCCGGGTGACCAGGAAGCCGCCGAAGATGTTGACCGCAGCAAGCGCGACGGCCAAGGTGCCCATGACCTTGCCGAGGTTGGTCTCGGTGAGCGCCGCCGCCAGCATGGCGCCGACGACGACGATGGCCGAGATCGCGTTGGTCACCGCCATCAAGGGCGTGTGCAGGGCCGGCGTGACGTTCCAGACCACGTGGTAGCCCACGTAGATGGCGAGCACGAAGATGATCAGGTTGATGACGGTCGGGGAGACGGCGTCCATTTACTTTCTCCGAACGATGCCGGCCTGGGTCATCAGGCAGGCGTTCACGATGTCGTCGTCGGCCGGCATCTCGAAGCCGGCTTCCTTGTTGATGACCAGCTTCAGAAAGTCCAGCACGTTGCGTGCGTAGAGCGCCGAGCTGTCGGCCGGCACGGTGGCCGGGAGGTTGGTCTCGCCAATGATCGTCACGCCGTTCACCTGCACGGTCTGGCCGGCCACGGTGAGCGGGCAGTTGCCGCCGCCGTTCGGGCCGCGGCCAGCGGCAATGTCAACGATCACCGAGCCGGGCTTCATGCTGCGCACCATCTCTTCCGAGATCAGGGTCGGCGCCGGGCGGCCCGGAATCAGGGCGGTGCTGATGACGATGTCGGCCTGCGCCACGCGCTTGGCCACCTCCACCGCCTGGCGGGCCAGCCAGCTGGGCGGCATGGGCTTGGCGTAGCCGCCCACGCCCTCCGCGGCTTCCTTTTCTTCCGGCGTGTCGTAGCTCACTTCAATGAACTTGCCCCCCAGAGACTCGATCTGCTCCTTCACCGAAGGCCGGACGTCCGAGGCCTCGATGACCGCGCCCAGGCGCTTGGCTGTCGCGATGGCCTGCAGGCCGGCCACGCCCACGCCCAGGATGACCACGCGCGCCGCCTTGATGGTGCCGGCGGCCGTCATCAGCATGGGGAACAACTTGGGGTAATGCGCGGCGGCCAGCAGCACCGCCTTGTAGCCGGCAATGTTGGCCTGCGAACTCAGCACGTCCAGGCTCTGCGCCCGTGTGGTGCGCGGCGCCGCCTCCAGGGCGAAGGCGGTCAGGCCAGCGCCGGCCATGGCTTGCAGTCCCTCGGCATCGAAGGGGTTGAGCATGCCCACCAGCACAGCGCCCGACTTCATTTGCGCCAGCTCTGCCGCCGAGGGGCGTTGCACCTTCAGCACCAGCTCTGCTGCCAGGGCACTCGCCGCATCCACCAACTCTGCGCCAACCGCCTCATAGGCGGCGTCCACACAGGCAGCGGCCGCGCCGGCACCTCGTTCCACCAGCACACGATGGCCGGCGGCCTTCAACTTCTTGGCGGTTTCCGGGGTCACGGCAACCCGGGTCTCTCCCGCCGCGCTCTCGCGCGGAACTCCGATCAGCATGCGCTTCCTCCTGGCAGGGGCGGCGCAGCTTACACGGAGCTTTCTGCGGCACTTCGTGGGGCAAGCACCCGGTCCTCGGCCGGCGCGAAGTGAGCTGCCGACGCCGCAATGCCGAGGCTGCGCTACGCTGAGCGCCCCGCTAGGGTTCCGCAGGAGACGAGCATGAACCTGAACCAAATTCGCGTCGGTCAACGCCTGGGATTGGGCTTCGGCCTGATGGCCTTGCTGCTGGCCATCAGCCTGGGCGTGGCGCTACAGCGCCTGAACAGCCTGGAAGCGGCCAAGCTGGAAGTGCTGGAACTGGAACGACGGGCCGGCCTCGCCGAAGCCTGGATGAAGAACACCGATCTCAACGCCAACCGCGCACTGGCCATCGCCACCTCGGGCTATAGCGCGGCGGTGGTCAAGCACTTCGATCCCATGGTCAAGGCCACTTCGGCGGAGATCAGCGAGATCCAGAAGTCCATCGAAGCGGCCGTCAACAGTGAGCGCGGCAAGGCCCTGATGGCATCCATCGCGCAGCAGCGCAGCGACTACATCGCCAAGCGAAACCAGATCTTTGAGCAACTCAAGGGCGGCGACCTGGAAGGCGGCATGAGCAACATCGGTCAGGTCATGCAGCCTGCGGTTGACGGCTATCTGAAGGCATTGAAGGCCTTCGTGGACTACCAGCGCGGCCAGGCCGCCGGGGCCAGCGAACGCGCGGCTGCGGACAAGGCCTTCGCCCAGGCCGTGCTCATCGTCATGCTGGTGGTCTGCGTCGGGGTGGCGATGGGCGCCGGCTGGCTCATCACGCGTTCGGTGACGGAACCCTTGCAGCGTGCACGCCGCAGCACCGAAGCCATCGCTGCGGGCGACCTGACCCAGGACGTGCGCCCTCAAGGCAGCGACGAGCTGGCCGAGTTGCTGCGAAGTCTGGATCAAATGCAGGAGCGTCTGCGCACCGTGGTGGGCGAGATCCGCGCTGGCACCGACGGCATCAACACGGCATCCAGCGAGATTGCCGCTGGCGGCCATGACCTGTCGCAGCGCACCGAGGAGGCAGCCAGCAACCTGCAGCAGACCGCCAGCTCGCTGGAGGAGATCACCACCACCGCCAAGCAGGCGGCCGATTCCGCCGCGCAGGCCAACCAACTGGCCGGCAGCGCCGCCGAGGTGGCGCGCCGGGGCGGCGCCGTGGTCTCCCAGGTCATCGAGACCATGGGCGAGATCAACACCAGCTCCCGCCGCATCGCCGACATCATCGGCACCATCGACGGCATTGCCTTTCAGACCAACATCCTGGCGCTGAACGCGGCGGTGGAAGCCGCACGCGCCGGCGAGCAGGGCCGCGGCTTCGCGGTCGTTGCCGGCGAGGTGCGCCTGCTCGCCCAGCGTAGCGCCGAAGCGGCCAAGGAGATCAAGACCCTGATCTCCACCAGCGTCGACAAAGTCGAGGCCGGCACGCGCCTGGTCGGCGACGCCGGCGGCACCATGGAAGAGATCGTCGCCAGCGTGCAGCGCGTCACCGACATCATTGGCGAGATCAGCACCGCCACGGGCGAGCAAAGCCAGGGCTTGGGGCAGGTCAACGAGGCGGTCACCCAGCTTGACCAGGTGACCCAGCAGAACGCCGCACTGGTCGAGCAGTCGGCCGCCGCCGCCGAGAGCCTGAGCGAGCAAGCCTCACGGGTGGCTGCCTCCGTGGCCGTCTTCCGTACCTGAGCGGTCGCTGCCAATGAGCGACGCGCGCTGGCGGCCCCACGTCACGGTGGCCGCCTATATCCTGGGCGAGGGCGAACAGGCGGGCCGCCTGCTGTGGGTGCGCGAGCGCACGTCCGCGGGGCTGCGCATCAACAACGCCGCCGGCCATCTGGAGCCCGGCGAGACTCCGCTGGAGGGCGTGTGCCGCGAGGTGCTGGAGGAGACTGGGAGGCGCTTCCGTCCCGAGGCGCTGCTCGGCCTGTACCTGGGGCCGATGCGCGAGGGCGCGCGCTATCTGCGCATCGCCTTCGTCGGAAGCGTGGGCCCCCTCGAGCGGGCGCAGCTGGACGACCCGATCGAGGAAACCCTGTGGCTCACTCCCGCGGAGCTGCGCGCCCGCCAAAATGAGTTGCGTTCCGCACTCGTGCTGGCCGGGCTCGACGATTACGAAGCCGGCCGCCGCTGGCCCCTCGACCTGATCCGCACCCTGCCGCCGTCCTTGCCCCCCGGCCCCGATCCCATGAGCCACGCCCTTGTCATCCTCGAAAGCCACGGCGACCGCGAAGCCCGCGGCCGCGCCGGCGGTGAGGCGGCCTACGCCGCCATGCTGGACTTCGCCGAGGGCCTGAAGGCCCAGGGCGAGCTGGTGCTCACCACCTCGCTGGGCACGCATCAAACCCGCGTGCGCTCCGGCCAGCCGGTGCTGGACGGGCCCTTTGCCGAGTGCAAGGAACTGGTGGGCGGCATCTTCCTGCTCGCCCCGCAGGTCACGCGGGAGCGCGCGCTGCAACTGGCCGCCGAATGTCCGGCTGCGGCCTGGGCGACCGTCGAGGTGCGCGCCATGGCGCCGTGCTTCACGTAAACCCGGAGCCTGTCGAAATCGGGCTTGGTGGATCGTCGTGGTGGCAATGGAGACCGCCATGCACGATCGCTTCACCCCCTGCCTCTGGTTCAATGGCCAGGCCGAGGAAGCCGCCGCGTTCTACGTCAGTGTGTTCCCGAACAGCCGCATCTTTCACCGCGCAGCGTGGCCCGATGGGAGCCCCTTCCCCGACAAGGTCGGCCAGCCGCTGCTGACTGAATTCGAGCTCGACGGACAGGCCTTCCTCGCCTTCAACGGCGGCATGGATGTGCCGCACGGCATGGCCGTTTCCCTGCTGGTGAACTGCGCGGACCAGGCCGAGCTGGATCGCATCACCGAACGGCTCACCGAGGGCGGCCGGCAGCTTGACTGCGGCTGGGTGGCCGACCGCTAAGGCGTGCACTGGCAAATCGTGCCCCGCCGCATGATGCAGATGATGCGCGAAAGCACGACCCGTCACGGCCAGGTCTTCGGCGCCCTGATGACCATGCAGAAGATCGACCTCGCCGCCTTGGAAGCCGCGGCGAAGGCGCCGACGCCCTGACTCGGACTACGAGCCGCTGCCCACGCGCCGCCATGCAACCCGACATCGCCAGCTACCACCACGCCCTGGCGCCTGCGCATCGCGCACTGTGCGACGCTCTGGCCGCGGCCATCGGCGCGCACCTGAGCAAGGCCGAGGGCAAGCTCTGGCACGGCCATCCGGTCTGGTTCCTCGACGGCAACCCCATCGTTGGCTACAGCCTGCAGAAGCCCGGCGTGCGACTGATGTTCTGGAGCGGCGCCGACTTCGACGAGCCGCTGTTGGCTGTGCGCGGCAAGAAGTTCAAGGACGCCTCGATCTTCTTCAACCAATTGGCTGAACTGGACCCTGTGGCGCTGGAGCGCTGGCTGGCGCTGGCCGCCCGCATCCAGTGGGACTACAAGAACATCGTGCGCCGCAAAGGTCGGCTGGAGCGCGTCAAGACCACCGAACAGGAGCCCCCATGCCCCGCTACATGATCCAAGTCCGTGCCACCTCCATGAGTGAGGCCGGCGAGTTCCCCGACGACCCGACGCTGGTGCCGCGCATGATGGCCTTCCACGACGAGATGGCGCAGGCCGGCGTGCTGCTCGACGGCGCGGGCCTGCAGCCAAGCAGCCAGGGCTTTCGCGTGCACTACGACGCCGCCGGCACGCCTGCGGTGGTCGACGGCCCCTTCGCCGAGACCAAGGAACTGGTGGCCGGCTACACGCTGATCGAGGTGCGCGACCGCGACGAGGCGCTGGCCTGGGCACGCCGCTTCCCGGCCCCGTTCCCCGGCATGGCCTGCTGCATCGAGGTGCGCCCCCTGATGGGCGGCATCGACCTGCCACCCGAGGACGCCGAACGCCTGATCCGCGAGGAATTGGCGGCGATCCGGCAGCACGGATGAGCGGCCCTGCAGCTCAGGACATCTCCGCCGTCTGGCGCCTGGAAGCCCCCCGCTGCATCGGCGCCCTCACGCGGCTGGGCCACGACCTGGCCCTGGCCGAGGACTGCATGCAGGACGCGCTCGAAGCCGCGCTGCAGCGCTGGCCCGCGGAAGGCTGGCCGCTCAAGCCCGGCGCCTGGTTGATGACCACCGCCAAGCACCGCCTTCTGGACCGCCTGCGTCACGCCCAGATGGCCGCACGCGAACAATTGCAGCTGGGTCTGGACCTGGACGCGCGCGAAGCGCATCTGTCGCCCGACCCCTTGACCCTGATGTTGGCCGACGAGGCGAACGAGGTGGGCGAGGACGCGCTGCGCCTCATGTTCATCGCCTGCCATCCCAAGCTGGCACGCGAAGCGCAGTGGGCACTGACCCTTCGCCTGGTGGGTGGTCTGAGCGTGGCCGAGATTGCGCGAGCGCTCTTCGCCAAGGAGGCGACGGTGGCCCAGCGCATCAGCCGCGCCAAAGCGCAGCTGTCCGGCGAAGCCTTCGAACTGCCGCCGGCCGGGGAGCGTGCGGCGCGCCTGGCGGCGGTCTGCACCGTGCTCTACCTGATGTTCAACGAAGGCTACGCCGCCACCCAAGGCGAGCAGTGGACGCGACCAGCGCTTTGCCACGAGGCGCTGCGCCTGGCGCGCCACCTGGCGGCCCTGCTGCCGGCAGATGCCGAGGTGCTGGCGCTGCAGGCGCTGATGGAACTGCAAGCCGCCCGCCTGCCCGCGCGCGCCGATGCGCAGGGCCGGCCCGTGCTGCTGGATTCACAGGACAGACGGCGTTGGGATCGCTTGCTGCTGCGCCGCGGCCTGGCCGCTCTGGCGCGATGCCGTCAGCTGCATGGTGGCAACCCAGGCGCCTATGCCCTGCAGGCTGAGCTGGCCGCGGTGCACGCTCAGGCGCCGTGCTTCGAGGACACCGACTGGCGGCGCCTCGTCCAACTCTACGACGCCCTGCTGGAAGCGCAACCCAGCCCGGTGGTCGAACTGAACCGAGCGGTGGCGCTGGCACGCGCACGCGGCGCGGCCCAGGCGCTGCCCCTGGTCGAGCGGCTGACCGGCGCGCTGGCCGCCTACCCCTGGCTGCACAGCGTGCGCGCCGATCTGCTGCTGGAACTAGGCCGCACGCATGAAGCCGGGGAGGCGCTGCGTCGTGCCATCGCGCTGTGCGCCAATCAACGCGAACAGTCGCTGCTTCGGCAGCGCTTGATGGCTGTCGAATCCGCGGCGGCTGAATCGTCGTCCCACCACCGAGGCTGAAAGGAATCCGCATGCCATCCACCATCCACCTGCACCGCGTGCTGCGCGCGCCACCCGAGCGCGTCTGGCGCGCCTTCTCCGACCCCATCGCGCTGGTGCGCTGGATCCCTCCCTATGGCTTCCTGGGCGTCGTTCACCACTTGGACTTCCGTGTGGGCGGCAGCAACCGCATGAGCTTCATCAACTTCAGCGGCGGCGGCAGCCACTCCTTCGGTGCCAGGTACCTGGAGATCGTGCCGCATGAGCGCCTCGTCTACACCGACGACTTCGACGACCCCAAGCTCGCCGGTACCATGGTGCAGACCGTGCGCTTCACGGCGGTGAGCTGCGGCACCGAGTTGCAGGTCGAACAGGCCGGCATCCCGGACGCCATCCCGCCGGAGATGTGCTACCTGGGTTGGCAGGAGTCCCTGGCGCAGCTGGCGCGTCTGGTCGAGCCCGATATCCCGGCGAGTGCCTGAGCGCATGGCCAAGTTCCTCATCTCCTTCCCCAGCGCGGCCATGCAGGTCGCGCCGGAGGACCTGCCGGCCGTCAGCGACGCCGCGCACGCGGTGGTGCGCGCGGCCAAGGCAGCCGGGGTCTACGTGTTCGGTGGCGGCATCGACGAGGCCGTCGCGCCGGTGACGGTCTCGCCCGACGGCCAGGTGTTGGCGCAAACCTACGCTCAAACCCGCGAGCTCAACGGCGGCTTCATGGTGCTGGAGCTGCCCTCGCGCGAGGCTGCTCTGCACTGGGCGGCGCGAACCGCCGCCGCCTGCCGCTGCGCGCAGGAATTGCGCGAGTTCATGTTCGATCCGGAAAGCTGAGCATGCCCGTCGAGATCGCTGTCCACCAGCGGCTGTTCACCGCCCGCAGTGATGGCCCCTGATCCCAGGTCCGGCGTGGCGTCGAAGACCTCGACGGCCACATCCGGCACCCGTTCCTCCCCCCTCCTGAAAGGCAAGACCATGGCCAGCGTCAGCGTGTACCTGAACTTCCGCAACCAGTGCGAGGCAGCCTTCGTGCGCTATCGCGAAGTCTTTGGCGGCGACTTCGACGGCGGCATGCACCGATTCAAGGACATGCCCCCGCAGCCCGGCTGCCCACCTCTTAATGCCGCCACGGGCGAGTTGGTCATGCACGTCTGCCTGCCCATCCTCGGCGGCTTCCTGTTGATGGGCAGCGATGCTCCCGAAGGGATGTGCGGGCCCTTCCAGGAAGGCAGCAGTGTGAACATCAATCTGCAACCGGATACCCGGGCCGAGGCCGACCGCCTGTTCGCGGCGCTGAGCGAGGGAGGCCAGGTCAGCATGCCGATGGCCGACCAATTCTGGGGCGACTACTTCGGTGCCTGTGTGGACCGCTTCGGCATCCGCTGGATGGTGAACTGCGCGGCCGGGGCCTGAGTCGGTCGACCATGGCACCCGAGGCTCAGGGCGGGGAGCGGGCAGGCCCTTCGGAGCCAACGCTACGGTACAGGGGCAGGGCGGCCACCCGTTCTCGGATGCGCTGCATCTCCGCTTCATACGCAGGGCTGCCCAGGCGGCCATAACGGCGCGCGAACTCCGACGGAGACAGGAACTCCGGCAGGTCGTCCACACGGGGGAAGAAATCGTCCTGGCGCAGGCCCGCGGCCATGCGATTCAGCAACTGCTGCGGTGAGCGCGCCGCCAGGCGTCCCAGGCTCAGACCTGCGGCGTCGGCCGCCAGGTCGTTGAAGGAAAAGCCGCTGCCCACGCGCACGTCGGCGAGTTCCTTGGCCAGCCCCAGGGCGGCGGTGGCGCGCTCGTCGCCCTGCCAGGCCAGCACGGCGGAGAGCAGCCAGTGCATGGCCATGTCGTCGCGTCCGGCCAGCAGCACACGAACCGGCGGCAGCGCGGCTTGGGCACGGGCCTCGGGCAGCCATTGACCGAGGTCACGCCCCAGCGTGAAGAGGGTCAGTTGGACGAGCAGCGCACGCAGTTCGGTGCCGGCGTCGCCGCCTACGGCCTGCCTCGCCTGCGCCAACTCGGCCAAGGGCTGCAGCAAGGTCTCCACCGGCACGCCCGACCAGGGCGCCATCGGCGCCAGCAATTGCTGCAGCCGCTGGCGCTGCGCCATCAAGGCCAGCGCATCGGCCGGCGAGATCAGCGCCTGCACCGCGCGCTCGGCCGACTGCGGCTGCCAGCGCCAGCGCAGACCGAGGAAGCCAGGGCCCGCCTGCCAACCTTCCAGCATGGGCCGCAGCTGCAGCGCGGCGTCCAGGCGGGGGCCATGGCCTTGGGCGCGCAGCCATCGCTCGACCGCCCAACGCACCAGCGCCGGCGGCAGCGGCAGATGGCCGATGCGGCTGCTGACCAGCGGCGGCAAGGCGCCGTCGGTGCGCGCTCTGAGATCCCACACCACTTCTGCGTTCAGCCAGAAGCCCTGCAGACGACCCGGCGCCCTGGCGCTGGCTTGCAGGCGGAGTTGGTCAGGCAACAGGGTCACCCGGGCACGCCATCGGTCGCCTTGCGCCTGGCTGCCCTGGGCCAGCAGGCTGTTCAGGTCGCGCTCGCTCAATGCGGTGTGACGCAGGCTGCCGCTTGGCGCCGCGCCCGGGCGGACCTGAGCCCAAAGCAGGCGCGCTTGCACCGCCAGCTGAGCGTTGCTGCCGGGCGGCGCTGGCGGCAGCGCGGGCTCGCGCTGCAAGGCCAGCAGCGGCAGCATCAGCAGCAGGGCCACCAAGCTGAGAAGGGTCAGGAGCAAGCGTCGCATCGGGCGGCGAGTCTGCCAGAGCCCAGCGAAAAAAAGCCCGCCCGGGCCGAAGCGCCGGGCGGGCTTTTCTTTATAAATCAGTGGCTTGGCGAATATTCAGCGTTTTCGATCTTGGCGCAAGGCCAGCTCCAGGGCACGCCGGCCGGTGCCGGGCAGCAGGGCGTCGAAGCCAATGTGCTTGGGGCCTTTGTCGGTGCGCAATTCGCTCAGCAGCTCGGGCGGCGGCAGGTGGCGGGGGGGAACGACACGGATCGGTTGGGCACTTGGCATGATGTTCTTGGAGTCGCGAACCGACGGGGAGCGGTTCGATGCGCGCCACAACGACCCGGCTTTGCAACCGGTTGACACGTTTCCCGCGGGCATGATGCGGGCCATGTTTCAGACCTTTTGGTTCACCGGCCTGTCGGGCGCCGGCAAGAGCACCCTGGCCCAGGCCTTTGCCAACCAGCTGCGCGCCCAGGGGCGCGCTTGTGCAGTACTGGACGGCGACCTGCTGCGCGCCGGCCTGTGCCGCGACCTGGGCTTTTCCAGCGCCGACCGGCGCGAGAACCAGCGGCGTGCCGCCGAGGTGGCCGCCCTGCTGAACGATGCCGGCGTCACCGTCGTCTGCGCGCTGATCTCGCCGCTGGCGGTGGACCGCCAGATGGCGCGGGAGATCGTCGGGGCGGATCGGTTCGCGGAGATTTACTTGGACGCCAGCCTGCAGGAGTGCGAGGCCCGTGATCCCAAGGGCTTGTACGGACGGGCACGCCGCGGCGAGTTGCCCGAGTTCACCGGCGTGAGCGCGCCCTACGAGCCGCCCGCTTCGCCCACCCTGGCCCTGCCCACCGGGCGCGCGCCGCTGGCGCAATGCCTGGCGCCACTGTTGGCCTTGGCTGCCGCCTCATGAACCTGCCCGTCGGCTTCGACTTGCCTCAGTTGCTGGCGCTGGCCGCCACCCTGGGCCTGGCCAGCGGCCTGCGCCTGTACGCCGTGGTCTTCCTGACCGGCCTGGCCGGGCACCTGGGCTGGGTGGGCCTACCCCCCGGTCTGCAGTTGCTCCAAAGCCCGCTGCTGCTCTGGGGCAGCGGCGCGCTGATGGCGGTGGAGTTCGTGGCCGACAAGATTCCCTGGGTCGACTCGGTCTGGGACGCGGTGCACAGTTTCATCCGCATCCCGGCCGGCGCGGCGCTGGCCTATGGCGTCTTTGGCGGCGCGGAGACCAGCCAGGCGCAGGCCTGGGCGCTGCTGGCGGCCCTGGCCGGCGGCACGCTGGCCGCCAGTGCTCATGCCGGCAAGGCCAGCACACGCGCGGCGGTGAATCATTCGCCCGAGCCTTTCAGCAACTGGAGCCTGTCGCTGCTGGGCGACCTGACCGTGCCGGGTCTGCTCTGGCTGGGCTGGACGCATCCCTGGCTGGCCTTGGGCCTGGTGCTGGGCATGTTGTTGCTGGCGCTGGGCGCGGTCTGGTTGCTCGGACGCTTCGTCGGCCGGCTTTGGCGCAGCCGCCGCTCAGCACCGGCGGGATAAGCTGCCGCCCCTCCCACAAGGAGCTCCAAGTGTTCCAAAAAATCCTCATTGCCAACCGCGGTGAGATTGCCTGCCGCGTTGCTGCCACCGCACGACGCCTGGGCATCCGCACTGTCGCCGTTTACTCCGAAGCCGACGCCGGGGCGCGGCATGTCGCTGCTTGCGACGAGGCGGTGTGCATCGGCGGTGCTGCGCCGCGTGACTCCTACCTGCAATGGCAGCGCATCCTGGAGGCCTGCCGCGCCACCGGCGCCCAGGCCGTGCACCCGGGCTACGGCTTCCTCAGCGAGAACGAGGGCTTCGCCCAGGCCTGCGCAGACGCCGGCATTGCCTTCATCGGCCCGCCGCCCTCGGCCATCCAGGCCATGGGCCTGAAGGCCGAAAGCAAGCGCCTGATGGAAGCGGCCGGCGTGCCCCTGGTGCCGGGGTACCACGGCGCCGACCAGGACCCCGCCCTGCTCAAACACGAGGCCGAGCGCATCGGCTTCCCGGTGCTCATCAAGGCCAGCGCCGGCGGCGGGGGCAAGGGCATGCGGGTGGTCGAGTCGGCCGAGGCATTCGACGCCGCACTGGCCTCCTGCAAGCGCGAGGCCATCAACAGCTTTGGCGACGACGCGGTGCTGGTGGAGCGCTACGTGACGCGGCCGCGGCACATCGAGATCCAGGTCTTCGGCGACTCGAAAGGCGACTGCGTCTACCTCTTCGAGCGCGACTGCAGCGTGCAGCGCCGCCACCAGAAGGTGCTGGAAGAAGCGCCCGCGCCCGGCATGACGCCCGAGCGCCGCCGCGAGATGGGCGAGGCGGCCGTGGCGGCGGCCAAGGCCGTGGGCTATGTGGGCGCGGGCACGGTGGAGTTCATTGCTGAGCAAGACGGCCGCTTCTATTTCATGGAGATGAACACCCGGCTGCAGGTCGAGCACCCGGTGACCGAGGCCATCACAGGGCTCGACCTGGTGGAGTGGCAGCTGCGTGTGGCGGCCGGCGAGCCGCTGCCGCTCAAGCAGGCGGCGCTGCGCATCCACGGCCATGCCATCGAGGCGCGCATCTGCGCCGAGAACCCCGAGGCCGGATTCCTGCCTGCCACCGGCCGGCTGGACGTGCTTCGCTGGCCCGCGCATGCGAGCTTTGAGCGCGCAAACGTCCGCGTCGACACCGGCGTGGTCGAGGGCGACGCCATCAGCCCGCACTACGACTCGATGATCGCCAAGCTCATCGTCTGGGGCGAGGACCGTGCGCAGGCGCTGGCCCGGCTCGACGCCGCGCTGGCGCAGACGCACATCGTGGGCCTGCACACCAACCTCGCCTTCCTGCGGCGCTGTGCGGCCACACCCAGCTTCGCAGCTGCCGACCTCGACACCGGTCTGATCGAACGCGAACGTGCGCGCCTCTTTGGCCAGCCCGGCTTGAGCCTGCGCGTGGCCGCTGCCGGCGTGGTGGCGCACACCCTGGCGCTGGAAGCCGCTCGGCAGAACGCCGACCCCTGGAGTGCCCGCGACGGCTGGCGCTTGGCCGGCGACGCGCTGCGGCGCTTCGACCTCGCCGAAGCCGAGGTGCATCACGAGGTCCTGCTGCGCCGGCGCCATGCCGGTGGCATGGCGCTCACGGTTGCGGGCGAGACCTTCGCCTTCGCGGTCGAGTCCGCCGGGCCCGAGCGGCATACGCTTTGGCTGGGTGAGGGCTTGGCCACCGAGCGCTTGGCCGTGCAGACCTATGCCCGCGGGGAACAGGTCACGGTGCTCGCGCCGCAGGGCAGCGCCACGCTGACCGAGGTGGACGTGATCGCCCGCGCCGGCGACGCCACCCCCAGCGGCGGCCGGCTGACGGCGCCCATGCCCGGCAAGCTCATCGCCTTGCACGTGAAGGCCGGTGACGCCGTGAGTGCCGGCCAGGTGCTGGCAGTGATGGAGGCGATGAAGATGGAACACGCCATCCAATGCCCGCGCGATGGCGTGGTGGCCGAATGCCTGTACGCAGTCGGCGACCAGCTCAGCGACGGCGCCGAACTCCTGAGATTGCAATGAGCCTGCCCACCCGCGTCACCCTGTGCGATGTCGGCCCGCGTGACGGGCTGCAGAACGAGAAGCAGCTCGTCTCAGCGGCACACAAGCTTGAGCTCATCGACCGCTTGCAGGCGGCCGGTGTGCGCCGCCTGGAAGCCACCAGCTTCGTCAGCCCCAAGTGGGTGCCGCAAATGGGCGACGCCGCCGACGTCATGTCCGGCCTGCAGAAGCGACACGGCGTGGCGGTGGCGGTGCTGGTGCCGAACGAGAAGGGCATGGACGCCGCCCTGCCCTTTGCACCGGACGAGATCGTCGTCTTCACCGCAGCGTCCGAGGCCTTCACACAGAAGAACATCAACTGCTCGATCGCCGAGAGCATCGAGCGCTTCGGCCCCGTCATCACCAAGGCCAAGGCCGCCGGCATCAAGGTGCGTGCGGCCCTGTCCTGCTGCCTGGGCTGCCCCTATGAAGGCGAGATCAGCGCGGCGCAGGTGGGCGCCGTGGCGGCTCGGCTGGCGGCCATCGGGGTCGACCACCTGAGCGTGTCCGACACCATCGGCGTGGGCACCCCGCGCAAGGTGCAGGCGGCGCTGGAGGCCGCGCTGCGCCATTTCCCGATGCACGAGCTGAGCGGCCACTACCACGACACCTACGGCCAAGCCCTGGCCAATGTCTACGCCAGCCTGGAGCTGGGTGTGAGCACCTTCGACGCCAGCGTGGGCGGGCTGGGCGGCTGCCCTTACGCCAAGGGCGCGACCGGCAATGTGGCCACCGAGGAACTGGTCTACCTGATGCAGGGCCTGGGCATCGACACCGGCATCGATCTCGATGCGCTGGTGAACACCGCGGCCTTCATCAGCGGCGTGCTGGGCCGGCCGCCGGCCAGCCGGGCCGCGCGCGCCTTGCTGGCCAAGCGGGCGTGATGTCCGCAGGTCCTAGGGCCTGTTAACACTACGGGAAGTCAGCGCGTTGCCATCCCAAAACGGCGCCAACGCGGCGCGAAACGAAGCTGGTGCGCGTGCACCAGCGAGGCTTCGCAACAAAGTGGGCGCCGTTTTTGGTGGCAACCCGGAGGGAAAGGGCCTGTTGGGCCGGGATCCTACGTTGCCCGGCTTGCCCAGGCGCGAGCCTGGGCAGCGCCGTGCGCCTTGGCTGCCGGCCCAACAGGCCCTTTCGCGTGGCTTCGCGTAGTGTTAACAGGCCCTAGTCCTTCACCCAAGCACCGAGCCCGCCGGATTTGCGCGCCGACTTGCGTCGAGCGCGCAGCACGGCCTCGAAGCCATCGCGGCCGCCGTTCAGCACCGCCGTGAGCAATCCCGCCACATCCTCGCGGCTCAAGTCGTCGAGGTCATGGCGGCACTGCTTGACCGCAGCAGCCAGGATCTCGCGCGGCAGGCCCTGATGGGAGGCCACCAGCAGCAGCAGCGCAGCAAACAAGTCGGGCTGGTGCTGGCAGATAAATTGGATGCGCGGCACGACCTCGGCAGGCGTGCCGTGCCGGCCGGGAAGCAGCCAACTCAGGTCTTCATGCATGGTAGTTCGGGGACCCACAGGTCACTCGTCGGGAACATGTTCGCAAGGGCAGCATGGCAACTCCCGTTACGCTCTCGGCGCATCCCTGAAGGTTCCAAGCATGCTGCCACAACGACTGGCTCTTATCGACGACGACGCCGAATACGGCCACTACCTCGCCGCCTATCTGCGTGGCCACGGTCTGGATGTCAGCCACTACGTCAGTGCGGAAGCCCTGCTGCGCGACCCGGACGCGCTCACGCACGAGTTCTATGTCGTCGACCTCATGCTGCCGGGACTCGACGGCCTGGCGCTGATTGAGCGCATCCGGCGTCAGTCGCGCTCGGGCGTGCTCGTGGTGTCGGGCAAGCTCTCTTCCTCGGTGTTCGCCGAGGTGGTGAACGCGGGGGCCGACATGTACCTGGCCAAGCCGGTCCAGTTCGAGCAGGTGTTGCTGGCCGTGCGGGCCGTGCACCGGCGCAGTGTGCAGCTGCCCGATGCCCCTTGGCAGTTCGAGCGCACCGCGCGCGAGCTGGTGGCGCCGGATGGCGCCCGCGTCGGCCTGTCGGACGTCGACCTGCTAGTGCTCGACGCATTCGTCCTTGCCGGCGGCGCCGTCGTGCCGCGCGAGGCCTTGCTGGAGCGACTTGGTCGGCGCCCCGATGAGAACGGCCCCGACCCTCTCAACGCCACCATTTTCCGCCTGCGCCGCCGCATCGAAAGGGCCACGCCCCTGCCCGTGCCGGTGCAAAGCCGGTCGCGCCAGGGCTACTGCTTCAGCGCACCTTTGCGCGTGGTCTAGATCGGCAGTTGCAGGCGCATCGCCGTGCCACTCGGTCCGGTGCTCAGCAGCAAGGCTTGGCCATGCATCCGCTCCATGGCCGCTCGGGCGATGTAGAGGCCCAGCCCGTGGCTGCGCCGCCCGGCCGAAGCGCGGCCTCGTGCGCCGCGCTGGAAGAGGCGGGGGAGCAGGGCAGCATCGATGCCCGGTCCGGCGTCGATGACATCCACGCAAACGCCCAGCGGTTCGTCGGAGTCCAGCACGCGCAGGCGCACCATGGCTCCCGAAGGTGACCAGGCCAGCGCGTTGAGCAGCAGGTTGCGCAGCGCCAGGCGAAACAGACCCAACTCGGCGCGCACGGTGCGTGTACCGGCCTCGAGTTGAAGCGCCACGCGCTCGCGTTCAGGGGGCGACAAGTCACCCAGCGCGATACCCAGCAAGAGGTCCAGCTCCACATCCCCGATGACGGGCTCGCCCCGCCCACCCAGCAGTTCGGCAGCAGCCAGGTTGTTGTCCACATCAGCCTGCACCTGGCCCAGCACGCGTTGTGCGCGGTGCACGGCCTGAGCTTCCGCGCTGCCCTCTGCCAGCGCCGCCATCGCCCCTTGCAGCGCGGCCGACGCGTTGTTCAGCGGCTGGCGCACCTCGTGAGCCAGCACGCCCAGCATGTCGCTGCGTTCGTCCAGCAATTGGCGCAGGTCGCGCGCATGGGCCTGCAGTTGCAGACGCAGAGCCTGCTCGCGCTGCACCTCGCGCGCGGCCAAGCGCTGCTCGGTCACGTCTTCCAGCACTGCTTGGGCCAGTTCCGGGGTCTCCTTCGTGGCCGAAATCAGCAGCTCGACCAGGGTGTCGTCTTCGGCCGTCAGCGTGAGCAGCAGCCGCTCGACGCGGCCGTGGTCAAACAGCAGCGGCAGCAGCTGTTGCGACAGATCCTGGGCCGACTGCGGCGTGCACCAGTCGGCCAGCTGGACGCCCCGCGCCAGCTCCTCGCGTGTGCGCCCCAGGCGGCGCAGCAGGGCCGAGCTGGCCGCTTGCACGCGGCCTTGTGTGTCGAGCGCAAGCAGCAGTGCTGGAGACTCTTCGTAGAGCGCCCGCTGACGGCGCACCAGCAACTCCAGCGCCTGTTCGCGCTCGCGTTGCTGCGTGACTTCGCGGAAGGCGCCCAGCAGGCGCACGACGCGGCCCTGTTCGATGACGCCCTCGCCCAGCGCCTGCACCCAGATCAAACGCCCGCTGGCGGTGTGCATGGGCAACTCCAGCTCGAAGCGCGAACCGTCTCGCAGCGCCCGTTCGAAGGCCGGCACCAGCAAGGCCTGCGCTTCGGGTGGGTAGTGTTCGAAGGCTTCCTTGAGTGTGACCCGATGGCTGCCGGCTCGCTCATGGATGCGTGCCGTCTGTTCGCTCCAGTGCAAGCGCGCCGGCGGTCCGACCTCGTAATGCCATGCACCCACGCCGGCCAGGTGGGCCGCGTGAAGCAGTTGCAGCTCGGCGTTCGCGCGGGCAGGGGTTTCGTCGAGAGCGTTCACCGCGGCATTGTGGGTGTGCTCGCGCAGAATGGCTCATGCGTGCCCTCCCGCAGCGCCTGCTGCTTCGCCGACTCTTCGACGCCGCCGTTGCCCGTGCGCAGCCGTCCGCCGTGCTCGCCGCGCACCTGCCGGCGCCAGATCGGAAGAGCGTCGGGTAGGG
>JAFLDE010000024.1 GCA_017302655.1 Burkholderiales bacterium
CACGCGCGGGGCCCTGGGGCGGCGCCTCACGCAGCTGGTGCGCGCGCGTCGGGTCAGGGCCGAGCCAAGCCACGTCCAGTGGCCTGGGCCGCTGCGTGCAGGCGGCCAGCGGCAGCGCTGCCGCCACCAGGCTTCTTCTAGTGAACACTGCCCCACTCGCGCAGGAAGTGCTGGACGAGCACGGGTTCGGAGACGCGGTTCACGCCGCCCGGCACTCGCGCCATGTCGGGCGGGAAGCTCATCATCAGCGGCAGGGTCTCGGGTGTCAGAAAGCGCAGACCCGCGGGCAATTGGGCTGGCGCGCGCCAGGGCCGGCGGCCGGCGATGACGAAGCCCCACTCGCCGAAGCTCGGCACGTTGGCGTGGTAGGGCGTGGTGCTGAGGCCCACGGCCTCCAGCGTGTCCACCACGGTCCAGAAGCTGTGCCGGGCGATCAGCGGGGAGGTGGCCTGCACGACGAGGAAGCCGCCAGCGCTCAAGTGCTCCAGCACGCGCTGGTAGAAGGTGGTGGAGTAGAGCTTGGCGATCTGGTGGTTGCTGGGGTCGGGAAAGTCGGCGATCACCAAGTCATTGCCGCCGGGCTGCGGCTGCTCGGCCAACCAGGCGTGGGCGTCGGCGTGCACCACCTGCACCTTGGGGTGTCGCAAGGCGTCTCCGTTCAGGCGCCGGAGCTGCGGGCTTTGCGCCAGGCGCGTCACCTGCTCGTCCAGCTCGACCAGGGTGATGCGCTCCACGCCCGGGTAGCGCAGCAGCTCGCGCACCGCGAGGCCGTCGCCGCCGCCCAGCACCAGCACGCGCCTCACCGCGCCATGACCGGCCATGCCGGGGTGCACCAGGGCTTCGTGGTAGCGGTACTCGTCGCGCTCGTGAAACTGCAAGTTGCCGTTCAGAAAGAGCTTCACGCCGGTGTGCCCTTCGGTCACGACGACGCGCTGGTAGGGGCTGGTTTGCTGCAGCACGATGGGTTCGCCGTAGTAGCGCTGCTCGGCCCACAGAGTGAGACGCTCGGCGCCTAGCCAGGCAGCTGCCAGCACGCCCAGCACGCCCGCGCAGGCCAGCGCATGCGCGCGCCAGGCGCGCAGTTCGCTGCGGAACATCCACAGCGCCCACAGCGCCACCGCCCAGTTCAGGAGCCCGAAGAACAGGCCGCTGCGCACCAACCCAAGGTGCGGCACCAGCAACAGCGGAAAAATCAGGGCCACCAGCAGCGCGCCCAGGTAGTCGAAGGTCATCACCTGGCTGACCAGCTCGCGCAAGGAGGCGCGCTCGCCCTGTGCGTGTTCTTTCAGGATGCGCATGACCAAGGGGATCTCCAGGCCCACCAGCGCGCCCACCAGCAGCACCAGCGCGTAGAGCAGGACGCGGAAGGCGGCGTCGGCCCCCGGTGGCAGCAGGCTGTGCGCAGCGAAGAGGCCCATGGGCAGCAGCCCGCCCACGAGCGCCACCAACAATTCGATTCGCAGGAACTGCGCCACCAGCTGGCGCTGCACATAGCGGCTCAGGAAGGAGCCGATGCCCGAGGCGAACAGGTAGGTGCCGATGATGGTGCTGAATTGCAGCACCGAGTCGCCCAGCAGGTAGGACGCCAGCGCGCCCGCCGCCAACTCATAGGCCAGCCCGCAGGCGGCGATGAAGAAGGCGCTGGTGAGGAGCAAGACCTCGGCCGGCGAGGCCTTGGTGTCTGGAGAAGCAACGGTCATCGTAGTAGGCCGGCCCGCGCAGGGCCGCTCCCAAGCGGGCCGCGGCCCCCTCGGGGGGTGGCGGAGCCTGCGGCCCGTTCAGGGCTCGCGGGCGGAGACCTGGGGGCTCAATGGATCGCGGCGGCCACGATCAAGCCAATGGCGACGCCCTTGGCCGCCACCACGATGGCCAGCGCCAGGTTGCGATGCTCCACGATCTCTTCCCACAGCTTGTAGGGCGAGATCTTGTCCACCACGATGAAGCTGATCCAAAAGATGACGACGCCGATCAGCGCGTACATCACGGTGCCGCCAATCGCCAGCAGGCTGAACCATTCGGGTTTCATCACGACTCCTCGGGAAAAATCATTTGTGCCCGCCACCGCCCCAGCCGCCGCCACTACCGCCGCCGCTGGGCACGCGGAAGGAGCCGCTGCTGCTGCGTTGGCCGGCCAGGCATTGCTGGTACTCCAGGCTCTGCTCGCCGAAGCCGCGCCGCACCGGGTCGCAATCGTCGTCGCTGCAAGCCTTCACGAAGCCGACCAGCAGCATGGCGACGAGCAGAAAGATCAGGATGCCTTTGAGCGAGTCGCCGAGGTTGACCGGGTTCACATCGGCGGCCGCGCGGCGCATGGCCGAGTTCATGCCGAAGGCGGCCATCACCTCGGTGGCGTCGAGTTTGCGACCCTGGCTCCAGGTCACCTCGTTGCGGCTTTGCTCGCGCCCGAGGATCTCGCCACCCGGCCCCTCGAAGTCGGCCACCTCACCCTGCTCGTTGCGCTGCACGCGCCAATAGAACTCGCCGAGCACGCGCGTGGTGGTGGCCGTGTAGCGCTCCTTGAGCCGGAAGTTCTTGCCCTGCCAGCGGGCCGTGCTGCCCACCATCTGCGGGCTGCCGGTGAGCGTGCGCACCAGGCTCCAGCCTTCGCTGCTGTCCACCAGGAAGGCGAAGCCCTGCTCGCGGTTGAACAGCAGGTACTCGCGCCAGGGGAAGGTCTCGCCGTCCTCGCTGGTCTGGCGTTGCAGGAAGCCGACGATCTGCCAGGGCAGCCTGGCGCCCCCAAGCTCCAGGGCCAGCTGGCCGCTGCGTCCCAGCGCGATGGGCGGGTCGCCGCCGCCGAGTTGCTGCTTGTGAAAGCTCAGCGCCTGGCCGGTCTGGCCCAGTTGCACGACCGCCTGGCACTGCCCGCAGCTGACCGATTGCGACTGGTCGAGCTGGGGTTGGATCGGCGAGCCGCAATTCGGGCACTCGATGGAGCGCCCGCCCACGCCGGCCACGGATTCCTCGCGGACGTTGCTCAACTTCAGCGCCGCCAGTTCCACCGCGCGGCCCACGCTCCAGCGCGGCACCGGGGCGCCCTCCACGTACTCCAGGCTGCCGACCTCGTCCTGCGCGCTACGCAGCTCGGCCACCAGCACGGCCTCGCCCAGGCGGGGGGCTTCGGGCAGTTCGCCCTCGGCGGCGTGCAGGGTGCAGGCCTGCAGTGACGCCACGCGCCAGGCGCGGCCGGCGATCAGCTGCTGGCTGTCGAGGATCAGTTCGTCGCGGCCGGGCAGCGCGTCGTCGCTCTGCGGCCAGCTGAGCACGAAGCGGCCGTTGTCCTCCGCCAGCCAGGCTGACTTGCCGCTCGCCTCAAAGAAGGCATGCCATTCGTTCCAGCTGCCGCCCTCGTAGGCCAGTTGCACGCGGCCCAGGATGGTGAAGGGCTCGCCCTGCAGGGCGCCTTGCGTGCCGATCTGCAGCGGCGAGTAGTCGGCGAACAGCTCGCTCGACTCGCCCGTGCGCAGCAGCTCATCGTCCTTGCGCAGCAGGGTGCTGCGGCAGAACGAGCAGACGGCCGAACTGGACGCCGGCGAGGCGAACTCGACCGGCGCACCGCAGTTCGGGCAGGGGGAACGCCAGCGGCGTTGCGCCGGCGCTTGGGCGTCTTCAGCCAATCAAAGCTTGGCCAAGAGTTCGGCCTTCTTCGCCGCAAACTCCTCATCGCTGAGGATGCCCTTGGCTTTGAGGTCGCCGAGCCTTTCGATCAAGGCAATGACGTCCTCGGCCTTCGGCGTTGCGGCCACGGCGGCGGCTGCAGCAGCCTGGGCGGCGGCGGGATTCACGCCCGCCAGCCCGGCCTGCATCTGCTGCGCCAGCACCTGGCCCATCGCCACGCCGGCCCCGAGGCCCATGGCGTCGCCCATGACGCCGCCGCCGCCACCGCCGGCCACGCCCTCGGCCATCTTCGGAATGGCCTGTGCGGTCTGGTACTGCATGAACTTGCCCATGTCGTTGCCGACCATGCCCATGCCGATCTTCTGGTCGAGGATCTTCTGCAACTCCTCAGGCAGGGAGACCGACTGCACCGTCACCGACTCCAGCTTCAGGCCCAGGCCCTCGAAGAAGGGCGCGGTGGCGGTCTGCACGGCCTTGGCGAACTCGACCTGGTTGGCGGCGAGGTCGAGGAAGGGGATGCCGCTCTGCGCCACGCCGTCGGCGATGTGCTGGAGCATCAGGCCGCGCAGCTGGCCGTCGAGGTCGGCCACCGTGTACTTCTCGCGCGTGCCGCTGATCTCGGTGTGGAACTTCTTGGCGTCAGCGATGCGGTAGGCGAAGTTGCCGAAGGCGCGCAGGCGCACGGCGCCGAAGTCCTTGTCGCGGATGGTGATGGGCTGCGCGGTGCCCCAGCGCTGGTCGATCTGCTGGCGCGTGCTGAAGTAGTACACGTCGCTCTTGAACGGGCTCTCGAACAGCTTGTCCCAGTTCTTCAGGTAGGTCAGCACCGGCAGGGTCTGCGTGGTGAGCTTGTGCGTGCCGGGGCCGAAGACATCGGCCACCTGGCCCTCGTTGACGAAGACCGCGAGCTGCGACTCGCGCACCACCAACTGCGCACCGTACTGGATTTCCATGTCCTGCATGGAGTGGCGCCAGGCCAGCGTGCCGTCGCCGCTCTCCGTCCACTGCAGGATGTCGATGAACTGCTTCTTGATGAAATCCATCAGGCCCATGGTGCTTCCTCTCGGGTGCAAAAGCCGTCAAGCGACGGCGCGCGCAGTATCAACAAAAAAAACGGGCCGCGCCCTGGCTGGGTGCGGCCCGTTCTTGGGGGGGACGCGGCCGAGGCCTCAGCGCGTCAGCGTGGCTTGTTCAACAGCGCCGGTCGGGGGCCACCACGGCTGCTGCGCTGGCCGGGCTGTTCGTGGCCCTGGCTGTGGCCGTGAGCGTGCTGGGCGGGCTTGCCCTGTGGTTTGGCATGCGGCTTGGCTTGCGACCGGCCGGCGCCCTGGCCTTGCGGACGGCCTTGTCCTTGACCTTGGGGGCGCCCTTGGCCTTGACCTTGCGGTCGGCCCGAATTTTGGCCCTGGGGCGGCCGTGACGAGCGCTGGCCACCGCCGCCGCTGCGGCGCACGCCAATGGTCTGGCGGCCAATCTGGATCGGTTCGGCCCGCTCGCCACTCGGTACTTCGAAGCCGGGCAGGGTCTCGCGAGGCAGCTGACGCTTGATGAGCTTCTCGATGTCCTTGAGGAAGAGTTCTTCGTCCGGGCAGACCAGCGACACCGCCTCGCCCTCGCAGCCGGCACGGCCGGTGCGGCCGATGCGGTGCACGTAGTCCTCCGGGACATTCGGCAGCTCGAAGTTCACGACGTGGGGCAACTCGTCGATGTCGATGCCGCGCGCCGCGATGTCCGTCGCCACCAGGCAACGCAGCGTCCCCGCCTTGAACTCGGCCAGCGCCTTGGTGCGCGCGCCCTGGCTCTTGTTGCCGTGGATGGCCATGGCGCTGATGTCGTTCTTTTCCAGGTACTCGGCCAGGCGGTTGGCGCCATGCTTCATGCGGGTGAAGACCAGCACCTGGCGCCAGTCCTGGCTCTTCACCAGATGGGCCAGCAGTTCCTTCTTGCGCTCGCGGCCGGTGAAGTAGGTGCGCTGCGCCACGGTGTCGGCGGTGGCGTTGCGGCGCGCCACTTCGATGAGCTGGGGGCTCTTCAACAGGCGGTCGGCCAGGGCCTTGATGTCGTCGCTGAAGGTGGCGCTGAAGAGCAGGCTCTGCTTGCTCGCCGGCAGAAGGGCCAGGACCTTCTTGATGTCGTGGATGAAGCCCATGTCGAGCATGCGGTCGGCTTCGTCCAGCACCAGGATCTCGACCTTGGACAGGTCCAGATGGCCCTGGCCCTGGATGTCGAGCAGGCGGCCCGGCGTGGCGACGAGGATGTCCACACCGCGCTTGAGTTGCTGGATCTGCGGGTTCATGCCCACGCCGCCAAACATCACCATGCTCTGTAGCGGCAAGTGGCGGCCGTAGGCGCGCACGTTCTCCTCGACCTGCGCGGCCAGCTCACGGGTGGGGGTGAGAACCAGGGCGCGGATGACGCGGCGGCCTGCGGCCGGCGCCTTCTGCGACAGGCGGTGAAGCATCGGCAGGGTGAACCCGGCGGTCTTGCCAGTGCCGGTTTGTGCGCCGGCCATGAGATCGGCGCCGGAGAGCACGACAGGGATCGCCTGCTGCTGGATGGGGGTGGGGGTGTCGTAACCCTGCTCGCGCACGGCGCGCAGCAGCGGCTCGGCCAGGCCGAGATCTTGAAATTTCATGGGGTAGGAGGGAGGGCACTTGGCCCTGGCGCACCGCGCCGGTCCCGCGGTGGGGTGGCGCCGTCGGATCGGTGCGCAGCGGCTGAGAAACAGCGGTCTGCTTGTCGCCCGCCTCGACGGTGGGGCAGGGCGAACGGGCTGAAGTGTAAGGGTTCGCCCGAAATCGGCATTTCGCCTCGGGTGGCTCCCCCACGCAGCCGATAGAGTGCGGTGGCCTTCATCTCGCGCCGGCCCAGGCTGTGCGTGCCTTCATGCGTTCTGACCGGGTTCCGTTGTCTGCTTTCGACGAGGCGCTGCAACTGACGCGGCGCTTGTGGTCCGCCGACGACCGCCAGTCCAACGAATTGCGCGCCCGACACCTGCAAGCGGTGCTGTTCAGTTCGCCGTGGACCCTGGGCGCGACCTTGCTGAACGTTTTGCTGTGCGTGTGGGTGCTGCGACCGCACATCGGTGGGATCGGCTTTGACATCTGGGCACTGACGCTCACACTGTGGTCGTCCATGGGCTTGTTCGGGTGGTGGCGCGGGCGCAAGCGCAGTGTGCAGAGAGTCCGGCCGAAGGTGGTGCGGCATGCCACGTGGAATGCGGCCGCATTGGCGCTGACCTGGGGGCTGCTGCCGGCCATCTGGTGGCCTGATCTGGCGCCTCCCCATCAGCTTTTCGTGGCGCTCCTGGTGGTGGGCAATCTGAGCGGTGGCGCCATCGCACTGGCGCCCTTGCCCAGTGCGGCTTGGGCGTTTGCCGGCCTGCAAATGGCCAGTGGCTGGGTGGCCCTGCAACGGACTGGCGGGGAGGTCGGGCTGTCCATCCAGTTGCTGCTGCTGCTCTACACCACCGTGCTTTGCGTTGCCTCTTACGCGGTCGCCCGTCTGCTGGCCAAGCGACACCTCTCTGAAGAAAGCGCAGCGCAGCAGGGCGAGGTCATTGGCTTGTTGCTGCGCGATTTTGAGGAGTCCAGCGCCGACGTGCTGTGGGAGATCGACGTTCAGGGGCGCTTCATGAACCCTTCGGAGCGCCTGGCCGAGTTGCTTCAACGCTCGCCGGACAAGCTGGCTAGGCTGGGCTTGGTGAATGCCCTGGCCTCGCTGCAGGCCCCGGGGGCGGGGGGGGGCGATCGCCTGCGCCAGACCCTGGTTCGTGGCGAGGCCTTTCGCGACGAGGTGATCCGTGTTCGTTTCGCGTCAGCGGCGGGTGAACCGGAACGGACACGCTGGTGGTCGGTGACCGCCAAGCCGGTGTTCGACCATGAAGGCCGGGCGCAGGGCTGGCGTGGGGTCATCTCGGACGTGACGGCCGAGCGCAAGTCGCACCAGCATCTGAATTACCTGGCGCATTTCGACTCGCTCACGGGCCTGGCCAATCGTGTGAGCGTACGCAACCGCCTGGCCCAGTTGGTGGAGCAGGCGGCGGGGGCAGAAGGGCGGCGTGGCGCACTGCTGTGCCTCGATCTGGACAACTTCAAGAACATCAACGATTCGCTGGGACACAGCGTGGGTGATGCGGTCCTCCAGGAGATGGGCAAGCGTCTGCGCAAACTGATGCGCAAGAGCGATCTTTGTGGTCGCCTGGGAGGCGATGAGTTCGCGCTCGTGCTCGACGACCTGCGCAGCACCGACGAAGCCTTGCAACTGGCGCAACGCTTGGTGGCCGCCATGCGGGTGCCGGTTGAGTTGTCGGGGCTTCAGGTGGCCAGCGGGGTAAGCATCGGCCTGGCACTGGTGCCTGAGCACGCCTGCAGCGTGGACGAGGCGATGGCGGCCGCTGACCTCGCGCTGTATGCCGCCAAGGCCGAGGGGCGAGGCCGCGTCCACCTGTTCACGGCTGAGTTGGGCAGCAGTCAGCGGCGCCGCCTGGACCTGGAACGCGAGTTGCGTGAGGCGCTGGTGCGCGACCAGCTGCGCGTCGTCTACCAGGCGCAGGTGGACCTGAAGACCTGGCGCATCACCGGGGCCGAGGCACTGGTGCGCTGGCACCACCCGCAGCTTGGGCCCATCTCGCCGGCGGAATTCGTGCCGCTGGCGGAGAAGACCGGCCTGATCCACAACATCGGCGCCTGGGTGCTGGACCGTGCCTGCTCCGACGCCGGTGGCTTGCTCCAGGGCCTGTGCATCGCGGTCAACGTGTCCACGGCGCAGGTGCAGCGCGCCTCCTTCGTGAACGAGCTGCGGGCGCAACTGGGGCGGCACCGCCTGCGCCCTGGACAGCTGGAAGTCGAGATCACCGAGTCGCTGTTGATGGAAAACGTCAACGAAGCGCTGCAAAACCTGCACGCCATCAAGCAGCTGGGTGTGCGGGTCGCGCTCGACGACTTCGGAACCGGCTACTCGTCACTGGCCTACCTGCGGCTTTTCCCCTTCGACAAGCTGAAGATCGATCGGGCATTCGTCAGTGAACTCATGCAGGCCAGCGATGCCCGTGCCATCGTGCGCGCCATGCTGGAGTTGGCGCGCGTGCTGGGCATGAGCACGCTGGCCGAAGGCGTGGAGGAGCCCGCGCAATTGGAGGTCCTGACTCGCGTCGGGTGCTCCGCCATCCAGGGCTACTTGACGGCACGACCGATGCCGGCGTCGGAGCTGGCGGCGCTGATCGCGCGCTGGGATGGCTTGCCGCGTCCCGCGGTCACCGAGCCGCTGCCCTCGTCGATCCAGGGTGAGCTGAACGAGGCGCTGCGCGGGCGCTGAGCGACAATGCCCGCATTCGGCCCGGCGCCTGCCGGGCCGCCGCTTTTTTGCCTTTCACCCAGAGCAAGTTCATGGCCCAGTACGTCTTCACGATGAACCGCGTCACCAAGACGGTGCCGCCCAAACGACAGATCCTCAAGCAGGTCTC
Organism: Burkholderiales bacterium; assembly: GCA_017302655.1. Lineage (GTDB taxonomy): Bacteria > Pseudomonadota > Gammaproteobacteria > Burkholderiales > Burkholderiaceae_C > Inhella. Next base: position 9,083 of record JAFLDE010000024.1, read on the forward strand.
GCTGTCCTTCTTCCCCGGCGCCAAGATCGGCGTGCTGGGTCTGAACGGCGCTGGCAAGAGCACGGTGCTGAAGATCATGGCCGGCCTGGACAAGGAGTTCGAGGGCGAGGCCTACCCGATGCCCGGCATCAAGATCGGCTTCCTGCCCCAGGAGCCACAGCTCAACCCCGAGCAGACCGTGCGTGAGGCGGTGGAAGAGGGCGTGGGCGGGGTGGTCGCCGCCAAGAAACGGCTCGATGAGGTTTACGCCGCCTACGCCGAGCCCGATGCCGACTTCGACGCGCTGGCGGCCGAACAGGCCGAACTGGAGGCGGTGATCGCGGCCAGTGGCGGCGAAAACACCGATCTGCAGCTGGAACTGGCGGCCGATGCACTGCGCCTGCCGCCCTGGGATGCGGTCATCGGCAAGCTTTCCGGGGGTGAGAAGCGCCGCGTCGCCCTGTGCCGTCTGCTGCTCTCCAAGCCCGACATGTTGTTGCTTGACGAGCCCACCAACCACTTGGATGCCGAGTCGGTGGAGTGGCTGGAGCATTTCCTGCAGCGTTTCCCCGGCACCGTGGTGGCCGTGACCCACGACCGCTACTTCCTGGACAACGCCGCGGAGTGGATCCTGGAACTCGACCGCGGCTTGGGCATCCCCTACAAGGGCAACTACACCGACTGGCTGGACCAGAAGGAGCGCCGCCTGGAAACCGAGCAGCGTCAGGAAGAAGCGCGCACCAAGGCGATGAAGGAAGAGCTGAAGTGGGTGCGTTCGAACGCCAAGGGCCGCCAGGCCAAAAGCAAGGCGCGTCTGGCCCGCTTCGAAGAGCTGAGTGACGTCGACTACCAGCGCCGCAATGAAACCAACGAGATCTTCATCCCTGTGGCCGAGCGCCTGGGCAATGAAGTGATCGAGTTCAAGGGCGTGAGCAAGTCCTTCGGCGACCGCTGCCTCATCGACAACCTGAGCTTCAAGGTGCCGCCCGGTGCCATCGTCGGCATCATCGGCCCGAACGGCGCGGGCAAGTCCACGCTGTTCCGCATGATCCAAGGCAAGGAGACGCCGGACAGCGGCGAGGTGCTCATCGGCAAGACCGCGCGCCTGGCCTTCGTGGACCAGAGCCGCGAGGCCCTGGCCGGCGACAAGACGGTGTGGGAAGACGTCAGCGGCGGCCTGGACAACATCGTGGTCGGCAAGTTCGTCATGCCCAGCCGCGCCTATCTGGGCCGCTTCAACTTCAAGGGCAACGACCAGCAGAAGCTGGTCGGCAATCTATCGGGCGGTGAGCGCGGCCGACTGCACCTGGCCAAGACCCTGGCCGAGGGCGGCAATGTGCTGATGCTGGACGAGCCCTCCAACGACCTCGACGTCGAAACCCTGCGTGCGCTGGAAGAGGCGTTGCTGGAGTTCGGCGGCTCGGCCATGGTCATCAGCCACGACCGCTGGTTCCTGGATCGCATCTGCACCCACATCCTGGCCTGCGAGGGCGAGAGCCAGTGGGTGTTCTTCGACGGCAACTACAGCGAGTACGAGGCCGACAAGGTCAAGCGCCTGGGTGAGGAAGGGGCGCGTCCGAAGCGCGTGCGCTTCAAGCCGATCGCCTGAGGAGGCACGGGCGATGCTGCGTTGGGGTCTGATCGCTCCCGGCGGCATCGCCGGCAAGTTCGCCGATGCGCTGACCGCGCTGCCGGACCATCGCCTCACGCGGGTGGCCGGCCGAGACTTCGGCCGTGCGCAGGCGTTCGCCGCGCGCTTTGGCGCACAGGCCGTGGCCGACCCCGCGCAGATGTGCGCCATGGACGACGTGGACATCGTTTACGTGGCCAGCCCGCACAGCGCCCATGCCGAGCAGGCACGCCTGGCTTTGGCCGCCGGCAAGCCGGTGCTGTGCGAGAAATCCCTCACCCCGGACCGGGCGAGCAGCCAGGCCCTGTGCGAGGACTTCCGCGGCCGCGGACTGTTCCTGATGGAAGCGGTGTGGAGCCGCTTCCAGCCCGGCTGGCGGCGAGTCATCGACCTGCTGCAGGGCGGGTCCATCGGCCGCGTGCAGCGCATCCATTCCAGCTTCTGCATGAAGCCGGCCTACGACCCACGCTCCCGACTGTTCGACCCGCTGCTGGCCGGTGGCGCCCTGCTGGACATCGGCATCTACAACCTCAGCCTCAGCCAGTTCGCCATGCAGGCGGCCGGCCAGGGTGGGGTGACGCGCTTCGACATCGACGGCGAGCTGGCGCCCACCGGCGTTGAGCAGCGTGTGGAGGGCGCGCTTTTCTTCGAAGGCGGTGCGCGGGCGAGCTTCGTGTGCCGGCTGGACGGCTGCTCGGACAACCAGATGCTGATCGAGGCCGATGCCGGTTGGATCCGACTGCACTCGGGCTTCTGGCATGCACAGCAGCTGTCATGGCAGTCTGCGGATGGTGCGCGGCAGGATGAGGCCCATGCCTTCCTTCGCAACGGCATGGAATACGAGGCGCAGGCCTGCGCCGAGGCCTTGCGTCAGGGCTGGCTGGAGCACCCGCTGATGCCGCACGCCGACACCTTGGCGACGTTGGCCCTGATCGACGCCATGCGCGCCCAGCTGGGCGCGCGCTGAGGCGCGTTAAGGATTCTTTACCTGGCGCACCAAGGCGGGCAACGGGGGCGGAACACAGTGGCACCATCCCAACCCGCAGGAGACCTGCCATGAATGCCCTGAAGTCCTTCAAGTCCCTCGCACTGGCCGCCGCCCTGGTGCTGGGCGCTGCCACCCCGGCCGTGTTTGCCCAACCCATGATGGGTCACGGCGGGCATGGCGGCCCCGGCATGCACCAACGCGGGCCGGGCGGCCATGGTGGCTTCGATGGCCAGCGCCTGATGCACATGCTGGACGACATCGGCGCCAGCGAGGCTCAGATCACGCAGATCCAGACCATCTTCCGCACCGCGCGCGAGGAACTTCGCGCGCAAGCCGGCCAAGGCCAGGGCTTGCATCTGCAGATGCTGCAACTCTGGGCCCAGCCGAACATCGATGCCGCCGCCCTCGACGCCCTGCGCAAGCAGCAACTGGCGCAGCACGAGCGGGTCAGCGCCCGCATGCAGGCAGCTTTTGTCGAAGCCGGCCGAGTGCTGACCCCCGAGCAGCGCGCCAAGATGCTCGACCTGGCCAAGAAGCGCATGGATCGCATGCAACGGCGTGCCAATCGCGGTGGTTGAAGCCCCGCGCACCCTGGCCCAGCTGCTGCTCGTCGACGACGACCAGCGGCTGGCCGACATGGTGCAGGGCTATCTGGGCGCCGCCGGCTACCGGGTGCAGGTGGCCGGCACCCTGGCGGCGGCGCGCCAGCAGCTGGCGATGAAGACCGGGGTGCCCGACCTGATCGTTCTCGACCTGATGCTGCCCGATGGCGATGGTCTCGATTTCTGTCGCTACCTTCGCACGCTGCCGCACGCCGCCGGTCTGCCGGTGTTGATGCTCAGCGCCCGCGGCGAGCCGATGGATCGGGTCATCGGCCTGGAGCTGGGTGCCGACGACTACCTGGCCAAGCCCTTCGAACCGCGCGAATTGCTGGCCCGCGTGAAGGCGCTGCTGCGCCGCGGTGGGGCGGCCCCTGCAGTGGCTGAGCTGCTGCGCTTTGGCCGGCTGGAAATCGACCTGGGCGCCCGTGTGGCACGCCTTGCCGGACAGCCCTGCGACCTGACCAGCCACCAGTTCGAGCTGCTGGTGGTGCTGGCGCGTCACGCCGGCCGGGTGATGACGCGCGACCAGATCATGGACGCGCTCAAGGGCCATCCGCTCGAAGCCTTTGACCGCAGCATCGATGTGCACATCAGCCGCATCCGCGCGGTCATCGAGGACGACGCCAAGGCCCCCAAGCGCGTGCTCACCGTGCGCGGCGCCGGCTACGTGTTCGCCAAGAAGCAGGACGAATGAGCGGGTGAAGTTCCTCTGGCTTCGCATCTACCTGGCCCTGGTGGCAGTGCTGCTGGTGTTTGCGCTCGGCCTGGCCGCGCTGGTGCACCGCCAATGGAATGCGGAGCGCGAGCAGGCCCAGCGTGCCTTGGACGACCGGCTGGAGGCCATGGCCGAGCTGCTCGCCCCCTCGTTGCCAGCACCCGACGCGCCTCCTGCCGAGATGCAGAGGGCCTTGCACCGCTGGGGCCAGCAGTTGCGCGCGCCGCTGGCGCTTGAAGCAGCCGATGGCACACGCCTGGCCACCAGCGCGCGGTTTGAGCGGCGCGAAGCGGTGGGAGCCGCCGAGGCACCCTATGTGTACGGCCTGAGCGACGGTCGCCGGCTGCTGGTGCTGCGCCCGCTGCGCCCGGGCTGGCGGCCCGGTGATGCGCCGGAGAGTGGTGCCGGAAGGGATGGCGCCAGCGGTCGCCCCCCGTTGCCACCCTACCTGCTCGGCACGGGCGTGCCGGCTCTCATCGTGCTGGGCCTGATGCTGTTCGGCGCGGTCGCCGTGGCCGCATGGCCTGTGGCCCGTCAGCTGACCCGCCGCTTGGAGACCCTCAAGGGCGGTGTGGAGCGCTTCGGCCAGGGACACCTCGCACAGCGCGTCCCCGAAGAAGGGCGCGACGAAGTGGCGCAGCTGGCCGCAAGCTTCAACGCGGCGGCGGCGCGCATCGAGCAGCTGGTACTCAGCCACCGCAGCCTGCTCGCCAACGCCAGCCACGAGTTGCGCTCGCCGCTGGCGCGCCTGCGCATGGCCCTGGCCCTGCGCGACGAGGCCCGAAGTCCGCAGCTCGACGCTGAGGTCCAGCGCAACCTGCAGGAACTGGATGGCCTGATCGACGAGGTGCTGCTGGCCAGCCGGCTGGAGGCCGGTGCCCAGCCGCTGGCCCAGGTCTCGGTGGATCTCGTGGGCCTGTGCGCCGAACTGGCCGCGCAGCACGGAGTGGAGCTGGGTGAGATGCCCGCGCAGGCCTTTGCCCAAGCCGATGAGCGCCTGCTGCGCCGCGCCCTGCGCAACCTGCTGGAGAACGCGCTTCGCTACGGCCGCGACGGCCAGCGGCTGGAATTGCATGAAGCGCCGCTGTGCTGGCATTTGCGCGTGCTCGACCATGGTCCGGGCGTGCCGGAGGCCTTGCGCACACGCATCTTCGAACCTTTCTTCCGCCTGCCTGGCCACGCCGAGATGGCCGGCGGGGTCGGGTTGGGGCTGGCTTTGGTCAAGCAGATTGCCGAGGCCCACGGCGGGCGCGTCAGCGTGTCGTCTCGCGAGCCGCAGGCCGAGGGCGGCTCCGTGTTCGAGCTCAGCCTGCCGCGCTGAACGGCGGCGTCCGCTTGGCCTGTGGGCCGGGGGCCTAGCATCCGGCCCATGCCCAGTCTCCCCTTTCGCGACCCCGACTCGCCACCCCGGCAGCTGGTGGAGCCCGGCCAGACCTCGCCCTGCCTGGGCCGCTGGTCGCGGCCGGTGCCCGAGCCGAACCTGGAGGAGGCGGCCATTCCCCATCTCTGGGACTGGCTGCCGGCGCGCATGGAGCGGGGCATCAGCCGCCGATGGCGGAACAAGCGCTGGCAGTTCGTCAACTGCGCGACGCCGGGCTGGGTGCTGAGTTGTGCCATCGCCGACGCGGCGATTGCCGGCAATGTCTTCGTCTATGCCGTGAACACGCGCAGCGGCGCCATCCACCGTCTGCTGCACATGAGGCCTCTCGCTGCAGGCGTGCGGGTCGAGGCGGGCTCCAGCGAGAGTGAGCACCGCTTCGACGGCGGCCGCACCTCGATGCGCATTGCCAACCATGGCGGCGGGCGGCATTTCGCGCTGCAGGGGCGCGGCCGGTTCGACGCGGGCGGCGGCGCGTTCGAGATCGACCTGCAGTTCGAGAGCGAGCCGGGCGACCGGCACGCCGCGCTCAGCGTGCCCCTGCCCGAGGGACGCTGGAACTACACGCACAAGTTCGGCGGGTTTCGCGTGCGTGGCGTGGCGCAGCTGGGCGGCGAAACGGTTCGCTTCGATCCGGCCCTCTCGCTCGGCGCGAGCGACTACACCCGCCTCGCGGCGTTGCGTCACACCGTCTGGCGCTGGGTGTCCCTGGCCACCGTGCTGCCGGATGGGCGCCGCTTCGCGCTGAACCTCGTGCAGCCCACACCGGGTGAGGCGGCGGGTCTGGCGACTGAGAACATGCTGTGGATCGAAGGCCAGCCCGAGCAGGTGCGCAACGCCAGCCTGCAGGTGGACGGGCTGGGCTGGCGCGTGCAGGGCGACGGCCTGCAACTGGTGATGCGCCCGTTGGCGCTCTATCGCCAGCAGTTGCGCGTGCCGCTGCTCGCGCACCGGCTGGACCATCATGTGGGGGCCTGGAGCGGCTTCGCCGAGACCAGCCAGGGGCGCATCGAACTGCGCGACGTGTTCGGCCTTGGGGAGGACAACGACAGCTGGTGGTGATCAGCCCGAAGCGGCGTCGCGGCGGTGCACCCAGGCCATCAGCGCGATGAGCAGCGCCGCCGCCACCACCAGGCCGAAGGTGCTGGCGCGCCAGAAGCCCAGCGCGCCCTGACCCTGGGCGAAGGCCAGCCAGTAGCCGCCTCCGATGCCCACCCCCCACAGCGCCAGCACATAGGCCAGCATGGGCAGGGTGGCGACATGATGGGCACGCAGCACGTAGGCGGCCACCGTCTGCAGGGCGTCGCCGAGGTGGAAGAACCAGACCCAGACCAGCAGCGGTAGCGCCGCCGCTGCCACCTGGGCGTTGTTGGTGAAGAGACCGACGATGGGCTGGGCGAGCAGCGCCACGCTGCCCCCCAGCACCGCCGCCACCAGGGCGCTCAGGCCGAGGGCATGCCAGCCCACGGCCCGCGCCACCGCCAGCTCGCGCGCGCCCAGGTGCTGGGCCACCAGCGTGCCGGCAGCCGAGCCCAGGCCCAGCGCCGTCATGAACATCGCCGAGACCAGGTTCACCGCAATCTGGTGCCCACCCACCGGGGTGGCCCCCAGGCGCGCGATGAAGAAGGCCATGAAGGTGAAGCCCGTCACCTCGACCAGGATGCCCGCGCCCATGGGCACACCGAGCTTGAGCAGGCCCTGGATGCGCGTGCGCTCGGGGCGCGTCTGCCACAGATGGGCGATGGCAAAGGGGCGGTAGAAGTCGTCACGGCGCAGTAGCCATTGCGCGCCGGCCATCTGCACCACCATGACGCCCAGCGTGGCCCAGGCGCAACCGGCCAGTCCCAGCCCCAGGCCTTGCACGAAGAGCAGGTTGAGCAGCACCTTCAAGGGCAGGCCGGCGAGTTGCCAGAGCATCACCGCCTTGGGTCGGCTGACCGACGTGGCAAAGCCGCGGAAGGCGACGAAGAGCAGGGCCGGAGGCAGTGCCAGCGCCATCGGGCGCAGGTAGGCGCGCACCTTGGCCTCGACCTCGGGGCCGAGCTGGGCGAGCAAGATGAAGGGCTCGGGGAAGAGCATCAGGGCCATGCCGGGCACGGCGAGCATCAGGGCCAGCCATTGCGCCTGCACGAAGCTCATGCCGGCACCCGCCAGATCGCGGGCGCCGAAGGCCCGGCCGGCGATCGGGCCGACGGCCAGGATCACGCCCATCAGACCGACGAAGAGCGTGACGTAAACCGCCTGACCGACGGAGAGCGCAGCCAGATCCTCGGGGCTGATGCGGCCCATCATGACGGTGTCGACGATGCCCAATGCCATCACCGCCAGCTGGCCGACGAACACCGGCCAGGCCAGGGGCAGCAGCCGGCGCACGCTCTGACCGAAGCGGGGCAGGGTGGGCGTCATGGCGCGGCGGCGTCGCCGAGGTCCAGCTGCCTGGCCTCGGCCTCCTGCGCTCGCTCGCTGTAGCGGTTGAAGCGCCAGGCACTGGCCTCCAGCTGGATGCGCCGCCACACCGCACGCTTGGCCCAGGGGCTGAGTGAAGGCCAGTCACGCACCTCCTCGAAGCTGCGTCCACAGCCCTTGCACAGCGCGTCGCCCTGGGCGGTGGAGCAGATGGCGATGCAGGGCGAATCCGGCGTGCTGGCGTACCAGGCGTGCAGGGCCTCCGCGGCCGCGGGGCTGAGGCGGCTGGCCGGCCATTCGGCCAAGTGGTGATAGACCATCAGGCCATAGACCTCGGCCAGCGCGCGAAGCTCCGGGCCGAGGCTGATGCCATCGACCGAGGGCTGGCGGGCTCGCCAATGGTTGATGGCCGACTCCAGGTCGGTGATGTGCAGCCCCGCTTCGTTCACCGCAGACCCAGGGCTTCGCGCAATTCGACCAAGGTCCGGCGGGCCAGGCTGCGCGCGCGTTCGCTGCCCATCTCCAGCATCCAGTGCACCTGCTTGGGCTGTTCCTGGAAGGCCGCCGCGCGCTCGCGCCAAACGGCCTGCTGCGGCAGCAGGCTTTCGGCCAGCACGGCCTTGCAGTCCAGACAGCCCATCCCAGCGCTGCGGCAGCCCTGTGCCAGCTCGGTCTGCCGCGCAGGCGCTGTGATGACCTGGTGCAGGGCCCAGACGGGGCAGCGCTCGGGTTCGCCGGCGTCGGTGCGGCGCACGCGCTGCGGATCGGTGGGCATGTGATCCAGCTTGACGCGCGTGCTCTCCGGAGCCTCGCGCATGGCGATGGTGTTGCCGCGGCTCTTGCTCATCTTGCGGCCGTCGAGGCCGGGCAAGCGCGGGCTGCTCGACAGCAGGGCTTGCGGCTCGGCGAACAGGGGGCGGCCCAGCTGGTGGTTCAAACGCCGCGCCACCTCGCGCGCCAGCTCCAGATGCGCCTGCTGGTCCTCGCCCACCGGCACCCACTGGCCCTTGTAGGCGAGGATGTCGGCCGCTTGCAGCAACGGGTAGGCGAGCAGACCGAAGCCAGGGTGCTGGTCGCGTTTCTCACGGAAGCCAGGCACCCGCTCCAGCCAGGCCAGCGGCGTGTGCAGCGCGAGCAGGGTGAACAGCTCGGCATGTTCCGTGAGCCGGCTCTGCAGGAATAGGGTGCAGCGCTGGGGGTCGATACCGGCCGCCAGCCAGTCCAGCACCATTTCGTACACCGCCTCCTCGCGAGGCGCGGCGCTGCCGCCGCTTCCCGAGCCGCCCGCCATGGCATGCCAGTCGGCCACGAAGAACAGGCATTCGTGCGTGGGCTGCAGCTGCAGCCAGGTGCTGAGCACGCCGTGAAAGTGGCCGATGTGCAGCGCGCCGGTGGGGCGCATGCCGCTCACCACGCGGCCGCCGGAGGTGGGGAGAGGGGTCGGTTCCAAGGCGCGGCATTCTGCCTTCCTACACTGCGCACCATGCGTGAGAAGAACATCGTCGTGCTGATCTCCGGGCGCGGCTCGAACATGGAAGCGATCGTGCGGGCCTGCCGGCAGGAAGCCTGGCCGGCGCGCGTGGCCGCCGTCATCAGCAACCGCCCCGAGGCTGCCGGGTTGGCCTTTGCCCGCGCGCAGGGCATCGAGGCGCAAGGCCTGGACCACCGCGCGCACACCAGCCGCGAGGCTTTCGACGCCGCGCTCATTCAGGCGATCGATACGCATGCGCCCGATCTCGTCGTGCTGGCCGGCTTCATGCGCATCCTCACGCCGGCCTTCTGCGCGCACTACGCCGGACGGCTCTTGAACATTCACCCGTCGCTGCTGCCGGCCTTCCCCGGCCTGCATACCCACGAGCGGGCGCTGCAGGCCGGCTGCCGGCTGGCCGGCGCCAGCGTGCATTTCGTGACGGCTGAGTTGGACCACGGCCCGATCGTGGCGCAGGCCATGGTGCCGGTGCTGGATGGCGACAGTGCCGATCAACTGGCGGCTCGCGTGCTGGCACTCGAACACCAGATGTACCCCCGTGCGGTGCGCTGGTTCGTCGAGGACAAGCTGCAGATCGACGGCCATCGCGTGCGCCAGCTGGACGGCGCCAGCCAACTCTGGAGCTGACATGCACCCCAAGGCCTTGATCGACGAAGCGGCCGCGCTGGCGCGTACCGTGCTGCGCTTCGAGCAGCCGGCCGACACCCTGGTGTCGGCTCATTTCCGCGGCAACCGCAGCCTGGGCTCCAAGGAGCGCCACGCGCTGGCTGAAACGACTTACGCTTTGCTGCGCCGGCGCATGCTTTTCCAGCACCTGGCGCAAAGCGGCCGCGGGCCGACCGAGCGCCGTCTGGTGCTGTTGGCCTGGGCGGGTGACGCGCGCGTGCGTGATGCCGCCTGCAGTCCCGAGGAGAAGGCCTGGCTGGAGGGCCTGCGCAGCATCGACACCAGCACCCTCGCCCCCAAGCTGCGGCACAACCTGCCCGACTGGATCGCCGAGCGCCTGCAAGGTCCGGAGTTCGACGCCCTGGCCGAGGCGCTGATGCAGCCCGCCCCGCTGGATCTGCGCGTCAACACCCTGAAGGCCAAGCGCGACGCGGTGCTGGCCCAGTTGCAGGCGGAAGGCGTGCGCTGCGCGGCCACGCCGTACTCGCCCTGGGGCATTCGGCTCGAAGGCAAGCCGGCGCTCAACCAGTGGCCGCTCTTCAAGGACGGCACGATCGAGGTGCAGGACGAAGGCAGCCAGCTGCTGGCCCTGCTGTTGGACGCCAAGCGCGGCGAGATGGTGGCCGATTTCTGTGCCGGCGCCGGCGGCAAGACCCTGGCGCTTGGCGCGGCCATGCGCAACACCGGCCGCCTCTACGCCTTTGACGTGGCGGGTCATCGGCTGGAAAACCTTCGCCCGCGCTTGGCGCGCTCCGGTCTTTCCAATGTCTACCCGGTGCAGATTGCGCACGAGCGTGACGAGCGCATCAAGCGCTTGAGCGGCAAGTTGGACCGTGTGCTGGTGGACGCACCCTGTTCCGGCTTGGGCACGCTGCGCCGCAACCCCGATCTGAAATGGCGGCAGAGCCCTGAGACGGTGGCGGCATTGACCGATCAGCAGCAAAGCATCCTGGCCAGCAGCGCGCGCCTGCTCAAGCCCGGTGGGCGCTTGGTGTACGCCACCTGCAGCCTGCTGCGCGAAGAGAACGAGGCCGTCGCGGAAGGATTCGATGCGGCGCAACCGGGCTTCCGTCGCCTGGATGCCGCGTCGCTCGTCGACCCGGCCCTGTGCGAGGCCGGTTGCCTGCGGCTGTGGCCGCACCGGCATGGCAGTGACGGCTTTTTCGCGGCCGTGTGGGAACGAGCCCATTGAGCCGGTGCCCAAGCCCGGGCTGAGCGACCTGGCGCGAAGGGGCACCCCCCTAGAATCGCGGCCCCGTTACAAGAACTCGCCGGCCTGACGGCGCCGTCCATGGACCTCTGGAACACCGTTTTTGACGCCTTCGCCACCTGGGCAGGCCAAGGCCTGCTGAATGCGAGCGGCTGGACCAAGTTGGCGGTGCTCCTGGTCGTCACGCACTTGAGCATCTTGTCGGTGACGTTGTTCCTGCACCGTGCGCAGGCCCATCGCGCGCTCGATCTGCACCCCATTCCCGCGCACTTCTTCCGCTTTTGGCTTTGGTTGACCACGGGCATGGTGACGCGCGAGTGGGTGGCCATCCACCGCAAGCACCACGCCAAATGCGAAACCGTGGACGACCCGCACAGCCCGGTGACGCGGGGCTTGAGCACCGTCCTGCTGCGTGGCTCCGAGCTCTATCGCGCCGAAGCCCGCAACCAGGAAACCCTGGCCAAGTATTCGCATGGCGTACCGGACGACTGGATCGAACGCAAGGTGTACACCCCTCACAGCGTGGCGGGCGTGGCCCTCCTGCTGATCGTGTTCATGGCGCTGTTCGGCGCGTGGGGCGCCACCATGTGGGCCGTCACCATGATGTGGATGCCCATCCACGCGGCTGGCATCATCAACGGTCTCGGTCACTGGTGGGGCTACCGCAACTTTGAAGCGCCCGACACCTCGACCAACATCACCCCGCTGGCTTTCTGGATCGGGGGTGAGGAGTTGCACAACAACCACCACACCTTCCCAACCTCGGCGAAGTTTTCGGTCAAGCGCTTCGAGTTCGATATCGGCTGGGGTTACATCCGCTTGCTTCAGTTCTTTGGCTTGGCCAAGCCCCGCAAGTTGCCGCCTAAGGTGGTGGAGGGCGAGGTGCTGCCCGCGGACAAACGCACGCTGGAGGCGCTGATCGCCAACCGATACGAGCTCATGGCTCGGTTTGGGCGTGAGATGAAGCTGGCCTGCCGCGCCGAGTTGGACAGGTTGAAGCAGGAAGGCGCCAAGCATGGCGCACGTTGGCAGCAGTTCAAGCTGGCCAAGCGCTGGCTGCCGCGCGACGCGGACCGCATTCCTGCTCAGTTCCTGGAGGCCCTGGCAGCCGCTCGTTCGGCGAGCCCGGTGCTCGACAAGCTCGTCACCATGCGCGAGGAGCTCCGCCAGCTCTGGACCCGCACCAATGTGTCGGCCGAGCAACTGGTGAGTGATCTGCAGGCTTGGTGCCAGCGTGCCGAAGAGTCGGGCATCGCCGAGCTGCGCGCGTTCTCGCTGCGCCTGCGGGCGAGCCGCATGATGGCCATGCCCGTGTAAAGGGCGTTCGCGTCAACCACCCGATCGAGCTGGCGTTTCCTACACTCCGGCCACTGGACGGTCGCACCCGTTCAGTGCCCAGTTCAGGAGGTGCTCATGCGCAAGTTCGTGTTGGGGTTGGCGCTGCTGGCCGGCGCTGCGACGGCCCAGGTGGGGCCGGTTCAGATCGATTTCGGCAAGGTCGAGGAGTTCGCCGACTTCGGGGACTCTCGCTGGGATCGGGAGCGCAACCAGAAGGATTTCGAGGCCATGCTGCGCGAGGCAACGGCTGCGCTGCCGGCAGGGCGTCAGCTGTCGATCAAGGTGCTGGACGTCAATCTGGCCGGCGAGTTGGAATGGTGGTGGTCGCGTGCCGACCGCTTGCGGGTGATGCGCAGCGTCACCTGGCCCATGATTGAGATGGAGTACGCGCTCAGTGAAGGCGGGCGCACGCTCAAGTCCGGCACTGTGCGCTTGGCCGACATGAACTACCTGCAGAACGATTTCTTCAGTGTCAGCCAGAGCAGCACGGCGATGCGCTATGAGCGGCGCCTGCTGGATCGCTGGTTCAAGGAACAGATCCTCGGCAAGTAACGCCAAGCAGCGCTCCCAGAAGCACAAAGCCCGCTCGATGAGCGGGCTTTGCATTGGGAAAGTGACTGAATTACTTCAGCTTCACTTCCTTGTACAGCACGTGCTTGCGTGCCTTCGGGTCGAACTTCATGAATTCCAGCTTTTCGGGCGTGGTCTTCTTGTTCTTGGCCGTGGTGTAGAAGTGGCCGGTGCCCGCGGTGGACTCCAGCTTGATCTTTTCGCGTCCGCCTTTTGCAGCCATGGTGTCGCTCCTTTACTGAATCAAGCCTGACCGCGCGCGCGCAGGTCGGCCAGCACGGCGTCAATGCCCTTCTTGTCGATCAGGCGCAGACCGGCGTTGGAAATGCGCAGACGCACCCAGCGGTTCTCGCTCTCGACCCAGAAGCGGCGGTATTGCAGGTTCGGAAGGAACCGGCGCTTGGTTTTGTTGTTGGCGTGGGAAACGTTGTTCCCGACCATGGGCTTCTTGCCCGTGACTTCGCAGACGCGTGCCATGCAGACACTCCTCTATCTTTTCCAGCGACCGCAGTGCCCTTGAGACATTTCAAAGGGCGCCTGCAGCGGCCTCACCTCGCCAAACGTACGAACGATGTACCCGGGTGGCGGTAACCCGATCTCCGCGAACCATTAGGCCACGGAGAAAAGCCCGCGAGTATAGCGATTTTCTGATGGGTGCTTAGGTGGATTGCTCCAGAAAGCGCTGGGCGTCCAGCGCGGCCATGCAGCCCGTGCCGGCGCTGGTGATGGCTTGGCGGTACACATGGTCCTGTACGTCACCGGCGGCGAACACGCCCGGCACATTGGTCATGGTGGCGAAGCCGTCGAGACCCGAACGCGTGCGGATGTAGCCGTCCTTCATGTCCAGCTGCCCGTCAAAGATGCCGGTGTTGGGCGAGTGACCGATGGCGATGAAGCACCCGTGCAGCTTGAGCTCACGGGTGTCTTCACCTTGTGCGGACTTGAGGCGAACCCCAGTCACACCGCCGGCATCGCCCAAGACCTCGTCCAGTTGCTGGTGAAGGTGCAGTTCGATCTTCCCGGACGCCACCTTCTCCATCAGCTTGTCAACCATGATGGGCTCGGCGCGGAACTTGTCGCGGCGGTGGATCAAGTGCACCTTGTTGGCGATGTTCGAGAGATAAAGCGCCTCCTCGACGGCGGTGTTGCCGCCGCCGACCACGCAGACGTCCTGGCCGCGGTAGAAGAAACCGTCGCAGGTCGCACAGGCGCTGACGCCGCGTCCGGCGAAGGCCTCTTCAGAGGGCAGGCCCAGATACTTGGCCGATGCGCCGGTGGCGATGATGAGTGCGTCACAGCTGTACTCGCCGCTGTCCCCCTTGAGGGTGAAGGGCCGCTTGCCGAGGTCCACGGCGTTGATGTGGTCGAACACCAGCTGGGTCTTGAAGCGCTCGGCATGCTGTTGGAAGCGCTGCATCAGCTCGGGGCCCTGCACCCCCATCACGTCGGCCGGCCAGTTGTCCACCTCGGTGGTGGTCATCAGCTGGCCCCCTTGCGCCAGTCCGGTGATCAGCACCGGTTCCAGGTTGGCGCGCGCGGCATAGATGGCGGCGGTGTAGCCGGCCGGGCCGGAGCCCAGAATGATCAGTCGGTGGTGTTGGCTCATGGCATTCATGGTGAGGGCGCAGCGCCGGTCCACAAGGGCCAGGGTTGCACCGGGGCAGGCGCGTCACGCGCCTGCGGAAGAATGCACGAATTCTAGGAGTCGGCCTCTGGCGGCTTCTTTCCGTCCACTTCTCTGGAGCCCCCCATGGCGATGCTGTCCAACCTCGATCTGATCCGACGCGTGCGCCTGTTCTCCATGCTGACGCCAGAGCAGGCGCAGACCGTCGCCAACAGCGTGACCAAGCGCCGCTGCAAGCGGGGTGAGTTGCTGGTGGAGCAGGGCACGCAGCCCAACGCGCTGTTCATCTTGCTGAACGGCCGTGCGCGTGTGCTGACCGCCGATCACCGCGGTCGTGAGGTCATCATGGCCGTGCTGGAAGCGGGCGACTACGTGGGCGAGATGAGCCTCATCGATGGCGAGCCGGCCTCGGCCACCGTGCGCTGCGAGGCCCCCACCGACGTGCTGGTGCTGGGCCGTGGCGAGTTCGCCCGCTGCCTGCCCGACCCCAGCAGCATGGCCTACGGCATCCTCCGCGGCCTGGTCGCTCGGCTTCGCAATGCCGATCGGCAGATCGAGTCCCTGGCCCTGCTGGACGTCTACGGCCGCGTGGCGCGCACCCTGCTTGACATGGCGGAAGACGCCGATGGGCTGAAGATCATTCGCGGGCGTGTGTCGCGCCAGGACATGGCCAAGGTTGTCGGGGCCTCTCGGGAAATGGTCAGCCGGGTCATGAAAGACCTGGAAGAACGCGGCCAGATCGAGACCCTGGAAGACGGCTCGGTGGTGCTCAAGCGCATCGCTGAAGGGCCGATCGACGAAGACGAGGCCGGCGACGCCTGAAGCTGGCCGCGACAATCGCGGGCATGAAGAGTCTGCAAGACGCGGCCACGTTGCCGCGCAAGCGCCTGGCCTCGCCGCTGGGCTTGCTGTTCGGGGCCTTGCTGCTGGGCCTGGTGTTCACTGCGTTGGTCAGCCACGACGGCCGGGATGCCGCCTTCAGCTTCGTGGGCGAGCGTGATTTGCCTGTGAACCGCCTCGGCGCATTCGGTGCCTGGCTGTCCGACCTGATGCTGTTCGCCTTCGGCGCTTCGGCCTGGTGGCTGTGGTTGGTCGGGCTGCGTGCCTGGCTGGGGGCACTGGCCGAGTTGTGGCGAGCCGAGCCGCGACCGGAGCAGCCGGCATGGCGTGTGCCCCTCGGTCTCATCCTGTTGCTGATCGGTTCCTGCCTGCTCGAATGGACCCGTCTGTACGCGCTGGAAGCGCGCCTGCCGGGCCATGCGGGCGGCGTGCTCGGCTACCTGATCGGACCGCTGGCCATGAAGGGCCTGGGCTTCGCGGGCTCGGGCCTGCTGGGCATCGTGCTGGTGCTGGTCGGTCTGTCGGCTGCCATGTCCTTCTCCTGGCTCCAAGCCTGTGAAAGGTTGGGTGGGGCCATCGAAAGCCTTTGGCAGCGCCGGCAGCAGCTTCTTGAGGCCCGCGAGGACGAGCGCCTCGGCCAGCAGGCGCAGGAGGCGCGCGAGGCTGAGGTCGAGGTGGCCAAGGTCGAACGCGAGATGGACTCGGTGCAGCATGAGCCGCTGTACGTCGAACCTCCGGTGCTGAACGTGCCGGTCGAACTGCCCTCCAGCACGCGGGTGGCCGCCGAGCGACAGCAGGCCTTGTTCCAGGATTTGGAGACCACCCGCCTACCGCAGATTGATCTGCTCGACCCGCCGGCCACGCGTGTCGAGACGGTCACGCCGGAATCGCTGGAGATGACCAGCCGCCTGATCGAGAAGAAGCTGCGTGACTTCGGCGTCGAGGTGCGCGTGGCGGCCGCCTATCCGGGGCCGGTGATCACGCGCTACGAGATCGAACCCGCCACCGGCGTGAAGGGCTCGCAGATCGTCAACCTGGCCAAGGACCTGGCGCGTTCTCTCTCCCTCGTGAGCATCCGCGTCGTCGAAACCATTCCCGGCAAAAACTGCATGGCGCTGGAACTGCCCAATGCGCGGCGCCAGACCATCAAGCTCACCGAGGTGCTGGGCTCGCAGGTCTATGCCGACGCCAGCAGCCTGCTGACCATGGCGCTGGGCAAGGACATCGTGGGCCAGCCCGTGGTGGCCGACCTGGCCAAGATGCCGCACTGCCTCGTCGCCGGCACCACCGGTTCGGGCAAGTCCGTGGGCATCAACGCCATGATCCTCAGCCTGCTCTACAAGGCCGAGGCGCGCGACGTGCGGCTCATCATGATCGACCCCAAGATGCTGGAGATGTCGGTCTACGAGGGCATCCCGCACCTGCTCTGCCCGGTGGTCACCGACATGAAGCAGGCCGCCAACGCGCTGAACTGGTGCGTGGGCGAGATGGAGCGCCGCTACAAGCTCATGTCCAAGATGGGCGTTCGCAATCTGGCCGGCTTCAACAAGAAGATCGCTGACGCCAAGGCCAAGGAACAGCTCATTCCCAACCCCTTCAGCCTGACGCCCGAGGCACCCGAGCCGCTGGAGCGACTGCCGCACATCGTCGTCGTCATCGACGAGCTGGCCGACCTGATGATGGTCGTGGGCAAGAAGATCGAGGAGTTGATCGCTCGCCTGGCGCAGAAGGCACGCGCTGCCGGCATCCACCTCATCCTGGCCACGCAGCGGCCCTCGGTGGACGTCATCACCGGCCTCATCAAGGCGAACATCCCCACGCGCCTGTCCTTCCAGGTCAGCAGCAAGATCGACAGCCGAACCATCCTCGACCAGATGGGCGCCGAGGCCCTGCTGGGCATGGGCGACATGCTCTACCTGCCCAGCGGCACCGGCCTGCCGCTGCGCGTGCATGGCGCCTACGTGGCCGACGAGGAAGTGCACCGCGTCGTGCAGTACCTGAAGGAGCAGGGCGGCGAGCCCAACTACATCGAGGGCATCCTGGAAGGCGGCACGGTGGACGGCGAGGCCGGCGGCGACGCCCCGCCCTGGGCCACCGACGCCAAGGCCGACGGCGAGAGCGACCCCATGTACGACCAGGCCGTGGCCGTCGTGCTGGAGCACAAGCGCGCGTCCATCTCGCTGGTGCAGCGCCATCTGCGCATCGGCTACAACCGCGCCGCTCGCCTGCTGGAGCAAATGGAGAAGAGCGGCCTGGTGGGCTCGCTGGCCGCCAACGGCAGCCGCGACATCCTGGTGCCGCGCCGCAGCGAGGACGCATGAAACGCCGCCTGCTTTTGACCCTGGCCGCGCTGCCCCTGCTCGCGCACGCCGACGCCCTGGATCAACTCGCCGCCTTCCAGCGCGAGGTGAAGAGCGGCCGCCTGGCCTTCACCCAAACCGTCAGCTCCCCCAGCGGCCGCAAGAAGACCAGCAAGGGGCAATTCGAATTCCTGCGGCCCAACCGATTCCGCTTCGACTACGAGCCGCCCGAGGCGCAGATCCTCATCGGCGACGGCAAGAAGGTCTGGCTGATCGACCCCGACCTCAACCAGGCCAGCAGCCGACCGCTGGAGGCCGTGCTCGGCAGCACGCCCATTGCCTTGCTGGCCGGCTCCTCGCTGGGCGACGCCTTCAAGCTCAGCAACGATGCCAGCGAAGGCGACATCTCCTGGGTGCTGGCCGTGCCCAAGCAGGCCGACCAAGGCATCCAGCGCCTGCGCATCGGCTTGCGCCGCAATCAACTGGCCGCCATGGAATTGGTGGACGGCCTGGGCCAGCGCTCGCGCCTGGACTTCAGCCGCTTCGAAGCCAATGTGGCCATCGACCCCGAGCGGCTCAAGTTCGTGCCTGCCAAGGGCATGGATGTCATCGACGGCTGACCTCTTCGAGCAAGCCCCGGCCCAGCAACCGCTGGCCGAACGCTTGCGCCCCAAGCGGCTCGCCGAGGTCGTCGGCCAGCAGCACCTGCTGGGCGAAGGCAAGCCCCTGCGCGTGGCGGCCGAGGCGGGGGCTCTGCATTCGATGATCCTCTGGGGCCCGCCGGGTGTCGGCAAGACCACGCTGGCGCGGCTGCTGGTGGCGGCGTCCGGTCTGCCTTTCATGGCCATCTCGGCCGTGCTCGGCGGCGTGAAGGACATCCGCGAGGCCGTCGAGCAGGCCCGGGTCCACGGCCGCGCAGCGGTGTTCGTGGACGAGGTGCACCGATTCAACAAGGCCCAGCAGGACGCCTTCCTGCCGCATGTCGAGTCGGGCCTCTTCGTGTTCATCGGCGCCACCACCGTTCTTTAGCCCTCTTTTCGATACATAGAAGAAGGGCCTTCCTTCCCTCTCTCATAGAGCGGTTGTCGCTGAACCCGTATCGCGGCAGCTGCACGGCACCTCTTGCGAGAAATATAAATACCCTTCATAATACATAGTATGTATCTTGGGAGGGTGGTGTGCTGAGTGGACAGGAGAAGGGCGCGGAGCACTTCGAGGCGTTCAAGCGCTGGGTTGCCGAACTGACCGACGCCGACGCGAGGGCGATGGTGCGTGGTGGCCAACTCAATCGCTCTGAAATCTGCAAGGCTGTCGGCTGCGCGCGCTCTGTCCTCCAACAGAACCCGCGAGTCAAGCAGGCCCTTGGTGAACTCGAAGACGGCCTGAGGGAGCGTGGTGTGTTGCCGCAAGCGCAACAGCACGACAAAGACTTGCCGCTGCGCGCCACTGGCCAGCTCCAGCAAGCAACTGACCGCGAGCGCCTCAAGCAACTTGAGGTGGAGAACGCATCGCTGCGTGCTGCCCTCACTGAAATGCGTAAGCGCCTTCAACGATACGAAGTGCTGGACGAACTCCTTGCAACTACGGGTAGGCGACCGCGTTGACCTCCAGTCTTGAAACGACCAATCTCCGCGTGCAGCGAGTTCGCACGCGCGGCAGCAAGGCTGTCGTCTTCTCTGCCCTTGCTATCGACTTGGCTGGAGCGGCGAGGCCCACCGCTCCTCGCTACTCAGTAATGGCCCCACGTCGTGTCCTTACATCTGACGTTCAAGAAGGGCAATGGTGGCGAGTCAGTGGCTCGTTCGAGGATGTGGCCTACGACGCCGACGGCTGGCGGGTTCATGAAAGAAGGCTGCATGCGACAGAGGTCGAGTTGCTCAGGCCCTCGGGTGAGCACATCGTCCAGTTGCTTGCGCGCAGCGCCGCGTTTCCTGGCATTGGGGAGGTCAAGGCAAGGCGGTTGTGGGAGGCGCTTGGAAGTGACCTCTACAAGGCTCTGGATGAGGGCGACCAAGTGCGCATTGCTGAGTGCGTCGGGACCGACCTCGCTGTTGTGCTCCTTGATGGATGGGCCGCCTACGGTGACTCCGAAGCCGTCGCTGCATTTCAGCGTATGGGGTTGGAGTTGACGGTCTCGCAAAAGCTGCTCGCTGTCTACCGGAGCGAGGCTCTATCAGCCGTCGCCGAGGACCCTTACCGCCTTCTAGCTTTCGAGCTCTCGTGGCGGGCCACAGATGAACTTGCACGACGCTTCTTTGCCGTGGCTGCTGACGATGCCCGACGGCTCGGGGCCGCCGCTGAGAGCGTTCTTCACAGTGACCTGGACCGAGGAAATACCTGGACCTCCCAGGAGGAGGTGAGGAGCCAGGTTGCCAAATTGATTGGTGTCACACACGCTGGCAGGGCACTTGGTCTAGCGCTCGAACGTCACTACGCCGTAGAGCAGGATGGTCGTCTGTATGGCATCGGTGCCTGGGCAATTGAGCGTTCGCTAAGCGAATGGCTGGTGCGACTCGCTGCTGCGTCTGCGCCAGTCATGGACAAAGTGGAAGTCGATGCACTGATTGAAGCCTACGAGAAGGCGGAAGCGGAAGTCCTTGGCTCGCACTTCGCGTTGAACGAAGCTCAGCGCGCGGCCGTGCAGGCAGTTGCCACCAGTCGACTCGTGCTTATCACCGGCGGTGCAGGAGTCGGTAAGACAACGGTCCTTAAGTGCATCCGTTCGATGCTCGATGAAGCGGGGAAGGCCGTCTATCAGATGGCACTATCTGGTCGAGCGGCCAAGAGGATGGCTGAGGCTACGGGAAAACCGTCGATGACGATTGCTGGGTTCCTCCGCAACGTAGCGAAGGAGGGGCTCCCTGCAGGCAGCACGCTCGTGGTCGACGAAGCCAGCATGCTCGACGTCCTCCTGGCCTACAGGCTAGTTGGCGCGATGCCAGAGGATGCCCGACTCGTTCTCATAGGCGACCCCTTTCAATTGCCGCCAGTGGGGCCCGGGCTAACCCTGCATGTCCTGGCTGACGTACCCCAAATCGCCAACGTCGAATTGACGGTTGTCCGACGTTTTGGGGGAAACATCGCGACAGTTGCCAGTGCAGTGCGAGACGGTCGTCTGCCTGAGTTGCCCTCAAATGACGATGAGGACATCGCGTTCATTGAGTGCAATGAGGACGACGCAGGCCACGTTGTGCTTGAGTTGTTGGCCAAGCAGCCTGGCGCCACACAGGTTCTCACTTTTACGAAAAGTAGAGGTCCTGTGTCGACCGCTGCGCTGAATGCTCTGTGCCAGCAGCGGCTTGCAGCAGGTGCGCGGCATCTGCTCGTCTTCAATGAGGAGCGCAGACGCCTTGAGCGCACGGGTTTCCGACTCGATGACCCGGTGCTTTGCACGAAGAACCTATGGCACCTAGGCCTGCAGAACGGAAGCCTTGGGCGCCTGCACTCGATTGAAGATACACCGCTGGTCGACGTCGATGGGGTCGCTACGTACGGGTGGATTCGCTGGGACGACGGGGAGCTGCGTGCCGTTACGGATGAGGTTCTTGATGCACTCGAACTCGGCTATGCAATTACCGTTCATAAGGCGCAGGGCTCCCAGTTCGGCCGCGTAATTGTTCCTGTGTTCCGTGCCAAGAACCTCGACCGCACGATGCTCTACACAGCGATTACGCGAGCAACGCGGCAAGTGCTCCTGGTTGGCGACCGCAGTCTTGCAATCGAGGTCATCAAGAACCCACCGAGCGCATCTCAGCGACGGGTAAGCCTAGGCGTGCTTGCGCAGCGACTGCTTGAGGAGCACTGACATGCCCATCCCAATTACTCTGGTCAAAGCAAGCGTCAAAACTGACACCACCGGGGCGAGGACCGACGTCCCTGTACTCGTCACTCCGGCGGGCGTGCTTGAACCGTTGCTCGACTACTTCCTCGCCCGAGCACATGACCGCAGCCTCCAGTGGATGCTCGGTGTTGCTCGAGCGGTGCGCCTGTTCCTTGAGTACTTGTCTACCAATCCGGCAGAGCGCGATAACTACCGCCTGTTCTTGAACTTCGGTCAGCGCCTGTACACGGGCTCTTACGACCGCCAAAGTGGGGCAGACCCGAGTGGGCTCGGATGGAGCCCGCTCAGCGAGCCACGTGCTCGCAAGGTGGTGACAGCACTCAACGACTTCTTCGACTACCTGTCACAGGCAAGGCCAGCGGCTGCTCTTTTCAATCCGAAATATGCAGGCTCTACCTACGACCGCATGGTGGACGAGGCGGCCTATCAGTACCGCCGGGACAAGGCGTTCCTGGGGCATACGTGGGCGACTTCCCTGGGTACGGCTGGTGACGCACCTGGTCGACTCTTTCGCGCCAAGAGAGGTGTTCAGGTCGAAACGAGCGAACCCCCTGCATTTCCAGACCAGCACTTCGAAAGACTGATAACCGAAGGATTCCGCATTGGCGAGCGATACGACTATCGAAACATCCTCATCACCGTCTTGATGCACTGTGCAGGATTTCGTGAGTCGGAGCCGTTCCACCTCTATATCTCAGACGTGCTTCCCGACCCAGCCAACTCCAAGGCATCGTTGGTGCTCATACACCACCCCAGTGACGGGGATGCTCCTGCAGATTGGTATGACCCACAGGGACGCCAGCGCAAAGGTAATCGCAGGGCATATCTGCAAGAGCGCTGGGGATTGAAGCCTCGGAATGAGGTCCTGGGCTACCACCACGCGGGATGGAAGGGAGGTGCGCACGAGCACGACCTGGGAAGTCTCTACTTTCGCGCGTACTGGTTCGAACCCTGGTGGGGTGAATTCTTTCGTGCCGTTTGGTACAGATATCTGGGCGAAGTCGCGGTCCATGAGCGTAAGCACCCCTTTGCTTTCGTGAACACGGACCGAGAGCCAACTGGGCACATGTACGCGCTGGCGCAGTTCAACAAGGCCCACGCACGTGCGGTTCGCCGAATCGGTCTTGAGGTCTCTAAGGCCGCTGGGACTACGCCGCATGGACATCGTCACGCCTACGGACAGCGTCTTCGCGAAGCCGGCGTACCGCGCGAGCTCATTCGCCGCTTCATGCATCACAGCTCGCTGAGCAGCCAGGAGCCTTACACCATGCCGTCGCTCGCTTCCGCGATGAAAGAGCTGGGCGCAGCAGCGCAGCGGCTTGAGTCAACCATGCGACCACCCGGAGCACTGTCGGCTGTCTTGGAGTCCTGACAAGGAATCGCGATGTCAAAGAGAAAGGGTCCCTCGCTGTCACCTAAGTCCACTCCTTACCAGAAGTACTCCGATGAGGTGCGCCAACGCGCTCTAACGATGCTGTTGGCGGGTAAGCCACACGCGGTCGTTGCGGATGAACTGGACGTTCCAGACGGGACGCTGGGGTATTGGCTCAAGCAGCATCGGAAGCGACAGGGGCACGTGCCGGCCAAGCTAGCCAGCTACACCCCACAGCAGAGGCAACGTGCAATGGAAATTGCGCAGGCTGAGGGGCTTGAGGCGGCAGCGAGGGCCATCGGCTCGTCAGAAATGGCCGTCTACCGTTGGCTGAGTAAAGCCGGGCTGAAATACAAGGGTCATCGGGGAGAACGGGGTCGGCTTACTCCGGTAAGCCACGACAAGGACCTCATGTGGATGCGAGATGACTTGCCCGAGCTTGAAGCTTGGCGAGTCCTCGGGGCACAGTGGATTCGAGAGCAGAAGAAGAGCGTCCGCAGCAAGCTGCTCGTACTTCGGCGGTTCTTTCAGGACTATCTGAAGGACACAGTGTTGAAGGCAGGGTTGCCGACCGCCCCGGCTGATGTCCTGTCTCGAAGAACTCTGCTGCCCGACTTCTTCAGTTCCTCGCTCAAAGGCTACAAGGAAAGCGTGAGCCGAGTTCGGAACAACTACGTCTGCGACTTCTTGGACTGGGTGCTCCTGACAGAAATGAGTGCGCCCGACGACCACGGACGTCCGGTGATTGGCCCCGAGTTCCACAATCCCGTGAGGAGACGAGCGCGCGGCGGCGGCGGACAAACAGCCGAGTCAGTGCGCTCGCCGCTTCCGTATGGGTACATCGACGAGCTGCGTTCGATGCTGGCTGGCGGCCCAACCTTCTCCGATTGGACCTGGGCCCAAAGTGCACTGGGTGGCGACGAGGGCGGCTCGGGCAGCGGTGGTGCGACTGATTGGTTCGAGGTCGAAGAGAGCCGCATCGACAAGACTGACCCCGATTGCGTCTGGCGCCTCCGCCGCCGTAACAAGGCTAATGGTGGCCCTGTGCTGGAGATGTGGTCGCCCGTACGCTGGGTAGCGCTACACACCAAGCTCTGTTTGCCGCTGCGCACGACGCAGGTGCGTCTGCTTGACTCCGGCGAAGCCGACACCTGGCGATACAGCTTCTCGCCGGAGGGCGGCACGTGGACGATTAACGAGCATCGGTTGAAAAGTGGAACTGAGCGCAAGCCCACGCAAAGTGGGGTGTTCCGCCGCAAGCTTCAAATGGGCGTGGCCACCGCGCCGACTGCGGTGCTGTACATCAATACGAATAAGACGGCTGATGCCAACCTTAGCGGTTCGGACAAGGGATACGAACTGCCTTGGCTCAGTACCGGGCCTACGCACAGCAATCCGTTTTACTGGCTCGACCGCCTGCGCAACTGGCAGGAGAAGTACAACCCGGTGGCGCGGCGTACACCCTGGTCAGAGCTCGGACCAAAGCTTCTTGATGCCAAGTCTGATGTGCAGCTTGCAGGGTTCACGGACTCGTGCTTCGTCTTCAGGACGCCGGAGCTAGGTGCGGCCGAAGCTCACCTTCCGTTGGGCATGAAGGCCCTAGACACGCCTTGGTTCAAACTGCTTGAGGCTTACGAAGAGCGGCTCGCCAATCGAGGCGAAGTGCTCTCGGACGGCTCACGCATCCAGCTGGTTAAGGAGGGAAAGCAACTGGGCGTGCATTTCCCTCTACATAGCCTTCGCGTCTCTCTCATCACGGCCCTAGCTCTGGAGGGACAGGTTCCATTCCCAATTCTCCAGAAGATTGCCGGGCATTCGAGGCTTGTGATGACGCTTTACTACACGAAGCTCGGAGCATCCCACGCCAATGAGCAGCTGGCTGAGGCCGCAAAGCGCCTTGACGCAAGTAAGGACAAGAGCGTCATCCGATTTCTTCGAGACACCGAGTACAAGACTCTGGTCAAGCAAGCCATTTGCAACAGCTCGACGACTCTGGCGCTGGCCATCGAGGAGCACCCTGGAGCCAGAAACCCCGCAGGTTGGATGCCCATGCATCACGGTATTTGCTTGGTAGGAGGCAACACAAGCCAGATTGAAGGCAATCGCAGCATTGGTGGTTGCTACAACGGCGGGCCGAACATCGGAACGCCCTCAACACCCCGACATGCGCCGGTTCCGGGTGGCGCCCGCAACTGCGTACGCTGTCGCTGGTTTGTGACGGAGCCGCACTACCTGTGGGCGCTCCAGGCGCATGCCAACACGCTCTTCTACTTCTCGGATGAGGCTATGAAATCGGCCGTGAAGGCGGAGCGACAGCTTGGAGAGCTGCGCGCCGCTCGCACTGATTCCGAGGCCGTAGGCCGACCGTTTGAGCAGCATGAGTTGCTCGACAAGACTGAGCGCATCTATGAGACGCAAATGCAGCGCTACAGCGACTTGACCGAAGACGTAGCAGCGACCATCCGACTGATGCAGCGCTGCGTTGAGAAGGCTAAGGAACTTTCTGCGGGAGCAGCCGCAGATGGCAGGGCCCTCATTGCTGTTGGTAGCGCCTTCGACGTGCAGATTGCGGTGCAAGAAGTCGACAGCGAATTGCTTCAGCTCGCAGGTGTATGCGACGCAGCTGAGCTCTTCCCTGACATCAATCCTGGAAAGGCGGTTTTCCGGCGTGGGCAGCTGCTCGATGCCGCCTTGGCGCGCGAGGGGCTTGCACCACTGTTCTTGGGGTTGAGCGAAGAGGACCAACTCGTAGCGGGGAATGCATTCCTCAAGCGATTGGCCATGGCAGCCAATCCGCAGGACTATGTCCAAGGGAGGCGTGAAGTCATTGCGCTCATCGACGCGGGAAAGCGCCTTAGCGACATGCTGAAGTTGGACGTGCAGAGCCTTCTCCAAGGTGCTGACCGCAGCCCAGCATCGAGCGCTGAGCCAGCACTGGAGATGAACGATGAGTAAGCGAGAGGCAACCCACCCCGATGACGTTCTTGATGCGTTGCTGCAGGGCTGCGCGAGGGAGCAAAAGCGACAGAACCTGCGGCGCCTCCACGAGCTTTGCGCCGCTCAGCATGCTGGTTCGAAGGACTTCTCTCTGCCGGTCATTGGCAAGCTATGGGAGGCAGCTGGCGGAATCAAGGCGCGAGCTTTGTACAACGCACCCTCGGAGGACTACAGAACGCTCATCCAGGCTTGGGAGACGCACGCCGGCCCTGTAGAGGTGCGCGCGGTTGAGCCGAAGGGAAAAGCCAGTCATAGCTTTTTGACGCGTATTGACGACCCGGCCATTCGGGCCCTAGTGCAAGGGGCGCTCATCGAGAGAGACAAGCTGCAGGCCGAAGTAAACCTGCTGAAGTCGCTCACGCAGCTGAATCTCGACCGAAGCCCTGCGCTACCCAACCCAGTGCCATCCCACTCTCCAATGCTCGCGCCACCCGACTCGACGGCGAAGCTCACCCCATCGGAGCGCGAGGCACTGGAGCGCGCGATTTCCTCGGACTTCTTGAGCGACCAAGGTTGGTCGGAGGGGCGAAGTGGTGAGGTTATGAATGAGAAGGGGCGACGCATCTTCGAATCGGGTTTCACTCGTGCTATCCGCAAGGTGCTTGCCAAATGAGCAACACATCCACGAACACAGCGAGATAGCCATGTCTGACCTTTTCACTTCGCAGCCAAAGCCTCCTCTGGCCGAGCTTCTTCGTCCAAAGACGCTGAATGAGGTTGTTGGTCAGCGCCATCTGCTGGGCCCAGGAAAGCCGCTAAGGCTGGCCTTCGAGGCAGGGAAACTGCACTCCTTCATCCTGTGGGGTCCACCTGGTGTCGGGAAGACCACGCTCGGACGCTTGGCTGCTAACGCAGCAGACAGCAAGTTCATTGCCATTTCGGCTGTCCTTGCCGGCGTTAAAGATATCCGACAGGCTATTGATGACGCACAAGACGCCCTGGACCGCTATGGCAAGTCGACAGTGCTGTTTGTCGACGAGATTCACCGCTTCAACAAGTCCCAGCAGGACGCACTCTTGCCGCATGTTGAGTCTGGCCTGCTGACCCTGATTGGCGGGACCACCGAGCACCCCGGCATGGAGGTGAACAACGCGCTGCTGTCGCGGGCGCAGGTTTACACCCTCACGCCACTTGCGGATGACGAGTTGCAGCAGCTCTACCAGCGTGCCATCCCTCACCTAGAAGGGGTGACCCTTCACGATGACGCTCTGGTCCTTCTTAAGGGCTATGCAGATGGCGATGGGCGTCGTTTCTTGAACTTGGTTGCCCAAGTGGCAACTGCTGCCAAAGGTGCTGGCCTAGCCCACGCGTCAGGCGAGTTCGCCAAGGCGTCTACGAGCCCCTCCTTGCGCCGCTTCGACAAGGGCGGTGACGAGCTCTACTGGCAGCTTTCCGCGTTCCACAAATCCCTCAGAGGCTCGCAGCCAGACGCGGCGCTCTACTGGTTGGCCCGAATACTCGACGGTGGAGGGGACGGGCGTCAGGTGGCGCGACGAATGATTGCGATGGCAAGTGAAGACATCGGCAACGCCGACCCCCGTGCCCTTCAGCTGGCGCTTAACGCTGCGGAAGCCTACGACAGGCTTGGGTCTCCGGAGGGGGAGTTGGCATTGGCCCAAGCTGTCACGTATCTCGCGCTAGCTCCGAAATCGAATGCCGCCTACCTCGCATGGAACCAGGCCAAGGCCTTCGTCAAACAAGACGGCTCTCGCCCAGTCCCGATGCACCTTCGAAACGCTCCCGCAAAGCTGATGAAGCAGATGGGGTACGGCTCCGAGTACCGCTATGCCCACGATGAGCCAGAGGCCTATGCCGCTGGTCAGACTTACTTCCCCGACGGTGTCGAGCCGCCTAGGTGGTACCAGCCCACCGAACGTGGGCTGGACATCAAGCTAGGCGAGAAGCTTGCTCGGCTTCGGTCTCTCGATGAGGCTGCGCATGGCCCAAAGACCTAGAGGGCCGCTTGGCAGTCGCATCCAAGGCAAAACGCATACGAATAAACTGAAGAGGATATACAGACAGATGACCGCAAAACGTTCAAGCGTCGACCTAGCTCAGCCCAAAGGCCACTCCCCTGCGGAGCGATTTGCGCACGGCAAAGACATGGCCCGAGGCTTCGCCCAAGGACTGCCTGAAGGAGCTCGGCTTCCTGCAGCACGTGCGTTTTGCTTCGAGATGCTCTCCGCCTTCTGGACTGCCAAGGCCAAGGCTGCGGGGTCTTCATGGAAAGTTGCGCGCTGTCCTGTGCCGCTCAGCCTGGAGCAACCGGAAGCCAAGGTGATTGCCTCAGCGCTGGGTGCGGCAGCCGCAGCCGTAGATGACGTCACTGCGGGCTATCTGCTTGGCACGGTCTACACGGCCATGTTGCCGGTGACCCTGCGTTCGGAGTGGGGCGCGTTCTACACGCCGCCCCAGTACGTGGAACACTTGCTGGACCAAGCGGAGCGCGCCGGAATTGACTGGAGTCGCGCTACCGCAGCAGACCCGGCATGCGGAGGCGGCGCGTTCCTGGCGCCCATGGCGCTGCGCATGTGGCAGCAGAGCAAACTTGGTGGTCCTGAGCTTGCTTTAGCTGACATCGCTCGTCGGCTACGAGGCTTTGAGCTCGACCCGTTCGCCGCCTGGATGAGCCATGTCACGCTCGAGGCAGCCCTGCTGCCCCTGTGTGCTTCAGCCAGAAAGCGTATGCCCAAGGTCATCCATGTTGGGGATTCCATGCAGTTGGATATCACTGACAAGTTCGACCTGGTGGCCGGGAACCCGCCCTACTCAAAGGTCAAAGTGACCGAGCAAATCAAGGCACGGTTCGCTCGCTCGCTTTACGGCCATGCCAACCTCTACGGAATCTTCACAGATTTGGCTGTTCGTATGGTCAAGCCAGGCGGTGTGGTCGCATTCGTAACGCCGACGTCTTTCCTGGGAGGGCAGTACTTCAAGGCTCTACGGGGGCTGCTGCTGGCTGAAGCTCCTCCTGTCAGCATCGACTTCATCGCCGAGCGCTCCGGCGTCTTCGACGACGTCCTTCAAGAAACGCTGTTGGTTGCGTACAAGAAGGGTGTCGAAAAGGGAGCGGTAGCGGTGTCTTCGTTAGAGACAGGCGCAAACGGCCATGTCCACTCCACCCCCGTCGACGATGTCGCACTCTCTTCCGGCGATGGCCCATGGGTTCTTCCGCGCGAGCCTGCCCGTGCTGCGTTCTTGCAGAAGCTCAGGGATATGCCCGCTCGGCTTTCGACGTATGGCTTCACCGTCAGCACTGGTCCATTGGTGTGGAACCGGCACAAAGACCAAATGCGCCAGCAGCCTCTCAACGGCGCTCTGCCCCTGGTATGGGCGGAGTCTGTTTCGGCGAAGGGCTTTGGGTTCTCTGCCCAGCAGCGCAACCATGCTCCCTACATTCAAGTCTTCGCCTCGCAGCCACATTTGGTTATCCAGGATTCGTGCGTGCTGGTTCAACGAACGACTGCCAAGGAGCAGGAGCGACGCCTTGTCTGTGCTGTGCTTCCACAGGAGTTCATTGACGAGCATGGCGGTGTGGTCGTCGAGAACCACTTGAATGTGGTTCGAGCAAGGGGTGGCTCCACCATCAGCTCGGACACCATCGC
Source organism: Burkholderiales bacterium (assembly GCA_017302655.1). Lineage (GTDB taxonomy): Bacteria > Pseudomonadota > Gammaproteobacteria > Burkholderiales > Burkholderiaceae_C > Inhella. The sequence continues at coordinate 38,633 of JAFLDE010000024.1, forward strand.
GGCGGTACTTAGCAGCCGTGCGGTGGACGCTGTTTTTCGCTGCATCAGTGGAAGTGTGGCCGTATCGGCCTACGAGCTGAACGCGATTCCACTGCCCAGCTCTCAAGAGATGCGTGCCATCGAAAAGCTGGTGGCTAGCGGTGCTGACCGACGACTCGTAGAGAAGCGCCTCGACAAAATTTACGGATTAACAAAGTGACCCTTCCACGCATTCCATCCTTTGAAACAATCTTGGAGAGGCTGCCGCGCATCTTCGATGGTGTTGACAATCAGGCTTACTGCACTCGAGCCAGCACTGCTAAGACTATCGCCGTCCTTTTTTACGCAGGCGCAATCCATGGTCAGGACCGTTGGATTCGTCCCAGCCAAGTTACCGAGATGTCGGACGACCAGTTGGCGTTGCAGTCTGATACGGAGCGCGAAGCATGGTGCCAGCTGACCCTCTCCAACCGAAGGAGGCCTCGGCCGTTAGGTGCTTGGTATGCCCCCAACTCTCGAGAGCAAATTCGTGACGAGAACCTGCGCCAAGGGTTGATTCCCAACGGTGCTGCTCATGAGCGGCCTGGGCTTCCAACCACTACGTCCCTGCCGAAGTACAGCATGTATGCAGACTTCGCCAATCTTTTCGACGAGACCCTGTCTGGCGTTGACCTGGATACCGCCATCGATTCATGGCGAAGCGCACACCTCAGCCATGGTGCCCGTTCTCGTGCTCTGCTGAGAGCCCGAGGCGTCACTGCATCAAGCGCACGCGTGCAAGTGGCGTTCCCCAACGGCGCTGTGCACGTCCTGGCTCCGGGCCCGAGCTCTGACATATCCAAAGCTGTTGTCGAGGACTTCGCACATCGTTTCCTCGAGGACCCGGCAGTCTTGTGGCTTTCAGAGAGCGCTGTGAAGGTGCTGGATGATGGATTGGCCACGATGCTTGGTCTAACTATCGACCCCGCTCGCGCACTACCCGACATCATTCTTGTCGATGCGGGAGTGCAAGGTGGCGGAGTGCTGGTTGTCTTCGTAGAGGTAGTCAACTCGGACGGGCCTGTCAACCAGGTACGCAGAGACACGCTAGAGGCGCTGGCTCGCGACGCTGGGTTCAATACAAGCGACATCGTCTATGTCACTGCTTACGCAGACAGAGCGTCGCCAGCCTATCGCTCCAACATCAACAGCTTGGCATGGGACTCGTTCGTTTGGTTTGCGTCTGAGCCCGACTGCGTGGTGAGCCTACGGCGCGGGACTGCGCGCAAGCTGTCGACACTCAAGTAGTTGTCGCAAACGCCTCCGCCCCGCTGAGCTCCGGGGTACTTGGCGGGGATAGTTGCTCTTGACGGGCCTCGCTGGTCGTTGGTCGACGGCTGTGTCCGTGGTGTGCATCTCTCAGAGGCAAACACGCCCTCAGCATTCCACTCTGGCGTCGAAGGCCATGTCGTGCTTGCCCCTTGCTCGCGCCAAAGCGGGCAAGGGGTGAGGCGGTAGCAGCCGGCCCGGTAGGGCTTCGCGCGAAGCGCGAACTGCGTAGCCCGCCGAACACATGGCCTGAGCCTCCGAACTATGCATGATGCTTGAGAAATACATAGTTTGGATGCATAGTGCGTTTCACAGGTGCGGCGCTCAGTCACTCACGCACTATGTAGGTTGTGGGATTAAGTCCCACCGAGAACCCCTCTTTCGAGGTGAACTCCGCGCTGCTGTCGCGCGCCACGGTGCACGTGCTGGAGCCGCTGCAAGCCGCCGACCTGCACGAGCTCTTCGACCGCGGTTGCCGCCACCTCAACGCGCAGTGGAGCGAAGAAGCCGCCGCCCAGCTCATCGCCTACGCCGATGGCGATGCACGCCGCATGCTGGGCAGCCTGGAGACGGTGAGCCGCGCCGTGCAGGGCGTGGTGGGCGAGGAGCAGCTCAAGCAGGTGCTGGGCAAGCAACTGCGCCGCTTCGACAAGGGCGGTGACGCCTTCTACGACCTCATCTCGGCTCTGCACAAGTCCGTGCGGGGTTCGGACCCGGACGCCTCGCTGTACTGGTTCGTGCGCATGCTCGATGGCGGCGCCGACCCGCGCTACCTCGCCCGCCGCCTGGTGCGCATGGCCAGCGAAGACATCGGGCTGGCCGACCCGCGCGCGCTGCGCCTCACGCTGGACGCCTTTGATACCTACGAGCGCCTGGGCAGCCCTGAGGGTGAGCTGGCGCTGGCCCAGGCCGTCGTCTATCTGGCCGTGGCGCCCAAGAGCAATGCGGTCTACACGGCCTACAAGGCGGCACGGGCCTTGGTCGAGAAGGACGCCAGCCGTCCGGTGCCCATGGAGCTGCGCAACGCGCCGACGAAGCTCATGAAGACGATGGGCATGGGCCAGGGCTACCGCTACGCCCATGACGAACCCGACGGCTTCGCGGCCGGCGCGCACTATCTGCCCGAGGGCGTGGAGGAACGCTTCTACACACCCACCGAGCGCGGGCTGGAAGGCAAGATCGCCGAGAAGCTGGAGCGCTTGCGCGAGGCCAATGCGGCGGCTCGTGAAGGTTTGGGAAAGCGCTGAAGTTGCCTCAGGCTCGCCAGCGCAGCCGGCCGTAGCCCAGCTCCACCCTGGCACAGGCTTGCTGTTCGCGCAGCCAGGCGTTCACGCCCTGGCGTGACACGCCCGCCAGTCGCGCCAGCTCAGCCTGCGTGATGCGCAGCTCGCGCCATCCGCCTTGTGCTGGCTTGGCGGGCAGCTGCTGCACGGCCAGCCACACGCGATCACCCAGGGCGGCGTGGCGGGCGCTGCCGAGCAGGCCGAGGTTGCCGTCGAAGTGCTCGGCAAAGCGCTGCAGCAGCAGGCGGGCGAAGCCCGGCCATTCGTCCATCAGCGCCGTGTAGAGCGGCAGGGCCAGGGGCCAGACCTCGCTGGCCGCGGCGGCGCGCGCCTCGAAGCGGCTGGGCCGTCCGGTGACGAAGGCGGAGAGCCCGAACAGGCTGGGCGCCACCAGCCGCCCCAGGGAGGAACCACTGCCCTCGCTGCTCACGATGTCCAGGCTCAGTTCGCCTTGACCGAGCAAGTAGAACTGCTTCACGCGCGCGCCTTGAGCGAACAGCACACGCCCGCTGGCCAGCTGGCGGGCGCGCGGCACCGGCCAGCGCTGGCAGACCGCCGGCGGCTCGCCCAGGCCGGGCAGGGCCGCGCGTAGCGCGGCGAAAAAGTCAAGTGAAATGTCAGCCACCCGACGATTCTGCGCGCCGCACCTGCGTAGGCTTGCGCCATGGACGACGCCCTGATCCTGTTGCGCGAACGCTTCCTGCAGTTCGCCGACGCCCACGAGCCCGACGATCGCCTCTATGGGGCGCTGGCGCGCGCCATCGCCGGGGACGCGGACTTGCTCGGCCTGCTCATCGCCGCAGCGCCCACCCAGCGCCTGCCGGTGCTGCTGCTAGCTGCCATGCACGCGGTGCTGCTGGACGGCAGCCCGCACCCGCTGCGCCACTACTACCCCAGCTGCGGTGGCACGCGCCCGCCGGATGCCGAGTTGCTGCCCCGCTTGCGCGACTTCGCCCGCGAGGCGCGCGAACCCTTGCTGCACCTGCTGCGCACGCGCCAGACGCAGACCAACGAGATCGGGCGCTGCGCCGTGTTGTGGCCTGCCTTGCAGCAAGTGGCCCTCCTGCGCGGCGGAGAGAAATCGCAGCCATTGGCCCTGCTCGATTTCGGCTGTTCGGCGGGCCTGAACCTGGGTGTGGACGCCTATCGATTCGACGACGCAGAGGGCGGCTACGGCGCCTCCGCTGGGGCAGGCCCGTGCCTGGACGTGCAATGGCGTGGCGGGCGGCCTGCGCTGCTGGGCCCCGCGCGCTGGCACCTGGCCGCGCGCGTGGGCACCGACCTCGCACCCCTGAGCCCGGCAGATCCGAGCGACGCCCGCTGGCTGCAGGCCTGCCTGTGGCCCAGTGACACCGCCCGGCGCCAGCGCCTGGATGCCGCGCTGGCCCTGGCCGTTCGACGCGGCGACCGGCTGCTGCGCTGCACGGATGGCCTGGCGGCTCTGCAGCAGGCCGCCGCCACGCTGCCGCCCGGCGTGCAGCCGGTGCTTTTCAATTCCTGGGTGCTGGCGTACCTGGACGAAGCGGCCTTTCAGCAACACCGCGAACGCGCGCTCGCCCTGGTGCGCGAGCGGGGTTGGGCCTGGATCTGCGCCGAGGCGGCCTCGCGTTGCCCCTTGCAGCAAGTGCCCGCCGTGCCGGCGGGGGAGTCGAGCGGCAGCGCTTCGATCTGGAGCCTGCACTGGCGCGCACCCGGTGGCGAAGTGCGAGAGCAGGCGCTTGCCTGGTCGCACCCCCATGGGCGCTGGGCGAGCTGGCTGGGCTGATCGAGCTCGGGCTCAGACCTGCAGCGCCAGCAACTCACCGTCCAGCGTGCCCGCGAAGAGTCGCCCGCCCAGCAGCGCCAGGCTGCCAGTCACGCCGTAGTTGCGCGCGGCTGAAGGCGCCGGCAGCGGCAGGCGCCAGCGCGGCCGGCCTTGCAGCCGTTCGAAGGACCAGATGGCGGCGCCATGCTTGACGCCGTAGGAGCCCAGCGCCGCCGTGCCGATGGCGACCTGCCGCGCGTCCAGCGCCGGCTGGCCCCAGGCCC
>JAFLDE010000025.1 GCA_017302655.1 Burkholderiales bacterium
GACGTCCATGATCCTGCTCCTGTGGGTGACCGAGGCGGATTGCCTCGATGACCAACATCGCAGAGATGGGCGCTCAGCGAACGTCCTCGGTCGGGCCGGAGCGACTACCGCGCGAGCGGTTTAGTCCATCGGCCCGCATCAGTCGATGCACGCCGTCAGCGCCCGCTCAACGACGGAATTCGCAGGTCTTTGGCCGACCGGCATAGGGGTCGCCGCCGAAGCTGTCGTTGTTGCAGCTCACCCGGCCGCTGGCATCGCGGTAGAAGTAGCGGCCCGAGGTGCCGTAGCGGACCTGGGCGCGCCCACCCAGCTCGCAGAGTTCGCCCTCGCGGGCACAGCGCGTCCAGCGGTCGGCGTCGCCCCCCGAGCCCCCGCTGCCACCCCAGCCGGATCTCTGCACTTCGCAATGCTTGAGGACGCCGCGCGCCGGGTCGCCGAACACATCGACGCTGCAGTTCACCTCGCCATTCACCGAGCGCGTCGCGAAGCGCTGCCCGTCGCCGAAGCGCACCTGCGCGCGCCCGTTCACGCGGCAGACCTCGTTCTCGCCGCTGCAGTAGCGCCAGTTGCTGTTGCCGCCGCCCCAGGATCCGCCCGAGCTGCCCGAGCCGCCCCAGGCGCCATTGCCGCCGAAGGCCGCCTCCCGCCGCACCTCGCAGTGCTTGGTCACGCCGCGCACAGGGTCGCCGAAGGCCGAGACCTCGCAGGGCACGCTGCCGTAGGCGCGCCGCGTCGTGAAGCGGTCGCCGTCTCCGAAGCGCACCTCGGCGGAGCCGCGGAAGTTGCAGGTCTGCCCCTCGGGGGCGCAGAACACCCAGTCGCCTCCGCCGGAGCCCCCGCCGTCGCCGGTGATTTCGCAGCGCTTGCGCGCATTGGGCGCGGGGTCGCCGAAGGTCTCGTTGGAGCACATGACATCGCCGCGCACCGAGCGCGTGTACCAGTCACCGGGCACGCCATAGCGCACCACGGCCCGGTTGGCCACGCGGCACACCTGCCCTTCGCTCGCGCACTCGCGCCAGCCGAACCCGGCCGGCTGCGCCACCGACGGCGGCAGCAGGAAGGCGAGCCCAGCCACCAGGCCGAGCAGGCTCTTGATCAGAAACCGGAACCCCCAGACCCGTCGAACTTGCATGGCCGCTCCATAGGCGTGAAACATGCGCTGCATGCTAGGGCCTCGCGGTCCATGCAGACAACCCAGTCAGGCTCCCGAAGCGCCAGGCGTCCGGCCACCCCTTCGGGCAAGATGCCGCCCCGAGTCCTTCATCCCTTTCTTGAAGTCCCCCATGCTCCGCTACGAAACCCTCCCCGTCACCGCGTTCCAGCAGAACTGCTCGCTGGTCTGGTGCGACCGCACCCACGAGGCGGCCTTGATCGACCCCGGGGGCGAGATTCCGCGCCTGCTGGAGGCGGTGCGCAAGCGCGGCCTGCGCCTCACCATGCTGCTGCAGACGCACGCGCACATCGACCACGCCGGCGCCACCGGCGAGCTGGCGCGCACGCAGCAACTGCCGGTGGTGGGGCCGCATCCGGGCGATCAGTTCTGGATCGACGGCCTGCCGCAGCAGAGCGTGATGTTCGGCTTTCCCCAGGCCGAGCTGTTCACGCCCACGCGCTGGCTGCAGGACGGAGACACCGTGCAATTGGGCGAAGAGACCCTGCAGGTTCGTCACTGCCCCGGCCACACGCCGGGCCATGTGGTCTTCTACAGCGCCACGGCGCAGCGCTGCTTCGTGGGCGATGTGCTGTTCGCCGGCTCCATCGGCCGCACGGATTTCCCGCAGGGCAACTTTGAGCAGCTGATCGCCAGCATCACCGAGCGCCTGTGGCCGATGGGCGACGAGACGGTGTTCATCCCCGGCCATGGACCGGAGAGCAGCTTCGGTGCCGAGCGGCGCAGCAACCCTTTCGTGAGCGACCGCGCGCTGGGCCGGTAGATCAGCGCCGCTTGATGAAGTCGATGACGGTTTTCACCGTCGCGGCGTCTTCATCGAAGTGCCCATGCTGGCTGGCGCCACTGTGCGGGCCCGGGGCGACGTGGCTGCGCACGTTCGGCAAGCCCCTGAGCGCGGCCGCGGCATCCAGCTCCAGGCCGAGGATGGGCTGGCGCTGGTTGCCTTCGAAGGACTCGGCCACCAAGTGCAAGAGCGAGCGCGTGTAGGGGCCGCAGGAGGGGTCGCGTTCCTCGGCGTCGGCGCTCAGGTGGAACTGCTGGTAACGGCCCACCTGGCCGTTCTGCAGCAGGGGCTTGAGCGTGCGCTCGAACAGCTCCACGCGCGCGGCCGGCGCCATCAGACTGACCGAGTCGAAATGCAGCACGCCGTCGGCGCACAGGCGCTCGGCCATCAGGCAACCCACCACGGCGCCGGCGGAGTGGCCGACGAAGTGCAGGCGCACCTTCTGGTCCTGCACCTTGTGCTTGAAGTGCTTGTAGAGCAGCACGGCGCCGGCTTGGTGCTCGTCGGCCGCGCCGTCGCGGTGCGCGCTGATGGCGTCGGCGTTTTGCTTCATCTCGCCCCACAGCCTGCCGCCCGGCCAGGCCAGGGAGCGCTCCAGGCGGCGGTTCCACCAGCGCTTCATGTCGAAGCCTGCGGTGGAGCGCGGCACGCCGGCCACGGCATCGGTCACCGCGCGAGCCAGGCTGGTCCAGAAGCCGGTTTCCCACATCAGGAAGACGGGCAGCACCTGCGCCTCGTAGAGCTGCTTGATCCAGCGCGCGGCGGTGTCAGCGGCCTCGCGCTCGTCCGTCAGGCCCCCATGGGCGTAGATGCAGACATCGACCACGCCGTCCTTGGGCTTCCAGAGCGCGCGGGCGCGGGCCAGTTGCAGCTCGGCCAGGGCGCGCACGTCGTCGGGCGTGGTGCGGAACTCGCCGGTGTTCGACAGCAGGCCGTTGTTGCCGATGTTGACGATGAAGGGCGCGATCTCGCGCTTGCGCAGCACCTCGCTGGGTGCGAGGCGCACCTGCTGGGTCTTGGCATCGAGCCGCAGGGTGGCGCTGTGCGCCAGCTCGCGGTGGTCCTGCGTCACCACGCCCAGCTGCGCCACCCAGCAATCCATGCCGTTCTGCAGCCAGTCGGCGTAGCTGATGAGCGCGTAGCCGCCGCTGCCCCAGCCCTCGCCCCAGGAGTTCTGCACCAGGAAGCCGCGCTCGTTGTAGCCCACGATGGCAAACGCATGGCCGTAGGGCGGAACCTCGGCGGGGTCGAAGGGAATCTCCCAAAGCTTGGCAAAGCCGCGCGGCCGCGCCGCTCGGGTGGCGGGCACGGCCGAGCCCCAGCCGCTGTGGCAGGCGCTGCTGGCGTAGAGGATGCCGACCTCGTTCAGCGCCGCGTGCATGTCCACCAGGTGCTGGGGGTCGATGCGGTAGTAGGCGCCCAGCGGGCGCTGAACGGCTTCGTACCACCAGTCCCTGCGGATGTCCTTGGGCGCCGGCGGCATCTCCAGCGTGCTGAACAGGGCTTCGGCGCAGGCGCCATGCTTGAACCAGCCCTTGAGCGCGCCACGCAGGCTGGAGCCCCCTTCGGGGTCGTGGCCGGGAATGGCGTCGTAGCGCTGCGCCATCGAATAGAGCATGAAAGGCGAGATGGCCGGCGCCTTCTCACGCCCGGCGCGCGCCAGCAGGTGCTCCACCACGGTGGACAGCGCAAAGCCCGTGCAGGCGCTGGTCTGGCCCTGGTGCTTGACGGTGCGAGCCAGCGGCGGGAACAACGTGGCCTTGGGGGCCAGCGCCACATTGGGCACGAAGCGACGGTCGCGCGGGTCCAGCGCGTCAGGGCGCGCCACCAGGCGCCAGGCTTCCAGCGGTTTCTTCTTGGCCATCACGGGCTCCCTTGCACGTCCACGTAGCGCCACCAGTCTCGGGCAAAGCGGTGCCGGCGGTAGCCCAGCACATGAGCGTGTGTCAGGTCCACGCGCAGGCCGTGGAAGTGCGGCAGGTAGGGCATGTAGGCCAACTGCAGGCGCTGCGCCTCGCGCATGGCGCTCAGGCGCTCGGGGCCGTCGGGCATCGCGCGCTGGCGTTCGTAGGCGCGGTCGTAGAGCGGCATGCGAAACCGTGCGTCGTTGCTCTGCCCGCTGTTGGGCCCGTAGGCCAGGCCGAGGAAGAAATCGGCGTCGGGCATGGTGCTGGTCCAGGCGTAGCTCCACATCTGCAGGCGGCCCGCCAGAGCGTTCTTGATGAGCTCGCCGAACTGGCCCAGCTCGAAGTCGATGTGCAGACCGAGCAGGCGCATCTGCTTTTCCCAAACCTCGTTGATGGCGCGCTGGCGCGAATCGTTCAGGCCGGCCAGGCGCAGGCGCAGCGGGCTGCCGTCTGGGTGTTCGCGCCAGCCGTCTCCGTCGCGGTCTCGGTAGCCGAAGGTGTCGAGCAGGGCGCGCGCGCGGGCCAGCTCGCCGCGCCCGAAGTCGCCCTTGAGCAAAGGGTCGTAGCCGTAGACGCCGGGCACCACCATCGACTGCGCAGGCAGACCCTGGCCGCCATGCGCGTGGCGCAGCTCCAGCAGGTTGTCGTAGGCCAGCGCGATGGCGCGGCGCAGCGCCACGCGCGCCGGCTGCAGGCCGCCCAGGTGGGCGTCGTCCTGGTTGAAGAAGGTGTGGCGGACCGAGGCGTCCAGCGTGAAGCGCGCCTGCACGCCGCGGCGGGCCAGTGCCGGCAGCAGCTGGCCCTTGGGCACCACCACCGGCGCCATCTTGGGCGGCATCTCCAGCGCGTCGATGTCGCCGCCGTGGAAGGCCAGCCAGCGCGGTTGCTCCTCCAGGATGATGGCCAGCTCGATCTCGTCGAGCATCGGCAGTCGCCGGCCCTTCAGACGCGCCAGCAGGGCCAGGCCCTCCGCGTCGTCGGCGGCGGGTTCGGCGTCGTAGCGGTGCTCGCGGTAGCTGGGCGAACGCGCCAGCAGCACGCGCGAGCCGCGCCGCCAATCCTTCAGCACGAAGGGCCCGGTGCCCACCGGATGGGCGCCGATGTCCTCGCCGTAGCGCTCCACCACCTCGCGGGCCAGCGCGGCGGAGAAGGTGGTGCTGGCGAAGAGCAGCACGAAGCGCGGGTCGGGCTCGGCCAGCAGCACCTGGAAGCGGTAGCGGTCCAGCGCGCGCAGGCCCTCGCAGGGCGCGTCGTAGTCCAGGCCGCGCTTGCCCGCCAATGCCGCCTTGCGCAACTCGGCCAGGCCGAGGATCTTGGCGTTCTCGAACTGGTACAGGTGCTCGGTGGGAATGCGCGGGTCGTAGTAGCGCTTGATGCTGTAGACGTAGTCCTCGGCCACCAGCTCGCGCGGGCGGCCGCCGAAGGCCGGGTCGGGCGAGAAGAAGATGCCGGGCTTGAGCGTGAACACGAAGCGGCGCTGGTCAGCACTCACCTCGGGCAGCGCGGCGGCGGTCAGCGGGATCAGCTTCGCGCCCGGCGCCAGCGGGTCGTAGCTCAACGGCGATTCGAAGATGTGCGCGTTCACCATCGAGGAGGTGCGATCGGACACGCGCGGTGGGTCGAACGCCACCTCGGCGATGTCCATCCCAACGCGCAGGCGCTTCAGGGTTTGGGCCTTGCTCGGCAGGGCCCAGGGCAGGGCCGCCGCGCCCATCAGATCTCGCCGCTTCATGGCGGCGCACTCTAAGCGGCGCGGTCAGCGTGCGGCGTCGGGGTACTCCCAGCGCCAGGGCATGCGCGTGGGTCCGAGCAGCAGGGTGGCGATGCGCGGGAACAGGCCTTCGGCGCGCACGTCGTTGGCCATCAGCAGCACACAGCGCTGGCCAGCCTCCAGGCAGAGCAGGAAGTTGCCGGTGAAGTCGTCGTGCCCGCCCTTGAACCAGGCGGCGCCGTCGCCGTTGTCGAAGCGCACCAGGCCCAGACCCGCGGCCAGATTCACGTCGGCCAACGATGGATCAAGGTCGCGGCGCAGGCTGGGGAACTGCGCGCGGCTGCGAATCGGCATCTGCGGTGCCATGAGCTCGGCGCGCGATCGCGCGCTCAAGCCCCAGCCTCGCACCAGCGCGGCCCAGAGTGTGGCTTGGTCACGCAATGAGCTGTCCATGCTGCCGGCCAGGCGCACGCGCGCGCGCCGCGCATGAGGGCGAAGCCTGCCGTGCAGGTCGTAGCCGTCGGCGGCGTTGGCTTCGAAGCCCGGCTGCCAGCGCAGCGCCGTGCGGTCCAGGCCCAGCGGGTCGAACAGGCGGCGCCGCATCTCGGCCTCCAGGTCCAGGCCCAGGCCCTGTTCGAGCACCGTCTGCAGGATCTGGATGCCCTCGCCCGAGTACGCGTAGCGCGTCCCGGGCGCGTGGTCGAAGCGCAGCTTGGGTTCGTCCAGCAACCAGCGCCAGTTGGGCAGGCCGCTCTGGTGGCTGAGCAGCAAGCGCGGGGTGAGCTGGCGCCAGCGCGCATCGCCCTGCAGGTCCGTCCACTCGGGGTATTCGGGCAGCGGGCGCGGCAACAGGCGCTCGATGGGGGTGTCCAGGTCCAGGCGCCCCTCGTCCACCAGCTGCAGCACCAGCACGGCGAAGGCCAGCTTGGTCAGCGAGGCGGTGTAGAGCACGGTGTCGGCGTCGAGCGGCTCGGCGCGCTCGCGGCTGCGCTGGCCCAGCAGCATCTGCTCGACCACCTGCCCCTGCTCGATGCGCGCCACGCCCAGGCCGACCACGCCGCGCTCCTGCATCCAGCGTTCGATCTGCGCGCGCGGGGCGAGGCCTGGCCACACCGCGGAGAGCGCTGGAGAGGGAGGCGGTGACGAGCAGGCGCCCAGCAGCACCAGGGCGACGGCGGCGATGGCCCGCGGGCTCCGCAAGGCGCCTCAGCCCTTGGCCACGGGGAAGCGCCGGTCCGGCTTGGCCGCGCGGGCGTACAGGCCGGCCACCTGGGGCAGCGTGGCCTCGATGTCCTTGATGCGCGTCGGGCCGCTCGGGTGCGTGCTCATCCACTGCGGCGGCGCGCCCTTGTTCTGCGCGCCCATCTTCTGCCACAGGCTCACGCCGGCCTTGGGGTCGTAGCCGGCGCGGGCGGCCAGATCCATGCCGATCAGGTCGGCCTCGCTCTCGTCCTCGCGGCCGAACTTCATGGTCAGCAGCTGCGCACCCATCTGCATGGCCGCGTCGCCCAGATTGCCCAGGCCGAACACCGCCGACAGCACGTTGGCGCCGATGCGCGTGGCCGCCGTCTTGCCCATGCGCTCGCGGGCATGCTCGCGCAGCGCGTGGGCGATCTCGTGGCCCATGATGGCGGCCACCTCGTCGTCGCTCAGCTCCAGCTTGACCAGGATGCCGGTGAAGAAGGCGATCTTGCCGCCCGGCATGCAGAAGGCGTTGAGCTGCGGACTGTTGATGAGGTTCACCTCCCAGCGCCATTGCTTGGCGCGCGGGTTGAAGGGCGGCGAGAAGGGCAGCAGGCGCTGCCCGATGTAGCGCAGGCGCTCCACCTGCGGGTGGTTGGCCGGCACCAGCGCGCCCTGCTGCTTGGCCTCGCCCATCATTTGCAGGTATTGCTGGCTGCCGGCGCGCTCCACCTGCTCGGCGCTCACCAGCTTCTTCGCATACTTGGTGGCGCGGTCTTCCTTCACCGCCACGCCCTCTTGCGGCGCTTCCTGCGCCAGCACGCCGCCGGCCGCCGTGCCCAGCAGCAGGCCGGTGAACATGCGGCGCGTGGGGGCCTGGCCCGCCGGGTGGCAGGCGCATTGGCCGAAGCCGTGAGCGGGGGCGCTCGGCAGGTGGGGGGCGGTGTCGGGCAGCTTCATGGCCGTACGGGGGCAGATATCGGAGCGGGGGAGATGGGGTCATTGTGCGGCGCTGACAATCCCCCCATGCCCGACCCGCAGCAATTCCGCGCCGCCCTCGGCCTCTTCGCCACCGGCGTGACCATCGTCACTGCGCGCGGCGCCGACGGCACCCCGGTCGGCCTCACCGCCAACAGCTTCAACTCGGTGTCCTTGAGCCCGCCGCTGGTGTTGTGGAGCCTGCGCACGGCCGCCCTGTCCATGCCCGCCTTCGCACGCGGCAGCCACTACGCCATCCACATCCTGGCCGCCGAGCAACTGGACCTGGCCAAGCGTTTCGCCACCCCGGGCATCGACCGCTTTGCCGGCCTGCAACTGGAAGAAGGCAGCGGCGGCGTGCCCCTGATTGCCGGCTGCGCCGCCGTCTTCGAATGCGCGAACCGCAGCCAGTACGAGGAGGGCGACCACGTCATCTTCGTCGGCGAGGTGGAACGCAGCCGCCACCGCGAGGGGGCACAGCCGCTGATCTTTCACGGCGGGCGGTACTTCACGGAGTTGCCGTTGTAGCGGCCTCGGGTTTGTCCGTGGGCGCAAGGCCTTGCAGTTTTCGATTACATCCATAAACTGCCACCGTTTACAGCCATAAACAGACTGCCATGCGCATCAGTGAAGCGGAACTGCACGTGATGGAGGCGCTGTGGGAGCGCCATCCGGCCACGGCCGAGGATTTGGCACTCACGCTGTTGCCGGCCCAAGGCTGGCAGCTGCCCACGCTCAAGACGCTGATCAACCGGCTCCTGGGCAAAGAAGCCATCGCCGCCGAGCGCGACGGCAAGCGCTACCTGTACCGGCCGCTGCTGCAGCGCGAGGAATGGCTGCGTTCGCAAAGCAGCCACTTCCTCGAGCGTTGCTTCGGCGGGCGCCTGTCCGCCTTGGTGGCGCACTTTGCCGAAGACCGGCCGCTGAGCGCCGAGGACCGCCGCGCCCTGCAAGCCCTGCTCAAGGAGCCGCCGAATGCTGAATGAATGGATGCACCTGGCGGTGAACTTCAGCCTCACCCTCAGCGCCTGCGTGTTGGCGGTGGCGGTGCTCCGGCCGGCCGTGCGCTGGCTGGGTGGGCCGCGTGCCCAGTACGCGCTGTGGCTGGCCGTGCCGCTGTGTCTGCTGGCCTGGCGCTTGCCGGCGCCGCCGGTGGCGCTGCCCTTGGCGCCCGTGGCCGTGCACAAGCCGATTGCTGAATGGCGCAGCCAGGCAACCGAGTTCCTGCGCGAGCCGGCTCCGCCGCCTGCTGCCAACGGCATGCCTCAGCGCGCTGCACCGCGTAGCGGCTTGCAGCAGCTGCTGTTCGGCGCCTGGCTGCTGGGCGGCGCGGGCCTCTGCTTGCTCCTCTGGCGCCAGCACCGCCGCTGGTCCAGGCAACTCGTCTGGCAGCCGGACGCTGCGCGCTGGCGCCTGCCCGTCGGTCACAGCCCGGCGGTGGTCGGTTGGTGGAAGCCCAAGCTGGCACTGCCGGACGACTTTGCCGAGCGCTTCACGGCCGAGGAGCAGGCCTTGATCCTGACCCACGAGGCGGTGCATGCCCGCCGCCGCGACAGCCTGTGGAATGCCTTCGTCACCGCCCTGTGCGTGCTGCAGTGGTTCAACCCCTTGGCCTGGTGGGCACTGCGCCGCTTCCAGCGCGACCAGGAGCTGGCCTGCGATGCCGCCGCGCTGGCGGCGCTGCCCGCCACCCAGCGCCGCCCCTACTGGGACGCACTGCTCAAAGCGCATGCGCTCAGCCCCTCGTCGGCGCTGGCACGCGGCTGGCGTTCAGCACACCCGTTGATTGAGCGATTGCGCTGGGTGCAGCACGGCGTGCAGGGCCGGTCCTGGGCGGCGCTGGGATTGGTGCCCATGCTGGTGCTGGCCATGAGTGGTGCGGTGTACGCGACGCATGGGGCGGCGGTGTGGGACCCTGGTCTTAAGGTGCCCAACATTGGCGAGCTGCCCGAAGCACGCATTGAGATTCGGACGCAAGTGAATGGTGAACGCTGGACCCATGATGCCTACGAGCAAGCACTCTCCTTCGCGCCCAACTACGCAACGGGACTTCATCGTGCTCAGCGTGCGATGAGCATCCACTACTCTCCCGAAGGGCCCCTGTACGCCTTGACTTCGAACGTCTTGCGCAATGACAAAGACGAAGTCATCGGCATCTTCAATTTGCGTGAACCACCGCCAGCGCGCCGCGAGCCGCCTGGCCCCATCATTGCCTCTGTCCAGACAAGCCACTCACAAGGATGGCAACGCATGTCTGCGCGGACCGCGGCCGGCCTCCACGTGCGGGTCGAACTTCGCGTGACCCGATTGCCTCGCCCTGCCAGCGGCTCCTGAGCCCCGACCTCCCCTCGACGTTGGCGCTGCGGCGCCAGGAGTCCGCATGTCCCTGCACCTCTTGCCCTGGGTGGTTGGCTTGCTGCCTGTCTTGAGCGCCCTACTCTGCTCACTCGGGGCTGCCCGCCAGGCGCGCCGCTGGGCGCCGCCCTTGGCGCGCCAGCTTCGGCGGCGCTGTGCGCTGGCCGGCGGCGCCACGGCGCTGGCCTCGCTGCTGGTGTGGATGACGCTGGAAGCGGCCGCTGTGCAGACCCTGCTCTGGGCGGGTCTGGGGCTGCTCGCCCCGCTGCCGGTGCTGTGGGCGCTGGCCCAAGGGGCGGAGGCGCAGAAGCACCAGGAGCTGTCGCATTGGCAGCGTGACGGGCTGACCGGTCTGCTGACGCGCAAGGCCTTGCTGGAGCGGGCCTTGGCCTTGCCGAGAGCGGGTGGCGGAGGCGTGGTCCTGCTCGACATCGACCACTTCAAGGGCGTGAACGAGCGCCACCTGCACGCGGGCGGGGACCGCGTGCTGGCCCATGCGGCGCGCCGGTTGTCGGCGCTGGTGCGGCTCAGCGACCTCCTGGGCCGCTATGGGGGTGAGGAGTTCTGCCTGCTCCTGCCCGGCCGCCCAGCGGACCACAGCGCTGCGCTGGCCGATCGCCTGCTGGCCGATGCCCGCTGCCAACGCGTGCGCATGCCCGATGGCAGTGAGCAGGGCTACACGCTGTCAGCGGGCGTGGCGGCCTGTGCCGTGTGGCCGGACGCTGTCGCGGGCTGGGACGACTTGCTGGCGCGCGCCGACGCGGCGCTGTTTGCGGCCAAACGCAGCGGCCGTGACCGCCTGATGCGCCACGACCTGCTGCCCGCCGACCCCAAGGCGGCCGAAGCCAGCATTCGGCCATCGACCCCTCAGCTCTTGACGGGCGGCGGCGCCGGCGTGCGCGGGGCGCGCTTGGGTTGCTCGTAGTCACCGGGCACCTTCATGAGCTGCGCGTCGGGTTCGCCGCGCTTGAGGTTGTCCAGCCGGTAGCTGACTTCGCCGCTGCGCGGATCGCTGTCCTTGCTCATCACGGTGAGCATGAGTTCGGGGCTGCGCCAGACCTCGCGGCTGATGACGATGGGTTTCTCGTTGCCCATCTTGCCGGCCGGAATGGTCCAGGTGGTGCGCTCGCCGTGGGCCTTCACGCCTTCGAAGTCGCGAGCGGGCAGGGCGCTGGTGACGCCTTCGCCGCGTGGCAGGCCGAAGGAGAAGGCGAAGCCGGCGCCGGGCAGGGCGAAGGGCGCCATCGGTGCCATCGGCGCCATCGGCGGCATGGGGGCGCCCGGGGGCATGGGGGGCATGGCCGGCATGGGCGGCAGCGGGGCCAGTTGCGGCAGGTCCTGCATGCGCAGCACGCGCACCTCGCGCCGGCGCTCGGGCTCGCTGGCGCCGGGCACGCGCACCACCACCTCGTTCTCAATCACCACGGCGGGCTCGCCGGGCTTGGCGGCGGTCTCGGCCTTTCGGCGCATCTCGGTGGCCTGCTTCTCGCTGAGGTTGGCGCGCTCGCGTGCGCGCTCGGCCACCTGGCCGGCCCACTCGCGCCAGCGCTCGGCGTTCTCGCGCATGCGCTCGCTCAGGGCGCCGTGGGTTTCACGATGCACTTCGCGCTCCAGCTCGCGTTCCAGGCGGCGCTCGCCGCCCATCCACGCAGCGCTGCGCAGTTTTCGGGCCGTCTTTTTCTCGGGATCCAGCACCCAGCTTTCGCGGGCCACGGGGTCGTGCAGGTAGATGACGGGGGCGGCGCCTTCACGCAGCACCTCGCGCCGGGTGCGGCCTTCGCCGTCGCGGCACAGGCGGGTGCTTTGCTTGCGCACGATGCGGTTGCCGTCCATCAGCGCCTGCACGGTTTCGTGCACGGCGTTGGCGCAGAAGGGCGCGCCCTTCACGGTGCGCTCGCCTTCCAGCTCGCGGCCGGCGAAGCCAAGCGCGTCGTCGCCGATCCACAGCGCGATGCGGTCGTTGGCAAGGGCCATGAGCTCGGTCGTCTCGGCGATCTGGCTCTGGGCGGACAGGCTGGCCAGGGCGGTCAGGCTGCCGAGGAGGAAGGGGATGGGCTTGCGGATCATGGTCGGGCTCCGGTTCATTGGACGAAACGCACCGCCAGCAGCTGGCCGCTGGCGTGCAACATGAGTTCGGCGCGCACGCGCTCGTCGGCGCGGCTGGCATCGAAGGGCAGGCCGAGCAGGGCCAGGCGCTCGCGCGGCAGTTCGGCGGGCATCAGCCACACGGGGGCCTGGGCCTGGCCGGCCATGGCGCGGCGCCATTCCTCTTGCGAGACGACGGGCAGGAAGCCGCTGTCGGCCTGGGCGAATGAAGCCGAGGCGGGCGGGTGCAGGGCTGGGGGTTCGAAGCTCAGCAGCAGCGTGGCGGCCAGCAGCAGGGCGCCGGCGAACCAGCTGCCGCCCCAGGCGAGCTTGCGCGGCAGGGTGCTGCGCGGGCCGGCGGAGTGCGCAGCGTAGGCGGGGAGCAGAGCCTGCGCCTGCTGGCGCTCCCGTTGCTGAGCCTCTTGCAGGCGGTTCAGGCGGACGAGCAAGGCGGCATCAGCCGCGCTGTCGGGACGCTGGCGCGCCAGGTCCTGCCGCGCTTGGCGCAGCGCTTCGGAAAGAGGAGTGAGGGTCATGGGGCCGCTCCGGGTTCGGTTTGCAGCAAGTCGGCGAGGCGCGTTCGCGCACGGTGCAAGCGGGTGCGAAGCACGTCCACGCTGACGCCGGCCACGGCGGCGGCTTCCTCGTAGCTGCGCTCTTGCAGGTCCACCAGCACCAGGGCTTCGCGCTGCGCCCAACTCAGGCGGCGGATGGCCGCCCACAGGTGCTGCTGCTGTTGCGTGGCGTCGAGCGGCAGGTCGCTTGCGGGCAGCACGGCCTCGGCCTGCGGGCTGGGTGAGCAAGGAGCAGGTTCGTCGCTGTCTTCGTCTTCGCTGCCATCGGCCTGCAGCAGGGCCACGAAGCGCCGTGCCTCGCGAAAGCGCGCCAGCAGCTGATGCCGGGCGATGCCGGCCAAGTAGGCACCCAGGGTGCCGCGCCCGGGCTCGAAGCCCTGCGGTTGCATCAGCAGCTGGGTGAAGGCTTCCTGCATGGCGTCGAGCGCGGCGGCTTCGTCGCCAGCCAGGGCTAACGCGGAGCGGTACACCGGGCCGCTTTCGCGCCGGTAGAGCAGGGTGAGCGCGGCCGGGTCGCCCTGCAGCACGCTGCGCAGCAGGGCGGCTTCGTCGCTGCGGCGGCTCGCGGCCTCGGCGTCGGCCACGAAGCCGAGTCGTGTGAGCCAGCTCATGGTGCCGAGCATGGCAGTCGCGGGGCGGTTCGGACGGGCGTCATGCTCCGTATGGGCGGGAGCGGGGGTGAGCGTTACTCGGGGCAAACCCTGGGGTGCGCTCGCGTTGACGGCGAGCGAGCCATGAATTGCAATGCCTGCCCATCGTCCTGTTCAACCGCCACCATGCCACCGCTGCATCGCCGCCGGGCTCTGGCTTGGACCGCCCTGAATGGTCTGGGAGGCTTGGGAAGCCTTAGCGCGATCTCAAGCCTCGCACAGATCGCACCGGCTCAGGCCGGCCCGAACCGCTCGAAGGTGCGCATTGCCGTCGATGAGCAGAACCCGCCCTTCATGTACGCGAACACCGGTGGGCAGGCACGGGGTGTCTATCCGGTCCTGCTGAAGGGCATCTTTGCCGAACTCGGGCTGGGTTTGGAGCTGGTTCCGCTGCCATGGAAGCGGGCGCTGCGAGGGCTTGACCAGGCCGAGCATGGCGTGGGCGGGCTGTACGCCAATTCCGAGCGTCTGGCCAAGTTCGACTATGGAGAGCCGCTGCTGGTGGAAACCGTGCGGGTGTACGTGCGTCGAGGGGGCTTAAGGGATTTGCGCGGCCTGCAGGACCTGCATGGTCTGCGCCTGGGGGTGTTGCGGGGCTGGACCTATGGCGACGAGTTCGACGCAGCCCGGCGTGACGGCCGCATGCGCGTCGAAGAGGTCGCCATGGACCGCCAGAACTTTGGCAAGCTCGAGCGTGGCTATCTGGACGCGGTGCTCGCGGTGGAGCAGACCGGCGAGGCCGTGATGGCCGGTGGCGAGTTCCCCTCCGTGCGTGCCCTGGCCACACCGCTGATGGAGAACCCGGCCTATCTGGCCTTCCACAAGTCAACGGGCCAGCAGGCCTTGCTCAAGCGCGTGGATGCCGCAGTGGCCCGCTTGCGCGACAGCGGCGCGCACGCCAAGTTGGTGAGCCAGGGGCTACGCGACTGACGCGAGCGCCACCTTTAGGCTGAGGCCTGCCGCGCCAGATCGATGTCCAGGTACTGGAACAAGTCCTGCCAGAACAGCTGGCGCCGGTAGCCGATGACCCAGGGGTGCGCCATGTCGTTGATGAGGCGGTGCACATGCACCTTCATCGGCATGTAGGCCACCTGCAGGCGTTTGGCCTCGTGGAAGAGCGCCTCGCGCTCGGGCCCGTCGGGCAGCACCTGGATGCGCTCGTACAGGCGGTCGAAGGCAGGCAGCTTGAAGCGCGACATGTTCTGGTTGCCCGACTGCGGCCCGTAGAGCCGCTGCAGCATGCCGATGCCGTCGGGGTAGGCGGCGGTGTTGCCCAGCATCCAGAGCATCAGCTTGCCGGCGCGGGCCTGCTTGAGCTGTTCGGGCCACTTGCCGCTGGTGAAGCGCGGGCGCAGGCCAATGGCGCGCAGGTTCTTGTTCCAGAGCTCGTCGAACTGGCGGCTCAGGGAGTCGGGCTGCGTCGCCACCTCGATGGTCAGGGGCTGGCCGTCTGGGTGTTCGCGGAAGCCGTCGCCGTCGCGGTCCCTGTAGCCGTAGAGGTCGAGCAGGGCGCGCGCCTTGGCGGGGTTGTACTCGCCGTTCTCGCTGCGGAATTGCGGGTCGTAGCCGCTGGTGTGCGGCAGCACCAGGCTTTGCGCCACCACCGCCTGGCCGCGGCGCACGCGCTGGATCTCGGCCTGCACGTCCATGCCCAGGCTGATGGCGCGGCGCAGCGCCACGCGGTGCGGCTCGTAGCCGCCGATCTGCGCGTCCTCCATGTTGAAGAAAGTGAACGCACAGTCGCTGGCTGGGTGGCGGAAGAGCTGGATGCCCTGCTTGGCCAGGTTGGGGGCCACCACGCCGCCCGGCAGGGCGACGTTGACGAACTCGGGCGGGATGCGCTCGATGAAGTCGTGCTCGCGGTTCAGGAAGCTCAGCCAGCGCGGCTGGCTCTCTTCGATGGGGCTGACCTCCACGCGGTCGATCAGCGGCAGGCGCTTGCCCTTGAAGTGCGCGGCGATGCGCAGGGCCTCGGGGTCGGTGGCCGTGGTCTCGTAATAGACCTCGCGGTAGCTGGGGTTGCGCTCCAGTGCGATGAAGCTGGAACGCCGCCACTGCACCAGTCGGTAGGGGCCGGTGCCCACTGGGTGGGCGGGGAGGTCGTCGCCGTATTTTTCGGCCACCTCGCGCGCCACGGCGCCGTACAGATCGCCCTGCGCCAGGATCTCCACCAGGCGCGGGCGCGGCGCCTTCAGGCGGAACACCAGGGTGTGGCGATCCACGGCGCGCAGGCCTTCCACCGGGGCGTTGTAGTCAAAGGCCTGTTTGCCCTCGAGCGCGCGCTTGCGTGCCTCGGCCAGGCCGAGGATGCCCTGCTCCTCCAACACGTTCCACATCGGGCTGGTGGTCTTGGGGTCGGCAAAGCGCTTGAAGCTGTAGACGAAGTCCTCGGCCACCAGCTCGCGGCCCCGGCCGCCGGGGAAGGCTGGGTCGTCTTGGAAATACACGCCTGGGCGCAGGCGCACCACCTGCTCGGTGAAGTCGGCGTTGACCTCTGGCATGTCCTGCGCGATGCAGGGCCGCAGGCGCGCCGGCTTGGCCAACGGGTCGTAGTTGTAGAGCCCCTCGAAGACGTGCGCGGTGATGAGGCGGCTGTAGATGTCGGAGATGCGCGCGGGATCGAAGCCGGTCTCGGCGATCTGGATCGCCATGCGGAAGACCTTGCGGCCCCCCTGCGCTCCAACGGTTGCCGGCAGGGCCAGCGGCGCGGCGGCCAGGGCCAGGGCGTGGCGGCGGTTCAGGTTCACTTCGGAACTTTGGTCGGGTCGATGTCCACGTACTCCCACCAGTTCTGCCACACGATGGGACGCCGGTAGCCGCGCAACTGCTCGCGCTCGATGTCCATATGGAAGCGGTGGCCCTTGAACTTGTAGGGCATGTAGGCGTTGCCGATGTGGGTGAGGCGTTCGAACAGCGCGGCGCGCTCGGGGCCGTCGGGCAGCAGGCGGATGCGCGCGTACAGCGCATCGGCCTCGGGGTGCTTGAAGCGCGAGATGTTGTTGCCGCCGGCATGGCTGCTGGCCAGGCGCGAGGCGGCGGAGCTGCCGTCCAGCAGCGCCGACGAATAGGCCACCATCCACATCTGCACCTTGCCGTTGCGCGCGGCCTTCAGCTGCTCGGGCCACTTGGCGGTGTGGAAGGGGATGCACAGCCCGATGCGCTTCATGTCCTTGTTGAACAGGTCGTCGATCTCGCGCTGGATGCCTTCCGGCGTGGTGGCCATGACCAACTTCAGCGGACCGCCGCCGGGGGCGTCGCGGCAGCCGTCGCCGTCGGCATCGCGGTAGCCGTAGGTGTCCAGCAGGGCCTTGGCCTTGGCCGGGCTGAACTCGCTCATGTTCGACTTCAGGTCGGCGCGGTAGGCGCTGGTATGCGGCGGGAAGTTGCCTTGTGCCGGGATGGCCTGGCCGCGACGCGCCAGGCGGATCTCGCGCTCGGTGTCCATGCCCAGGCTGATGGCGCGGCGCAGCGCCACCTGCTCGGGCGCCAGGCCGCCGACGATCGGGTCCTCCATGTTGAAGAACATGAGGAAGATGTCCGAGCCCAGCGTGCGGTGCAGCCGCATGTTCTGCTTGGCCAGGTTCGGCGCCAGCTGGCCGCCCGGTGCGGCCACCAGGGTGAAGGCTTCGGGCACGCGTTCGATGAAGTCCTGCTCGCCGCCCAGGAAGCTCAGCCAGCGCGGCTGGTCCTCGGCCAGGATGCTGATCTCCACGCGGTCGATCATGGGGATGCGCCGGCCCTTGAACTGGGCCAGCAGGGCCTGGCCCTCGGCGTCGTCGGCGGCGGGTTCGGCTTCGTAGAAGCGTTCGCGGTAGCCGGGGTTCTTTTCCAGCACGATGAGGCTGCCTCGCCGCCACTGCTTGAGCATGAATGGTCCGGTGCCGACGGGGCGCGCCATGGTGTCGTCGCCCGCGGCCTCCACGACCTCGCGCGCCACCGCTCCGAACAGGTCGGACAGCGCGATCTCCTGCAGGAAGTAGGGCACCGACTCGTCCAGCTCGATGCGCAGGGTGTAGCGGTCCAGCACCTGCAGGCCGCGCATCGGGGCGTCGTAGTCGAAGGGCTTCTTGCCGGCTTTGGCGGCCTCGCGCGCAGCTTTCAGGCCGCTGATCTTCCAGGCCTCCATGGTCGTCCAGGCGGGGCTGGCGTTCTTCGGGTCGGCGAAGCGCTTCCAGGCGTAGGCGTAGTCGGCGGCGGTCAGTTCACGCGGCTTGCCGCCGAAGGCGGGGTCGTCCTGGAAGTAGATGCCGGGGCGGATGCGCGCCGTCCAGACCTTGAAGTCCTCGCTGGGGGTGGGCAGCTCGGTGGTGGTGAGGGGCTTGAGCTTGACCGGGCGCGCCAGGTGGTCGTAGCCCACCAGGGCCTCGAAGATGTGCGGCGTGATGACGCGCGAATAGAGGTCGTTGATCTTGGCCGGGTCGAAACCCGTCTCGGCCACGCGGAAGGCGTAGCGCAGGGTCTTCTTCTCGGCCTCGGTCGCCGCGGCTGGCTGGGCCAGGGCCAGGGTCAGGGCGGCGAGGCCGCACAGGAGTGCGCGCATCAGCGGGTGTCCTTGGCGAGGCGGTCGAGGTCGATGTCCACGTAGGCGAAGAAGTCGCGGCGGAAGACGTTTCGCTCGTAGCCCAGCAGCCAGGGCTGGGCGAGGTCGTTCCAGATGCGGTGCCCCACCACCTTGTAAGGCATGTAGGCCACCGCCAGGCGCACGGCGTCGTTCATCACCTGCTGCCGCTCTGGGCCGTTGGGCAGGATGGACTGCTTCTCGTAGAGCGCGTTGAAGGCCGGCAGGTCGAAGCGGGCGTGGTTGGCCTGGCCAGCGTTGGGGCCGTAGCCGATGGCCAGGTGGTAGCCGGCGTCGGGCGTGGTGGCCACCCAGGCCACCGCCCACATCTGCAGCTTGCCGGCGCGGCTCGCCTTGAGGTTCTCTGGGAACTTGCCGAACTTGAAGTCGATGCGCACGCGGATGGCGCGCAGGCTCTTCTCCCAGATCTCGGCCTGCGCCCGGTTCTCGGTGTTCTCCTGCAGGTTCAGCACCAGGCGCAGCGGCGAGCCGTCCGGCCGGTCCCGCCAGCCGTCGCCGTCCCGGTCCACGAAGCCGTGCAGGTCCAGCAAGGCTTTGGCCTTGGCCGGGCTGTACTCGTTCATGCTGCTCTTGAAGCTGGGGTCGTAGCCCCAGGTACCGGGCGGCATGAGACCCTGCGCGGGAACCATCTGGCCACGGCGCACCAGGCGGATTTCCTGCTCAGTCTGGTACGCCAGCGACAGCGCGCGGCGCAACGCCACCTGCGCGGGTTCGTAGCCGCCCACCACCGGGTCTTTCAGGTTGAAGAAGTAGTGGTTGATGTCGGGGTTGGGATAGGGCACCTTTCGGATGCCGCGCGCCGCCAGGTTCGGAGCCAGCTTGCCGTGCGGGATGGCGACCGGCGCGAACTCGCCGGGCAGTTCCTGCAGCATGTCGGACTCGCGATTCAGGAAGCTCAGCCAGCGAGGCTGCGGCTGCTCGATGATGGCGATCTCCACGCGGTCGATCATCGGCAGCCTGCGGCCCTTGAACTGCTGGGCGATGGCCTGCAGGTCGGGGCGGTCGGCCGGTGCTTCCTCCTTGTAGAACTCCTCGCGGAAGTTCGGGTTCTTCACCAGCACGATGCGGCTGGAACGCCGCCACTCGTCGCGCTTGAGCATGAAGGCGTTGGTGCCCACCGGGTGCTGCGGGCTCTTGTCGCCATAGGCCTCGACGACCTCGCGCGCCAGCGCCGCCGCCAGCGGGTTGGTGAGGTTGTCGACGAAGCGCGGGTCGGGCTTGCCGAGCTTGATCTGCCAGGTGTACTTGTCGAGCACCTTCAGGCCTTCGACCTCGGTGTCGTAGTCGAAGGGTGTCTTGTTCTTCAGCGCCTTCTGTCGCAGCTCGGAGAGGCCCAGCAGCTTGGCCCCTTCGAAGATGTAGAGGTTGGGGCTGTTGGTGGCTGGGTCGTAGTGCCGCTTGATGGAGTAGACGTAGTCGGCCGCCACCAGCTCGCGCCCCTTGCCGTTCGTGCTCTTGAACGCCGGGTCGTCCTGGAAGTAGATGCCAGGGCGCACCTTGAAGGTGAGGGTTTTGAAGTCGCTCGACACCTCGGGCAGTTCGCAGCCCGCTGGTTCCATGCGGAATGGGCGAGCCAGGTAGGCCCAGCGCAGCGGCGCGTCGAAGATGGCCGTGTTGACGATGTTCGAGTAGGTGTCCGACACGCGCGCGGGGTCGAAACCTGTTTCGGCGGCGCGGAAGGAATAGCGCAGCACCTTCTGCTGCTCGGCGGTCGCCGGCAGCACCCACACCCAGGCAGCGAGCAGCGCTGCGATGACTTTCTTCACGGCATTCCCCAGACCAAAGCACAGACGCCGCATCCCCGGAAGGATGCGGCGCGCTGGGGCGCAAGTGTAGGCAGCGGCGGATGGCAATATGCGCCCCCAGGAGAACCCTCATGCACGCTCCGCGCTTTCGGCTGACGCGCTACTTCTCACTGGTCTCGCTGCTGGTGGTGGCCGCCGTGGGTGGGCTGCTCACCTGGCAGGTTCAGGAGCGGGCCGAGGCCGAGCTGCTGCACATGGCCGAGCGCCGCAACGAGGCCATGGCGGCGGTGTTCGTGAACGCGCTGTGGGCGGAGTTCGCGCCGGCGGTGCGCGCCGGCGGCCGCTCGGCCGAATCCCTGCGCGCGCTGGCCTTGACGGGCGACTGGCAGGGCAGGTCGACCCGGCTGATGGCGGGCAGCGAGATCATCAAGGTCAAGGTCTTCGACCTGCACGGCATCACGGTGTTCTCCTCCGACCCGCAGCAGATCGGCGAAGACAAGCGCGGCAATGAAGGCTTTCGAGCGGCGCGCGCAGGGCGTGCGACCAGCACGCTCACACACCGCGACCGCTTCGATGCCTTTGAGGGCACACGAAGCGACATCGACGTGATCGGCAGCTACGTGCCGGTGTTCGAGCAAGGGGCGGTGGTCGGTGTGCTCGAAACCTACCAGGATGTGACCGGCTTCGTGAAGCGCCTGCGCGCCACCACACGCAGCCTGCTGCTGGGTTTGGCGGCGGCGATGGGCTTTCTCTACGCGCTGCAGTTGCTGTTCGTGCGTCGTGCGCAGTCCATCCTCGACGAACAGGGCAGCCAGCTGCGCGCCTCCTACGGGGAGTTGGAGCGCCGGGTCGCCGAGCGCACCGCCGAGCTCGAGCAGGCGCGTGGGCGACTCGACCATCTGGCGCACCACGATCCCCTGACCGGTCTGGCCAACCGGCTGCTTTGCAGCGATCACCTGCGCCGCGCCTGTGCCAAGGCCGAGCGCCAGCAGCACCAACTGGCGCTGCTCTACATCGATCTTGACCGCTTCAAGGAGATCAACGACACCCTGGGCCATGCGGTGGGGGATGAGTTGCTCAAGGAAGTCGCCCGCCGCCTGAACCGCAGCTTGCGGCGCGGGGACTTGCTGGCGCGCATCGGAGGCGATGAGTTCGTCTGCGTGTTGGATTGCGACGATGCCGTGATCGAGGCACCTCAGCTGGCACAGCGTCTGATCGAGGCCTTGGTCGAACCCATCGACCTGGGCGGGCAGACGCACCAGATGTCGGCCTCGATCGGCATCAGCTACTACCCGGCCGATGGCAGCAACGGCGATGCACTCTTCCACGCTGCCGATGCGGCCATGTACGCCGCCAAGGCCGAGGGCCGCAACCGCTACCAGTTCTACCGACCCGAGCTCACCGCCGTCGCGATGGACCGAGCCCGGTTGCTGCGTTCGCTGCGCAGCGCTCGGGTTCATGACGAGCTCAGCCTGCACTATCAAATGAAGCTGCGCTGGGCCGATGGCCGCACCCCAGCTGGCGTGGAGGCCTTGCTGCGTTGGCACAGCGCCGAGCTGGGGACGGTGTCGCCCGCGCGCTTCATCGGGGTGGCGGAGGAGAGCGGACTGATCGTCGAGCTGGGCGCCTGGGTGCTGGAGCAGGCCTGCGTCCAGCTGGTGCGATGGGACCGCGAAGGCCTGCAACTGCCCCATGTCAGCGTCAACGTCTCGGTGCGCCAGCTCGAACGCAGCGACTTCGTGGAACGCGTGCGTGGCGCGCTGCAAGGCAGCGGCCTGGCACCGCAGCGGCTTGAGC
Organism: Burkholderiales bacterium; assembly: GCA_017302655.1. Lineage (GTDB taxonomy): Bacteria > Pseudomonadota > Gammaproteobacteria > Burkholderiales > Burkholderiaceae_C > Inhella. The sequence goes on from JAFLDE010000025.1 coordinate 21,520, forward strand.
TGGAGATCACCGAGAGCGTCATCATGAAGGCCGACAACGCGCTCGAAGCGCTGGCGGCGCTGGACCGCCTGGGGGTGCGCCTGGCGGTGGACGACTTCGGCACGGGCTATTCGTCGCTGGCCTACCTGAAGCGCATGCCGATCGAGGCCTTGAAGGTCGACCGCAGCTTCGTGGCCGGCATTGGTGCGCAGCTGGGCGACGAGGCCATCATCCGTGCCGTCATCGCGCTGGCGCGCAGCCTGGGCTTGGAAACGGTGGCCGAGGGCGTGGAGACCGAGGCACAACTGGCTTTTTTGCGCGCCGAAGGCTGTGACCAGGCACAGGGCTTCCTGCTGAGCCGGCCGTTGCCGCTTCCGGCCTTCGAGGCCCATTGGCAGGCGGCGAGCCGTGACTTGCATCACCCCTGATTCCCCAGGCTTTCCCCATCGGCGAAGTCTGGCTTCTCCTCTAGACTGAGCGCTGTTTCACCGACCAACCCCGCCATTGGCGGGGTTTGTTTTACTGACGATGGAAAGGGCCGCGCGATGACGGCTTATCTGATCCGCCGCCTGTGGCAAATGATCCCGACCCTGCTCGGGGTGGTGCTGCTGGTGTTCTTCCTGTTCAAGTTCTTTGGCGGCGACCCGGCGGAGATCCTGGGCGGCCTGGCGGCCACTGAGGAGCAGATCAACGCGATCCGCGAACAACTCGGCCTCAACGAGCCCTGGTACGTGCAGCTGGGTATCTTCATCCAGCAGATCGTCACCTTTGACTGGGGCAAGAGCTGGGCCACCAACGAGGCGGTGAGCAATTTGTTCCTGTCCCGCATGCCGGCCACGCTGACAGTGATGGTGCCCATCCTGCTGCTGGAAGTGTTGCTGGCCATCCCCATCGCCATGGGCGTGGCCTATGTGCGCGGCAGCCTGACCGACCGCGCCATCATGGTCACCACCACGGTGGCGGTATCGATCTCGCTGCTGGTCTACGTCATCGTGTTCCAGTACTTCTTCGCCTTTCGCCTGGGCTGGTTCCCGGTGCAGGGCTGGAGCGACTCCTTCTGGACCAACCTGACCGTGTACACGCCGCTGCCGGTGATCGTGGTCAGCTTGGTGGCGCTGGCACCGCAGACGCGCCTGTACCGCAGCTTCTTCTTGGACGAGCTGGGGCACGACTACGTGCGCACCGCCCGGGCCAAAGGACTGCCTGAGGGCAAGGTGCTGATGAAGCATGTGCTGCGCAACGCGCTCATTCCCATCATGACCAACGTCTCGGTGCTGATTCCCGGCGTGTTCGTGGGCAGCTTCCTGATCGAGGTGTTCTTTTCCATCCCGGGTCTGGGCCGCGAGATCCTGCTGGCCGTGAACCGCAGCGACTATCCGGTCATCCAGGCCTTCGCCATCTACCTCGCCGCCATCACCATGGCGGTGAACCTGATCACCGACCTGCTCTACAAGCTGGTGGACCCGCGGGTGGTTCTGAAATGAGCACGACGACGATGAGCAATCCGTCCCAGGGGCGTTCCCAGGGTGTCTGGGCGCTGGCCTGGAAGCGCATGAAGGCTGACCGCGTCGGCATGTTCTGCCTTGGTCTGGTGGCGGCCTTTTCGCTGCTGGTGCTGCTGGCGGCGCTGGACGTGGTGGGCAAGAACTGGCAGCAAGAGGTGGGCGTGCCCAACGCGCCGCCGCACTTCGTCGGCCCCAAACCGCCCGAGGCGCTGGGCGTCATCGAGGTGCCCAAGGGCCCGCCGGTCGATATTTCCGACATCGACCCCCTGGCGCCCAAGTACAAGGAGTGGGAAGAGGCGGCGAAGAAGTACGCCACCGAGGAAGCCCCGCGTCACGAAACCCTGCCTTTTGGCGGCGACCGCCTGGGCCGCGACATCGTGCAGAAGGTCATCAAGGGCGCCGAGGTGTCGATCGTCGTCGGCCTCTTCGCGGCGCTGGTGGCCACCACCATCGGCACCCTGCTGGGTGCCATCAGCGGCTTCTTCGGCGGCAAGATCGGTGACGCGCTCGAGTGGGTCTACAACGTCTTCACGGCCATCCCGAGCATCCTGCTCATCTTTGCCTTCGCGGTGATCTTCGGCCGCGGCATCCTCAGCGTGGTGATGATCCTCGGGCTCACCGGCTGGACGGGCGTCTACCGCCTGGTGCGCGCCGAGTTCATGAAGCACCGCCAGCGCGAGTACGTGCGTTCGGCCGAGGCCATCGGCGCCTCCACCGGCTCGCGCATCTTCAAGCACATCCTGCCGAACGTCAGCCACGTGTCGCTGGTGCAGCTGTCGTTGCTGGTGGTGAGCTTCATCAAGAGCGAGGTCATCCTGAGCTACCTGGGTCTTGGCGTGAGCGTGGACCAGGTGAGCTGGGGCACCATGCTGGCCGAGGCGCAGAGCGAGCTCATCCTCGGCTACTGGTGGCAACTGGCTGCCGTGACCGTGACCATGGCGGTGTTCGTGACCGCTTTCGCCCTCTTCACCGACGCGCTGCGCGACGCGCTCGATCCCAAGCTGCGTGGGTTGGAGTGATGCACGGTCACGAGCCCGCAGGGGCTGTCCACCCCTGCACCCGGACCCCCTTTCTTTGGTCGCGCTCAAAGAAAGGGGGGAAAGAAATGCGCTCGAATGCGGCCCTCGCCCTAGGGGCGTCGGGCCAAGAGGCGCGCTGCTCAGACTGCCAGCAGCCCAGCCAGCAACACGCCGACCGAGGCGCTAACCGCCGGGCCGGCATACGGCCCGGACTTGCCATCGGCGCAGGGCACGGCCGAGCGGTGATGGAGAGAGCGCTTGGCTGGCGCATCGCTCACTGGGCTCGTCGCATCGAGGACTCTGCGCCCCCAGTGGCGCCCGCAGTCCTCGCTGCCTTTGAGGACCTGGCTCGGCCCGTACCCGGGCCGACCGGCGGGCAAGCCTTGGCAGGGGCACTCAAGCGGCCGCCGCAGTCTCAACACGTACCGCCTGCTGTATTCCAAGCGCATTTCTTTTCCCCCCTTTTCTTTGGGCGCGACCAAAGAAAAGGGGGTCGGGGTGCGGGGTTGAAGACCCCGCGGGCTCTACGAACGAGAACCAAACAGCCATGAATCCACTGCTTTCCATCCAAGACCTCAAGGTCAGCTTCCGCACCGGCAAGCTGGCCGGCGTGCAGCAGCGCGCCCAGGCCGTGAAGGGCATCTCCTTCGACATCCCCGAGAACAGCACGGTGGCGCTGGTCGGCGAGTCGGGTTCGGGCAAGTCGGTCACGGCGATGTCCATTCTTAACCTGCTGCCGGACAACGCCGAGCGCGAAGGCCGCATCCTGTTCCAGGGCCAGGACCTGCTGACCACGCCGCTGGCCAAGCTGCAGAGCATCCGCGGCAAGGAGATCGCCTGCGTCTTCCAGGACCCGATGTCCTCGCTGAACCCGGTGTTCACGGTGGCCGACCAGCTGATGGAGCCGCTGATCAAGCACTTGGGGCTCAGCCCCAGGCAAGCGCTGGCGCGGGCCGAGGAGCTGCTGCATGAAGTGGGCATTCCCGAACCCAAGCGCCGCCTGAACAGCTACCCGCACGAGATGAGCGGTGGCCAGCAGCAGCGCGTGATGATCGCCATGGCCCTGGCCTGCGAGCCCAAGCTCCTGATTGCCGACGAGCCGACCACCGCGCTCGACGTGACCATCCAGCGCCAGGTGCTGGAGCTGATGGCCAAGCTGCAGGACAAGCACCGCATGTCGGTGCTCTTCATCAGCCACGACCTCGGCGTGGTCGGCGAGATCTCCGACCACGTGGTGGTGATGCGCCACGGCCAGATCCGCGAGACCGCCGACGTGGCCACCATCTTCAGCAACCCGAAGGACGACTACACCAAAGCCCTGCTCGCTTGCCGTCCCAGCCTGACCGAGAACCCGGCGCGCCTGATGGTCATCGACGACCACATCGCCGGCCGTGAGGCGCAGCAAGTTGGCAAGGCCAAGGACCCCAACGCCCCGGTGGTGCTGCAGGCGCGTGGCCTGAAGAAGAGCTTCTGGTTCAAGGAAGGCCTGTTCGGCAAGAAGGAATTCCAGGCCGTCAAGGGCGTGAGCTTCGACCTCAAGAAGGGCCACACCCTCGGCGTCGTCGGCGAGTCGGGCTCGGGCAAGACGACCATGGGCCTGACGCTCTTGCGATTGCACGAGCCCACCGGCGGCGAGGTGCTGTTCGACGGCCGCGACCTGTTGAAGATGAGCGGCAAGGATTGGCAGCAGATGCGCCGGCGCATCCAGGTCGTGTTCCAGAACCCCTACGCCAGCCTGAACCCGCGCTTCAGCATCCAGCAGACCTTGCTGGAGCCGATGCAGATCCACGGCATCGGCAAGGACGACACCGAACGCCTGGCGCGCGCCACCGCGCTCATCAAGAAAGTCGGCCTGACCGAGGAAGCGCTCGCCAAGTACCCGCACGAATTCAGCGGCGGCCAACGCCAGCGCATCGCCATCGCCCGCTGCCTGACGCTCGACCCCGAGGTGCTGGTGCTCGACGAAGCCGTGTCGGCGCTGGACGTCTCAGTGCAGGCCCAGGTGCTGAACCTGCTGAAGGACTTGCAGGACGAACTGGGCCTCAGCTACATCTTCATCAGCCACGACCTCGCCGTGGTGCGCTTCATCAGCGACGAGGTGCTGGTGATGCAGCACGGCGATGTGGTCGAACAGGCCAGCAGCGAGGAGCTGCTGGCGCGGCCGCAGCAGGAATACACCAAGCGGCTGCTGGGGGCGGTGCCGAGGGGGTATCAGGAAACTGCGGTTTCCTGATACCGGTACCTGCCGCGAGCGGCCTCGCTGGCGCGCGCCTTAAAGGCTCTGACCGACTGCCATCAAATACTGCTGGTCGTTTGACGGGCCAACCAATCCAAGGGTGCCCGGGGGCGTCATGGCGCCGCCAGTGGCCAAAGCCTGCACCAAACGCTGAGCCATCGTGTCGATGCCATTCATCGTCGGCACATTGAGGGGCACTCCGCCCCCAAGCGAAAGAGTTTCGGCTTGGTTTGCTTCAGTAGCCGTAGATTCGCTCTCGATTCCCTGATCCTCGAGTCCAGGATTCACTGCACTGTTGGCTGTCGGGTTATCCGGCAGTGGCTTGGGATCTTGCGGGCGGCCGGGTCCAATCTCGGTGCCTTGGCCAATTACGTCGCCATAGGCGTTGTATTCAACCCACTGCCAAACAGTTTCCGTTTCAGACTCACTCACGAGCGTCATTTCCTTATTGGCTACTGTCCAGTAGTCAGGCGGAGTGTCGCCCTGTGGTGGGGGGTTGTGGTCGCCGTTTCCATCGCCTTCATCGCCGCCACCATCATTGTCCCCGCCACCACTTCCGCCTTCGCCACCATTGCCGGAACCCGGCAGTGGGTTGGCGTTCCTGATTGATTCGAGTTGGGATTGTGTGAGAATGGTATTTCCAGATCCGGGCGTTAGCATGTTGCTAAGGTGTGGTTCGGTGAGTCCCATAACGCTCAGTAGCGTGGTCGCTACAGAGTTGCTGTTGATCGTGGGCGAGAAAATGTTGAAGCCCCATGGGGGATACGGGAGGTTCATGCTATTAATGATACTCATGGCATCTTGCGCTCGTTTCCACAGAGCCATAGCTTGAGCCTCAGTGCCGCTGAAAACCACCTGCTGCGGTGAGGTAGGGGTGTAAAAGTATCGTCCCGTGTCTTCGTAGACCTTTAGCATATCCGTGTTGCTTGTGCCGACTGGTATGCGGGCGCCTTGAGCGTTTGTCGCCAGGCCGTTCATTTCCTTCAGCACGGTTCCATCGCTACTTGTTAGTACGATGTAATTGTGGCCGGCGGTGCCGCCAACGATTGGTAGCTGGGCAAATGTGATTGAATAAGTCATTGCTCTCTGATTCTTTCCTTCTTGGAAACGCCAATTGATTTTGTGGAGTGGCCCGCGATGGCAGAAACGCGAACTATGTATTGGCGTTCTTTGATTCCATTGGCCGGTGTCGGGCCTACAGGGATAGTTGTGATGGTTGAGGTATGTGAGCACTGAGTGGATGGCTCCGGTTCACAGCTGAATCCCGCAGTTTCAAGCTCGCTCCTTTCGATCGCATTGGATCCCGGTTTCATTCGTTGATGCATCGCGAGTTGCACCGCTGTAGCAATGCCTCTGTCAACGCTCATCCAGTTGTCTTGAATAGTTTTAGATATTACGCCTTCGTTTGGTTGGTGGAATTGAACACTTATGCCGGGAAATGGTTGGCAGGCGCAGAGTAACAGGAGAAGAGTTGGCCTGATGCGAGAAATGAGTATGGTGGCGAGCTTCGAGGGTCTGATAAATTCCAAATATATATTGATCATTGCATTTCAATTTGGCGTTTGGTGGTGTGCGAGGTGGATTTTGATCTGTGCTTGCTAAATCGATTGAAAAATATTTCGGTGGTGCTTTTTCGTTGGGCTGCTTTGCCACTTCATCGTTCCCGCATGCCTTCTCGCGCGTGTTTTTCTATTGGGCTTATTAGGTACTCGATCACCCTACGCTTTCCCATCTTCACCTCGGCCGTGAGGTTCATCCCCGGGCTCAGCGCAACACGCTGGCCTTCAACGGCTAGCAAGGTTTTGTCTAGCTTCAATGTCGCCACGTAAAGCGCCCCCCGCTTCTCGTCCTGCACCGCATCGGCGCTGATGCGCGTGACGGTGGCGGGCACCGTGCCGTAGCGCGTGAAGGGAAAAGTCTCCAGCTTCACTTCGGCCTGCTGGCCGACCTTCACGAAGCCGATGTCCTTGTTCTCCAACTGCACCTCGGCGGTGACCTCGGCCTCGTTCGGCACGATGACCAAGAGCGCCTGCGCCGGCGTGACCACACCGCCGGCGGTGTGCACCGCCAGCTGCTGCACCGTCCCCGCCACCGGGGCGGTGAGGCGGGTCAGGGTCTGGCGCTGCCCGGCCTTGGTGGCTTCCTCGCCCAGCTGCGCCACCTTGAGGCGGGCCTGGGCTTGGCGTTCGCTCAGGGCGCGCAGCAGCTCGGCCCGGTAGCTGCTCGCCTGCTGGCGGGCTTCGACCACGGTGGCTTGCACCTCGGCCAGGCGCGCCTGCGCGGTGGCTAGGTCGCGCTCGAGCTCAATGCGTTCGCGCGCGCGGTCTTGCGTGGCGTGCCCCGCCACAAAGCCCTGGTTCGCCAGGTTCTGGTAGTCCTGCTCGCGCGCCTGGGCCAGGGGCAGCATGGTCTTGAGCTTGGCCACCACATGCTCAGCCGTCACCAACTCGGCTTGACGGCGAGCGCCTTCGGCCTGCAGCCGTGCCTGCTTGGCCTGGATGTCGGACCACTCGGCTTGGAGTTGGGCTTGGATGGTCGCGTCACCACTACCCAACTTGGGCGCCTTGCCTTCGCTCAGGGCCTGCAGCAGCGCCTGGGTGCGCACCTGCTCGCTGGAAGCGGCATCGCGCTCCTGCCCAACGCGGCTCAGGTCGGCGCCCTGCTGGGTGGCATCCAGCTCGATGAGCAATTGCCCGGCCCCGACCCGATCCCCGTCCTTCACATGGATGGCCTTGACGCTGGCCGTCTCCAGCGGCTGGATGATCTTGGTGCGGTCGCTGACCACGATGCGGCCCTGGGCTACCGCCACGATGTCGAGCTTGCCGACAAGGCTCCAGACCAACGCGATGACGAAGAGCGCGCAGATGGCGAGCATGAAGCGCCGGGGCGCCGGGTGCGGGGGCGTCTCCTGCAGGGCCATGGCGGCGGGCAGGAAGGCTTGCTCGTGGGCCAGGCGCTTGGGCCCGGCGAGTTCGTCGCGGTGCTCCCAGGCGGCCTTGAAGATGGCCGCGTAGCGCTGCAGCAGCTCCTTGACCGGGTGGGGTTGCGGCTGCTGTTGCTGCGCTGCCCCGTTCGTTGCGGTCGTGGCGCTCATGCCGAACTCCCTTCATCCAGGCCATGGCTCTGCACCCGCCACAGATGGGCATACACCCCTTGCGGCTTGGCCAGCAGCTCCTCGTGGCTGCCCACTTCGACGATCTGGCCCTTGTCCATGGCGATGATGCGGTGCGCATGGCGCACGGCGCTCAGACGGTGGGCAATGATGAAGACGGTGCGGCCCTGGCAGATCTGCCGCATATTGCGCTGCACGATGGCCTCGCTCTCGTAGTCCAGCGCGCTGGTGGCCTCGTCAAAAATCAGGATGCGCGGGTTGGCGAACAAGGCGCGGGCGATGGCGATGCGCTGGCGCTGGCCGCCGCTCAGGGCGCTGCCTTGTTCGCCCACCACGGTGTTGTAGCCCTCGGTCAGCACGCCGATGAACTCGTGGGCCCCGGCCATCTTGGCGGCCTGGATGACGGCCTCCAGCGGCGCGGCGGGGTCGGCAATGGCGATGTTCTCGCGCACCGAGCGGTTGAAGAGCATGTTCTCCTGCAGCACCACGCCGACTTGGCGGCGCAGCTGGGCGGCGTCGATGAGGGCGATGTCGTGGCCATCCACCCGGATGTGGCCGCTCTCGGGCACATAGAGGCGCTGGATGAGCTTGGTCAGCGTGCTCTTGCCCGAACCCGAGCGACCGACAATGCCGATGACCTCGCCGGGCTGCACATCGAGGCTCACGCCGTGCAGCACCGGGGCGGCGTCGGGGCGGTAGCGGAAGCTGACGTTCTCCAGCGTGACGCGGCCTTGCACGCGCGGCAGCGGGCTGCTGCTCTGGTTCGGCAGCTCGCTGCGGGTGTTGAGGATGTCCCCGAGCCGCGCCATGGCGATGCCGGTCTGCTGGAAGTCCGTCCACATCTGCGCGATGCGCATGATGGGCTGCGCCACGCGGCCGGCGAACATGTTGAAGGCGACGAACATGCCCACCGTGAGTTGGCCTTCCATCACCAGGTGCGCGCCGAACCACAGGGTGGCGGCGTTGACGACCTTGCCGATGAGGTTGATGCCCTCGTGCCCATAGCTGGCCAGGGTGCTGGTGCGAAAACTCGCCGTGACGTAGGCGGCGAGCTGCTGATCCCAGCGGCGCGCCATCTGCGGCTCCAAAGCCGAGGCCTTGACGGTCTGGATGCCGGTCACGGTCTCCACCAGCAGGCTCTGGTTCTCGGCGCCGCGGGCGAACTTCTCGTCCAGCCGGGCGCGCAGGATGGGTACCAGCGCCAGGCTGATGAGCGCGTACAGCGGCAGCGCCGCCAGCACGATGAGGGTGAGCGTGACGCTGTAGGTGAGCATCACGGCGATGAAGACCACCGAGAAGAGCAGGTCCAGCACCAGGGTGAGCGCGTTGCCGGTGAGGAACTGGCGGATGTTCTCCAGCTCCCGTACGCGAGCGACCGAGTCGCCCACACGGCGCGCCTGGAAGTAGGCCAGCGGCAGCGCCAGCAGGTGGCGGAACAGCTTGGAGCCCAGCTCCACGTCGATGCGGCTGGTGGTGTGGCTGAAGACGTAGGTGCGCAGGATGGAGAGCAAGGATTCGAACAGCACCACGACGACGAGGCCGAAGACGAGCACGTCCAGCGTGCTCATGCCCCGGTGCACCAGCACCTTGTCCATCACGACCTGGAAGAACAGCGGCGAGACGAGGGCAAAGATCTGCAGGAAGAGGGAAACGAGCAGGACTTCGCCGAGCAGCTTGCGGTGCTTGACCAGGGACGGGATGAACCAGGAGAAGTCGAACTTGCGCAGCTCGCCGGCGAGCGTGGCGCGGGAGCTGACGAGGATCAGCTCGCCCGTCCACTGTGCGGCGAAGACATCCAGCGGCTCGATGGTGGGGCGGGCCTGGCCTGTCGCCGGGTCGAGGAAGAGGACGCGCTGGCCATCGCACTGGGCCAGCACCACCAGGCGGCCGTCCTTCAAGCGGGCCAGGGCGGGCAGCGGCGCCAGGGTGAGGCGATCGACCGTGCTTTGCGTGCGCTTGGCCTTGAGGCCGATGTGCTGCGCGGCGCGCAGCAGGTCTTGCGGGCTCAGGGGCTGCGAAGCGGTGAGGCCCAGCGCGTGGGCCAGGGCTTCGGGTTCGGCGGCGATGTGGTGCAGGCGGGCCAGCACGGCCAGGGCGGTCAGCTCACTGAACCCCTTGCCGCCGGCTGGCGCCTCGGGTGCGTCACCCTGCGCGAGCGAAATCGTTGCCGTGCTGGCTGTCGTCATGTCTCCAGGCGTGCCGGCTCACCGCCGGCTGCCCCTCCCCTTCCATCCTTGTTCTTCTGCGGCGCGGAGTGTGCGAGAGCGCTGGTGGACTCCAGGGCGTGGATCAGGGTTCCCCCCCCCTAAAAACTAGGGACTTGCCGTGGCGCCGTTGATTCGAGTATGCATCCGCCCGCGCGGGGGGCGAAACACTTCAGAGCCGCCCGTGATCCGTATCCGGCAGCTCGTGCAGGGGCACCACCGTCTCCTCGCCGGGTTCCACAAGCATCGCCTCGCGCTCGCCATCCTTGCCGTTGTGCTTGACCTCGTACATGGCAAGGTCGAGCGCGCGCATCAGGCGCTCGCTGGCGGGAGGCGTGTCGCCACCTCGAAGGGCAATCCAGCCGATGGACACCGTCAGCACCAGCTCGCCGCCTTTCGCTAGCTTCAGCGGCTTGTCCTTCAGGGCTGCACGCAGCTCGCTCATCAAGTGCTGCACGCCAGCGGCGGGCGTGGCCGGCAGCAGCAGGGCGAACTCCTCACCGCCCCAGCGCGCCAGGGTGTCGGGGCGGCGCAGCCGGGGTTTGAGCACATCGGCCAAGTGGCGAAGCGCGAGGTCGCCCACGACGTGACCGTGCTCGTCGTTGATGCGCTTGAAGTCGTCGATGTCCAGCAGCGCCAGGCCCAGCGGATCGGCCGAACGCCGCAACTGGGCCAGGGCCCGTGCGCGCCGCGTCTCGTAGGTGCGGCGGTTGACCAGTCCGGTAAGCGCATCGCGTGAGGCCAGATGCCTGAGTCGGTTGTGGGCGCGCTCCTGGGCGGCCAGCACGTAGCCGAAGGCCACGCCCAGCAGCGCCAGCAGCCCGAGCGTGAAGGGCAGCGCGACGTCCAAAGGTGCCCGCGTGGGGTCGGCGAATCGTTCAGGCTGCAAGAGGGCGTGCGCGCCTCTCCACAGGGCCAGCAGGGTGAGTGCCCACAGCATCACCGAGACCAGGCGTAGCGCCCGCTCGGCCTGCCAGCCGTGCCGTTGCACGCTCACGGCCAGCGGCAACACGAAGGCGGCAAAAGCCAGCGCCACCAGCGCAATGCGCTCCGCCTCGTCATCTCGAAGCGCACCCAGCGCGGCCATCGAGGCGTAAACAAGAAAGGCCAGCCCCAGCCTCGCCCATTGCACCGGCTGGCGCAGGAAGCGCATGAAGGCCAGCACCAAGGTCAACACGCCGCAGCCCAGCGCCAAGGCGCCAGACAGTGGCCCCACCCAGGGCGGCAGCCAGGGGGTGGCGGCAGTCACCGCCAGAGTGATCAGCAGCATCAGCCCCAGCAGGCCGAAGCCGCGTACCTCGCCGCGAGGCAGCCAGCGCCGTCCAGCCACGACGTAAAGCGTGAGCAACAAGCCGAAGGCCGAGACCAGCGCCAGCGTGAGCGAGGGGATGTGCCAAGTCACTGAGCAGTTCCTCGCGCGGGGCAGTGCCTGGCACGTGCCGGATGGCGACTGGTCGGGCTCATGGCCGCAGCTGCACGAGCTGCACGCGCGCGGCGTGCGCGGCGCCCTCGAAGTCGGCCTCGATCTGCGCCAGCGAGCGCGCGTCGTCGAGGTTGGCGCCGAGCACGCCGACTGCGCAATTGCGGCCTGCGTTCTTGGCCGTGTAGAGCGCCATGTCGGCCCAGTTCACCGCGCGTTCCCAGTCGAAGACTTGGCTGGAACGAGGCAAGGGCAGCGAGATGAAGCCGATGGAGGCACTGACCTGCACCTGGCGACCATCGTCCAACTGCACCGGGTTGGCGCTCAGGCTGAGCAGCAGGCGCTGCGCCAGTTGGCGCAACGCCGCTTGGCCGGCACCTGGGGCGTGCAGCAGAAATTCCTCGCCGCCCCAGCGGGCGAGCAGGTCGGTGTCCCGCACTTGAGCCTTCAGGCGCTGGGCCACTGCCTGCAGCACCTGGTCGCCGCTGGCGTGACCCAGGCTGTCGTTGATGCGCTTGAAGTGATCGATGTCGATCAGCATCCAACCGCCTTCGCCGCTGCGCTCGGCATCCCGCGCCGCCATCGCATCCTGCAAGGCGCGGCGGTTGCGCAGGCCCGTCAATGCGTCGAACTCGGCCAGATCCTGAAGCTGACGCCGGCTACGGTGCAGGCGCCGCTGCGCAGCGTTCGAACCAGCCCACAGCAGACCAGCCACCAGCAGTGCCAGGGCCAGCATCACCGCGGCCAGCAGGCTGATCCAGATCAGCACCCGCTGGTTGGCTGCCTGGCCCTCCTGAACGGCCTGCTGTTCATGCAGTAGCGCCAGCTCGGTCTGTTGCTGGGCTGCCGCTTGGTCTTGCCGCTGCGCGGCCAGCACGAATTCGAGCTGGCGCTGCGTGAAAGCAGCCGCCAGTTCGCGCTCCAGGCTCAGCAGGCGCAATGCTTCCTGCCATTGACCGGCCTGGGCCCAGGCCTTGGACTGCTCGTTGAGCATACCCAGCTGTTCCTTGGGTGGAAGCTCGGTGCCGGACTCCTGCAGCAGGGGACTGAGCAGGCGAGCCTGCGCGAGGTCACGCAGCTGGATCAGGCTGATCACCAGGTTGTGCCGCGCCATGCGTGTCAGGCCGGCATCGTTCAGCCCTTGGGCGCCGGACAGGGCGGCCGCTGCCAGGCTGCGCGCTTGCTGGGCATCGCCCCTGTGCAGCCAGTAGTCGGAAAGATTGACGCGCACCAGGTTGGCGAAGCGGGAGGCCGGATCGGCAAGCTTCAGCGCACGCTCCAGCGCGCTGCGTTGACCGTCGCTGTCGCCGACAGCCCGCGCCACGAGCGCCTTGCCAAGCTGGACAAACGCCTCGCTGGTCGGCTCCAGACCGGGCAGATCGAGCGCACGACGCAGGCGTTGCTGGGCGCCTTCGGCATCACCGCGCGCCTGCTGCAGTTGCGCCAGGTCCGCCAGGCTGCGCGCCTGCCGGTGCGTGTCGCCCAGTTGCTCGGCCAGTGCCAGGGCCTGCTGCTGTGCGCGTTCCGCCGCGCTGAGATCGCCCAAGGCGTCATGCGTCAGTGCACTGAGCCACTGCAGCTCGTAGGCCAGGCGGCGGTCACAGCTGGCACAGGTGGGCAGGGCTGCCACGGCCTGGCGAGCGAGTTCGTCGGCTCGCTGGTGACGGTCCGCCCGCCGTTCTGCCCAAGCACGCAAGAGCAAGCTGGCGGGGTGGTCATCGCCCGCCTTGGCGTACAGCTGCATCGCCTCTTCGGGGCGGCCGGCCTGGATGAGCAACAGACCCTCGACCCAGCGCCGGTGTTCCACCGCGCCGTCCGTTGGCGCGGGTGCGACGGAGGACGCGGCAGACCCCACAGGCGGGGTGGCTGCGGGCGGCAAGGGCAGGGCTTGAAGCGCCCGAAGCGCCTCCTGCGGGCGTTGCTCGCCGAGTCGCTGCAGGCGGTCGAGCACGTCTGCCGGCTGCGCGCTGGCCGCCGCCACGAGCAGCGAGGCCAGCAGGCCGCCAACGAATCGCGCCATGCGTTTCACGCCAAGCCCTCCGCAGCCCTGGGTCCCACCAAGCGCTGCAAGTCCAGCGAGCCGGAGTCCGGGTCTCCGAGCGCATGGAGCAGGGAGGGCAGGTCGGGGAGTTCGGCCTGCTGAAGGCACCAAGCCTGATTGCGGCCATGCGACTTGGCGCGGTACATCAAGGCGTCGACCAGGTCGATGCCCTGTTCAAGACCCAGCGCGGGGGCTTGCAGCGGCAGCGCCGTGACGCCCATCGAACAACGCACCGGGATCGAATGGCCATCGCGCAGAGCCACCGGCTCGCTGCCGATGACATCCAGCAGGCGCTGCGCCAGGGAGGAGGTCAATGCCGCATCGGCGCCTGGCAGCACCACCAGGAATTCTTCACCGCCCCAGCGGATGACACCGCCGGGTTCGCGCACCGCACTTCGCATGCGTCCGGCCACGGCACGCAGCACGGCGTCGCCGGCGGCATGGCCATGTTGGTCGTTGAGCCCCTTGAAGTGGTCGATGTCGAGAAGGATCAGACCGAGCGGCTGGGAGGGGTCGCGGTGGCCGGCCTCGCGCAGCAAGCTCTGCAGGCGGCGACGGTTGCCCAGGCCGGTCAGGGGGTCACGCTCGCTGGCTTCGGCCAGCGCTTGGTTGGTGTGAGCCAGCTCGGCATTGGTGCGGCGCATGCGCCGCAGCAGCAGCACCGCCAACCACAGGAGCAGGGCGCCGCAAACGAGGGCCAGCGCGGTCAGGCCCAGGCGCAGGCGTTCGGCCCGCAGAGCCTCTGCCTGTGCGGCGTTGCGTTGGCGCAGGCGCTCGGCTTCACGGCTGCGCTGGGCGGTGTCGAATCGCTGCTGTGCCTCGGCCAGCGCCTCTGCTCGCAACTGCGAGGACACCGATTCCTCCAACTCGCGTGCCTCGCGCAAGGCCTCGTAGGCGCCGGGCAGGTCGCCGGCTCGCTTGAGCACATCGCCCAGTTCGAGCAATCCTTCCACGGCATAGGTGGTGCCTCCGCTTTGCAGGTCCAGCGTCACGGAGCGGCGGATGCTCTGCTTGCCTTCGGCGACGCGACCCAGCTGAATCAGCGCCATGCCGCGGTTGTGCAGCGTCAGACTGAGCGGCCCGATGCCGCGGCTGCGCGCTTCCAGCGCGAGTGGGTAGGCCTCTTCGGTGAGCTCCAGCGCACGCGCGGGTCTGTTGAGCTTCAGGTAGGAGTCTGCCTGGTTCGCCAGCTGAAGGGCCAGATGGTCTGGGTCATTGGCGAGCCGCGCCTGCGCCAACGCCTTCTCCCCCTCGACACGACTGGCCTCGTGCTGCCCGGCCCGCGACAACACGATGCTGAGCTGAGCGTGCTGGCGTGACAGCAAGTCGGCATCAGGTTGCTTTTGGGCGATGAGCAGGGCTTCGCGGGCGGTCGCCAAGGCACGCTCGTGCTGGCCCATGCGGCTGTAAGCGTTGGCCAGTTGGCTGAGGTGCGAGGCCGTGCGCCATGGCGGCCCTTCGGCCTCGGCCATCGGTGCCGCCTCCAAAAGCAGCAGCAGTGCCGATTCCGCCTGACCGGTTTCTTCGAGCGCGATGGCGCGCAGCTGCAGTGCGCGCAAGCGCCAAAGGCGCGTGGCGCCAGCCGGGGCTTGGGGCCAGGTGTCGGCCAACTCCCGTGCCCTGCGGAACTGCTGTTTGTCGATGAGGTGGCTGAGCTCAGCCAGTTGCTGCATCCACGGCCCCAGCGCCTGGCGAGGCGCGGGAGCCTGCTGAGCCCAGGCTTGCCAGCGCTCGGGCTCCGGTGGCGACTCCTGGCCGTAGGTGGTGGCGAGCAGGAAGAGACGCTCCAACTCCTCGTCACTGCCGGGGCTGGCTTGAACCGCCTCCAGAAGCGCCAAGCGCCGTTCGCGCTGGGCCTTGGGCAGGCTCTCGGCGGCCAGCAATTGCTCGGCTACACCGGTGCCTTGGGCCAGTGCAGACGCGGCCAACAGCACCAAGCCTGCCAACAGGAGCGCAACAAGTCGCTTCGCCACGGACACCCGACCAATCCCCCTTGTCTGACCTGGATCTCGTTCATATCGCAAAGCCCCGAGGACCAAAGCAAGTTGGAAGCTGGCTCGGGTCCTGGCGTGACGTGCATCATCACCCCTCCTGCGTGGAAGGATGAGGCTCCTTTATAGGCCCTCCGTTACAGATTCGAAGCTAAGGTTTGCACGCTTTCGGACAGGCGTTTCCACAAGGCTGCTGGCAGGTCGTGACCCCAGCCGTCGATGACTTCGAACCGGCACCGACCGGCCGGCAGGCAGGCCGCGAGCTGGCGGCCGTGCGGCAGCGGCAGCATGGGGTCATGGCTGCCGTGCAGCACGGACACCGGCTGACCCAGCTCGCGCAGCCAGCGGCTGCGGTCGCCGTCGGCGGCGATGGCGACCAGCTGGCGCAGCGTGGCCTGCGGGCGCCAGGCACGCGAGGCGCTGGCTTCCACCTTGGCGCGCAGTTCGGCCTCGGGCGTCGGGTAGGCAGGGCCAGCCAGCAGACGGAAGAGCCGGGTGTAGTGCTCCAGCGCCTCCAGGCGCGAGCGCGGTCGTTGCAGCATCAGCCGGCGCAGTTCGCGCGAAGGAAGGGGCAAACGGCGTGCGCCGCTGCTCGTCATCCACAGGTGCAGATGGCTGACAAGCGTCGGATGGCGCCGCGCAAGATGCTGGGCCACCATGCCGCCCATCGACACACCGACGACCTGCGCGCGCGGGATGCCGAGCTGTCGCAGCAAGCCCGCGGCGTCGTCGGCGAGGTCCTGCAGGCGGTAAGGCGCCTGAAGCGGCAGATGCAGCGCATGCTTGAGCGCCGACCAGAGCAGCGGCGGCGTCTGCAGGTGGTCTTGCGCACTGGACAGGCCGATGTCGCGGTGGTCGTAGCGCAGCACACGAAATCCGCGCGCGGTCCACCGATCGATCAGGCCTTGCGGCCAAGCCGTCAACTGCAGACCCAAGCCCATGATGAGCAGCAGGGGCTCGCCGTCCTGCGGGCCCTCGTCGACGACGGCCAGGGTCTGGTCGCCGACGCGGACGCGCAACTCTCTCATCGGTACAGCCAGCGCAGCGTGGCCGGGGGGCTGAACTTCTGCCAGCGCGTGCCGCGGAAGTCGGGTTGCGCGAGGCGGTCGGTGAGTGCGTAGATGGCCAGGGGGTTCACCCCCAGGCCGATGTGGCTCGCCTGCACCTCGACGTTCTCGGCCAGCTCGGTGTCCGGATTCAGGCTGCACTGCCAGGCCACCACACCGTCGGTCTTCGAGTAGATGCTGGTGCAGGGCACGGGGGGTGGTTCGCGCAGCGGCGCCAACTGCTCGTCGTCGTGGCTGTCCTGGCCGCTGAGCATCTCGAAGACCTTCCAGGCATTGGTGGCGCGCGGGTGGCCGGCAAAGGGCGTGCCCAGGGTCACCACGCAGCGCACCAGCTCGGGCACGCGCTTGGCCACCTCGCGAGCGTAGAGCCCACCGAGGCTCCATCCCACCAGGCTGACGCGGCGGTGCAGGCGGGCGTAGGTCTCGCGCACATCGGCCTCGCATTGCTCGAGCACGCCGGGCCGCGGCCCGAAGTTCAGACCCTGGTGCCAGGGCTGCGTGCGGTGCCCCAAGCTGTCGAGCAGGTTGCGCAGTGGCAGGGTGGAGAGGTCGCTGGCACCGAGACCGGGAAAGACCATCACCGGGTGGGTGTCGCCGCTGGGTGCGCGCCGAAGCAGCGGCAGGGCGGCGCCCAGCGCCGCCAATTCCCAGGGCGCACGGGCCTCCAGCATCATCAGCCAGGCGTTCGGGGCCTTGATTTCTTCGTTCATCGTCTCAGTCATTTTCGAAGCGAGGTCTCATTCTGGGAAGCGCTGCTCGCATGCCACGCTGCTTCAAGGGACTCCCGTGGAGCTGGCTGTGCCAGGCCGCTGATGGCGCCCCCTGGGGGGTTGAGGCCGGACTTCAAGAGCCCTGAGGGCTCTTGGAGCCTGCCGCAGGACGGTGTCTCCGCACACTGGCAGCGCGAAGCGCAACGGGGGGTCAATCCTCCGCGGCGAGTTCAATGAAGGCGTCGTAGGCGTGACGCAGGTGCGCCGCGAGCAGGTCGATGTCGGGCACCGCCTCGCCGCAGGCGATCAGGCCGAGCTCGAGGTGCTTTTCGTAGGTCTGCACCGTGATGTTCAGCGCAATGCCGTGCACCACGATCGAGGCCGGCGCATTGGTCAGCATGCGGGCACCGGCCAGGTAGAGCGGCACCGGCGCGCCCGGCACGTTGGAGATGACCACATTGACCAGCGGTGGCACGCGCTCGGCCACGCCGCCCCAGGCGCGTGCGGCGGCGGGCAGCAGCCAGGGCAGGCCGATCGAGGGAAAGTCGGTCGGCATCAGCTCCTTCAGCGTGGACAGGCCGGCCTTCATCTGCGCTGCCGACTCCAGCACATGCGCGAAGCGCTTCTTCGGGTCGGCCAGGTGGGTGCCCAGGGACACGCTGCTCATCGTCACCTGGTTGTTGGGGCTGGCGTCGCCTGCCGTGCGCATGGACACCGGCACGGCCGCCATCAGCGGCTTCTTGGGAAGCTCGCCGGCGTCCTTCAGGTACTCGCGCAATGCCGTCGCACAGAGGTAAAGCACCGCATCGTTCAGGCTGGCCTGCAGCGCCTTGCGCGCCGCCTGCAGCGCCGGCAGAGGCAGGCTCAAGGAGACGAAGCTGCGAGTGCTGGAGACGGCGACGTTGAAGCGCGTGCGCGGTGCCAGCGCCAGGGCCGACGCCTCGGTCTTCTTTGCCTTGGCCTCCCCCTTGAAGCGCGCCAGCAGCGAGCGCGCGGCCCCGCGAAGCTGGTCGCTGGCGGCCTGCCCGGCCACCTTGGTGAGCAGGCTGGCGCCGCCCGGCAGGGCCTTGGCCAGGTCCAGGAACTGGCGCGCCTGCTCGCTGAAAGCCAGTCGCCATTGGTCGGCCGTGCCCAGCGGCGGCTGGTCCTTCTTCCTGCTACGCCGGGTGCCGCCAACCGGCAGTTCGCGGGGCTCGGGACTCAGGTCCAGCAGCACCTGGGCCAAGGCCACTGCCGCCTGGCCATCCACCGCGGCATGGTGCACCTGGGTGTAGAGCGCGACCCGGCGCTGGCCGTTGTCGCCTGGCGCGAGATCCTCGAACACATGGAACTTCCACAGCGGCCGGTCGCGCGGCAGCAACTGCATGTGCAAGCGGGCCACGGCTTCGTGCAGGTCGGCCAAGGTGGCACCGCTGTCCAGCGCCTCGGCCACCACGTGCTGTTCCAGCTTGGGTTGCACCTCGCGCCAGACCGGGTTGACGAGGTTCAGCGGCAGCTCGGCGAGCGTACGGCGCAGCGCCGGCGCATGAGGCAGGCGTGCTTGCAGGTGCTTGCGCAATGCGTTGATCCATCGCCCGCGAAAGCCGGGCGGCAGCTCGAGCAGGTGCAGCGCGCCGACGTGCATGGGCATCTCCGGCGTTTCCAGGTGAAGGAAGAGCGCGTCCAGGCCGGGCACTTGATGCATGTCAATCTCCCCGGGCAGTCGCCCGTCGGCGGGCATCTTGACATGCGCAGGACCGTCCACATCTCCGGGTTCAAGGGGATGCCGTTCTCGTCCCCGATCAGCAATGGAGTTGGCCATGAATGCACTGTCCCGTTTCGACCCCTTCCGCGACTTCTGGCCCGAGGCCTTCGGGCGCTTCCCAAGCGCTGCCCTGCGGGTGCCCGAGGGCATGCCGGCGGAGATCCGCCTCGACGTCAGCGAGACCGCCTCGGCTTACGAGGTAAGGGCCGAGATCCCCGGCGCGCGCAAGGAGGACATCCATGTGCGCGTGGACGGCAACCGCGTGTCGATCAGCGCTGAGCGCAAGCAGGAACGCGAGCAGAAGGAGGGCGAGCGCGTGCTGCTACGGGAATTGGTCAGCGGCAGCGTGGCGCGCAGCTTCCAGCTGGCGCAGGACCTCGATGAGCGCGAAGTCAAAGCGCGACTGGAAGATGGCGTGCTGCGCCTCACCTTGCCCAAGCGCAGCGGCGGCGGCGCGCGGCGCGTCGAGATCGAGTAAGTCCGCCATGAACAAGGGCCCCCGCAGGGGCCCTGTTCCAGCCAGCTTGCGCAGGCTCAGTCCGCGAAGATGACCTTCTGCCGGCTCTCGCCCCAGGTCTCGTAGTTCTTGCCGAAGGCCTTGTCGACGTCGTTGCGCTTGACCTTGAAGGTCGGCGTGATGAGACCGTTGTCCACCGTCCAGGGCTGCTTGAAGACCACGATGCAGTCCATCTGCTCGTGCGGGTCGAGCGTTTCGTTGATGGTCTTCAGGTGCGCGGCCAGTTCGGCCTTCAGGCCTTCGGGGTCGCTCTTCACGCGCTCCAGGCCGCCGGGGCTGAGCATGCCGAGGCCGATCGGCTGGCCCATGTTGGCGCCGACCACCGCGCAGGCCTCGATGGCGCCGTTCATGACGATCTTGTCCTCAATCGGCGCCGGCGCCACGTACTTGCCCTTGCTGGTCTTGAACAGATCCTTCACGCGGCCGGTGATCTTCAGGCACTTCTCGGCGTTGTGCTCGCCCTTGTCGCCGGTGCGCAGCCAGCCATCCTGCGTGAAGGCCTCGGCGCTGAGCTCGGGTTCCTTGTAATAGCCCTTCATGACCGCCGGCGACTTCATCTGGATTTCGCCGGTCTTCTTGTCGATGCGCACCTGCACGCCGTCATAGGCCGGGCCCACGGTGCCGGTCTGGTCCTTGCCGGGCTGGGTGATGTGACTGACCGCCAGGTTCTCGGTCATGCCATAGCCCTCGTTGATGGGCAGACCGAGCTTGCGGTACCAGGCCAGCAGCTGCGGTGGCATGGGCGCGGCGCCGCCGGCGGCGATGCGGCACTGGTCCAGGCCCAGCGCGGTCTTCACCTTCTTTTTCACGATGCTGCTCAGGATGGGGATGCGCAGCAGCTTGTCCAGCTTGGCCTGCGGCTGCTTGGCCAGGATGCCCTGCTGGAACTTCACCCACAGTCGCGGCACGCTGAAGAAGATGGTCGGGCGGGCGCGCTGGATGTCGGCCACGAAGGTCTCGAGCGAATCGGCGAAATAGACGTGCATGCCGGTGCGCAGCCAACCATGCTCGACCAGCACGCGCTCCACCACGTGCGCCAGCGGCAGGTAGGAGAGCATGCGGTCCTGCTGCCCCATGGGGATGCGGCCCAGGCCGGCCATCAGCGCCCAAGCGAAATTGCCGAAGGTGTGCATCACGCCTTTGGGCGCGCCGGTGGTGCCGGAGGTGTAGATCAGCGTCGCCAGCTCGTCGGCACCGCGCACGGGTTGGCCGGCCAGCGGCTGGTTGTCGACGACGATCTCGTCCCAGCTCTGGTAAGCGGCCTTGGCGTCATCGGGCGAGAGCGCGAAGCTGTAGCAGGGCAGGCCGGCCGGCACGCCGGGCTTCATGCCTTCCCAGCCGTCCAGCTTGCCGATGAAGCAGGCTTTGGCCTCGGAGTGCTCCAGGATCTGCGTGATGGTGCCGGGCGCCAGCGTGGGGTATAGCGGCACCGAGACGTAGCCGGCCATCCAGATGGCCAGGTCGCTCATCAACCACCAGGCGCAGTTCTTCGACAGGATGGCGACCTTGCTCCCCTCGGGCCAGCCCTGAGCCTTCAGGAAGGTCGCCATGCGCCGCGTTTCGTCGGCCACCTGGCCCCAGGTGAAGGTCTTGAGCTCGCCGTTGCCCATGGGCTGGGTCAGCGCCACGCGGCTGGGTGAGGCGGACTCCCAGTAATACAGGCATTGCAGCGCAAGGTGGTCGGGGGAGATGGCGTTGCTCATGATGATCGGGGAGGCACAAACACGGGGATCCCGACGGTAGCCGCTCGACCGTGCTGGGCGACTGCGGATTTCTACGGGCTGTTCCTAGGGAGAGGCCTCCAGGCAAGGCAAAAGGCGCACTCGGTGGAGGATTGAACTCAATGGGCAAGAGGCCATTCAGTGCCGAAGCGGCCTTCACCGAGTGCCTGGCGCACGCGGTCCAGGGGATGGGTGCGGCCGCCCATGGCGCGATCCAGCCTGGCCGGACGCGCGGCGTCGGCTCTGGCCAGTGCCTGGGCCAGCAGGGCGCCACCTTGTGGCCCGAGCGCATAGGCCCAGCGCAGGTGGGCGGCGTAGCTGGCCAGGCCCTGAGGCTCGGGCAGGCCGGCCAGCAGCCACGACCAGTG
>JAFLDE010000026.1 GCA_017302655.1 Burkholderiales bacterium
GCTCAGCAGGAAACGACCGGACCCAGACCGGGGCGGATCGAACCGAACCGAATTCAAAGACCCCGAGCTGCTGCGCAGCTCGGAAAACGGCAATTCATTGCTTGTTTGCGGGGGGAAGCCCTTGTAGCATGAAGAAAGGCCTTCCTAGAAAAGTCGAAGGGCGCCAACGGCGCCCTTCGTGATGCGTTGACAGCGCGCCCGAATCAGGCGGCGTTCAACCAGGCCGAGGTGTCGAAGGCGGAACACATCAGCGGCATGTTCAGGCCGAAGTTGGGGTTGCCACCGGCCTTGTTGGCCGCGCTCTTGGGCAGCGGCTTCTCCAGCGGGGCGGTGGGTTCCAGGCTACGGTTCTCCCAGATGCCGGCTTCCTGCGCCGGGTACTGGCAGCTGTAGAACACGCGAAACTGGACGCGGCGATCGGCCCAGTAGTCAGCGGCCTCACGGAAGACATCCAGCAGTTGCTCGCGGCTCTCGCGATCGAACTTCGCGTTGTCAGGCAGCATTTCCAGCACGACCACGAAGCCCGGCTGCGGGCCGGCCTTGTGGCACATGTCGGTCAAGCAGTCGTACAGCGCGTCCAGGTTCTTGCCAAAGTGCGCGGGGAAGGTGAACTGCTCGGCCATGCGATCCAAGACGTCTTGTTTGGACGGCGCGTCGGCCAGGTGCGCGTACAGGAAGTGCTGGCCAGCCTCCTGCGCCGCGGCTTGCAAATCCTCGGCACGATAGGCGCGGATGGCTTGCACCACATTGGGGCGGATGTTTTGCAGCAGCATGCTCGGGTTCCTCAACGATCAATCACAAAGAGCGGGTCCGGGGACAGGGGCAGACTTCAAGGCAGAACGCGCCGGAAGCTGGCGTAGTGGTCCTCGGTGTAGTAACAGGCTTCGGGTTGGGTAGGCGGCTGGCCCCCACACACCAAACGGCGAGCACCGCGGTTGCGGGCTCCGGGTGTCTTCACGGTGTATTCGCGGTAGTGACCGCGTGCTTTGCGAGGCAACAGGCGTTCGCGGTTACCGAACACGGTGCCATCCTTGCTGTAGGGGAAGGGGCCTCCAGCCAAGATCAGCGCGTGGGTATGCTGGGCTTGGCGAGGCATGGCCTTCAGTTCAATCGTCGGCAGCCCATCGTTTGGGAATTCTCGCGCTTGCGCCAAAGGGGCCAGCAGCAAGGCGCCAAGCACCACGGTGACCACACCACGAACCGCACGCACCAAGGCTGGGCGACGTGTTTGTGACTGCATGGCGACCATCGAATCCACGGGATAACCCTGAAACAAAGGCCGACATGGTATCGAATTGACCCCAAAAGCTCAAGCCGCTCATGCTCCGGAAACGCCCCAATGGCGCGGCGCAGCAACCCGGGGCGCGGGTGCCAAGTCTCTGAAGCAGAAGGGGTTTCTAGCGAGCCCTGACTTCAGGACTCCATGCAAACTATTTGAGTGAAACCTCGGAACGGAGTGAGGGTATGCCCTCTGGCACGGGAATGGCTAGCGGGCGGAATTGGCGTCGACCACGGTCAGAGCCGTCAGGTTGACCACGCGCCGAACGGTCGCCGACGGCGTCAGGATGTGCACCGGCTTGGCAGCGCCAAGCAGCACCGGCCCGATGGCGATGCCACCGCCGGCGGTGGTCTTCAGCAGGTTGTAAGCAATGTTGGCGGCGTCGATGTTGGGCAGGACCAACAAATTCGCCTCCCCTTGCAGCGTTGAGCGCGGCATGGTGCGGGCACGGTAGGCGGCGTCCAGGGCGGTGTCGCCGTGCATTTCGCCGTCCACTTCCAGCCAAGGAGCTTGCTGCTGCAACAGCGCCAAGGCCTCGCGCATCTTCAGCGCCGAGGGCTGGTTGCTGGAGCCGAAGTTGGAGTGCGAGAGCAAGGCCGCCTTGGGTCGGATGCCGAAGCGTCGCAGCTCTTCGGCAGCCAGCACCGTGATTTCTGCAATCTGTTCGGCCGTGGGGTCGTAGTTGACGTGCGTATCGACCAGAAAGACCTGGCGACCCGGCAGCAGCAGGCCGTTCATGCACGCGAAAGTCTTCACCCCTGCGCGCTTGCCGATCACTTGGTCGATGTACTGCAAGTGGGTCGCGGTGCCTGCCCAGGTGCCGCAAAGCATCCCATCAGCCTCCCCTTTGTGCAGCATCATGCTGCTGACCAGGGTGAGCCGGCGGCGCATTTCGATCTTCGCCAGCTGTTCGGTGATTCCCTTTCGCTCGCCCAGTCGGTGGTAGGTTTGCCAGAAGTCGCGGTAGCGCGGGTCGTCCTCGATGTTCACCACCTGGAAGCCTTCGCCGGGTCGAATGCGCAGACCGAAACGCTCGCATCGCCGTGCAATCACCGCAGGCCGGCCCACCAGGATGGGTTCGGCCAAACCTTCGTCCACCACCACCTGTACCGCACGCAGGATGCGTTCGTCCTCGCCCTCGGCGTAGACCACCCGCCGCGCCTTGCCGCGCTTCGCCATGGCGAACAGCGGCTTCATCGTCGTACCGCTGGCATAGACAAAGCTCTGCAACTTCTCGCGGTAGGCATCCAAGTCGACGATGGGCCGCGTGGCCACACCGCTGGCTTGCGCCGCTTGCGCCACCGCAGGGGCGATGCGCATCATGAGTCGCGGGTCAAAGGGCTTGGGGATCAGGTACTCCGGCCCGAAGCTCAGGGTGGCGCCGGCGTAGGCGGCAGCCACCACCTCACTTTGCTCCGCCTGCGCCAGCTCGGCGATGGCATGCACGGCGGCCACTTCCATCTCGTCGGTGATGGTGGTCGCTCCGCAGTCCAATGCGCCACGAAAAATGTAGGGGAAGCACAGGACGTTGTTGACCTGGTTCGGGTAGTCGCTGCGCCCGGTGGCCATGATGGCGTCGTTGCGCACTGCTGCCACCTCCTCTGGCGTGATCTCCGGCGTCGGGTTGGCAAGTGCCAGGATCAGCGGCTTGGCTGCCATGGTTTTCACCATCTCGGGTTTGAGCACACCGCCAGCTGACAGGCCCAGGAAGACGTCAGCGCCTTCAATCACCTCGACCAGCTTGCGCGCATTGGTGGCTTGCGCGAACTGCGCCTTGTCCGGGTCCATCAGCTCGGTGCGGCCTTCGTACACCACGCCGGCGAGGTCCGTGACCCAGATGTTTCGACGCGGCACGCCCAGCTTGACCAGCAGGTTCAGGCAGGCGAGTGCCGCCGCGCCAGCGCCGCTGGTGACCAGCTTGATCTGGTCGATGGGCTTGCCCAGCACCTTCAGCCCGTTGATGAGCGCCGCACCGACCACGATGGCGGTGCCGTGCTGGTCGTCGTGGAAGACCGGGATCTTCATTCGCGCGCGCAGCAGGCGCTCGACCTCGAAGCAATCTGGGGCCTTGATGTCCTCCAGGTTGATGCCGCCGAAGGTCGGCTCCATCGCCGCAATGATCTCGACGAGCCTCTTCGGGTCCTTCTCGCGCAGCTCGATGTCGAACACATCGATGCCGGCGAACTTCTTGAAGAGCACCGCCTTGCCTTCCATCACCGGCTTGGCGGCCTCGGGGCCGATGTCGCCCAAACCCAGCACGGCCGTGCCGTTGGTCACCACGGCCACCAGATTGCCGCGCGCGGTGTAGCGGAAGATGCTCGACGGGTCCTCGACGATGGCCTCGCAGGCAGCGGCCACACCGGGTGAGTAGGCGAGCGCCAGGTCGCGTTGGTTCACCAGACCCTTGGTCGGCTGAATGGCCAGCTTGCCGGGCGTCGGGAACTCGTGATATTCGAGGGCGGCCTGGCGCAGTTCGGCGCGTTGCTGCTCGGTGCTGGGCATGGGGTCGGTTCCTTTCGAGGCGGGGGACAGAGTGTGCCAAGACCTACGATGCCGGACATGCCAAGCCAGCATGTGCCCATGCCTTTGGGCGAGTTCGAACTCATCCGCCGTTACTTCGACCGTCCGGGATCCGGCATCGGCGACGACTGCGCCTTGTTGCGCCCCACCCCCGGCCTGCAGTGGCTGGTGAGCACGGACATGCTGGTCGAGGGGCGCCACTTCCTGTCGACGGTGTCGCCGCAGGCGCTGGGTCACAAGGCGCTGGCAGTCAACCTGAGCGACCTCGCCGCCAGTGGTGCGACGCCCCGCGTGTTTTTCCTCGCGCTCGCCTTGCCGCGTGCCGATGCGGCCTGGCTGGAAGCTTTCGCCCAGGGACTGTTCGCCCTGGCCGACGAACATGGCATCCAGCTGGTCGGCGGCGACACCACCGCCGGCCCGCTCAATCTCTGCATCACCGCGATGGGCGAGGCGCCGCGCGCCATTGCGCGCAGCGGCGCGCAGGTGGGCGACGAGATCTGGGTCAGCGGCGTGCTGGGCGATGCCCGCCTCGCACTGGAGGTCTTCCGTGGTCATGTTGCGCTGGAGGCCGAGGCCTTCGCCGCCTGCCGCGAGCGCATGGAGCGGCCGACACCGCGCGTCGCGCTCGGACAGGCGCTGCAAGGCGTGGCGTCCAGCTGCATCGACCTGTCCGACGGGCTGATCGGCGACCTCGGCCATGTGCTCTCCGCTTCGGGCGTGGGTGCCACGCTGAAGCTCGATGCGCTGCCGCGCAGCAGCTGGCTGGCCGCGCAGGCGCCGGCCCTGCAGCACACCTGCCTTCTCACCGGTGGCGACGACTACGAGCTGCTCTTCACCGTGCCGCCTGGCCGGCCGTTGCCGGTGGTGGACGTGCCGCTCACGCGCATCGGTCGCATCGTCGAAGCCCCTGGCCTGCATCTGCGTGACGCGCAGGGGCATGCGGTGGCGTTCGAAGGCCGCGGCTTCGACCACTTCGCTTCGTCATGAGCGGCCTCCGGCGGCCGACCTGGCGCTTTATGTTCGGCCACCCCGCGCGGCTGATTGCCCTGGGCTTTGGCGCCGGTCTGGCGCCGCGTGCCCCTGGCACCGTGGGCACCCTGTGGGCCTGGGCGGCCTTCCTGATCGTCGAACGGCTTCTTGGGCCTCAGCCCTGGGGCTGGATCCTGCTGCTGGGCACCGGGATCGGGCTTTGGGCCTGCACACGCTGCCAGCAACACATGCAGGTCGACGACCCCGGTGCCATCGTCTGGGACGAGGTGCTCGCCTTCTGGTTGGTGCTCTGGGTGGCGGCTCCCTCCGGCTTTGTGCAGCAGCTGGCGCTGTTTGCGCTGTTCCGATTCTTCGACGCGGCCAAGCCGCAACCCGTGGCCTGGGCCGACGCCCTGTTCGCGCTCAAACCCGGCGCCGCCATCGGTTGGCGCCACGGGCTCGGCAATCTGCTCGACGACTATGTGGCCGCAGCCTGTACGCTGCTGGTGTGGGCGCTGGGGCTGGCGCTTTGGAGGGCACTCTGATGTTCAGCGACGAGACCGAACTCATCCAGCGCATTGCCGTGGCGCTGATCCGCCGCAAGGAGCGCATGGGCGTGGCCGAAAGCTGCACCGGCGGCCTCATCGGAGCCGCCTGCACCTCGCTGCCAGGGAGCTCGCAGTGGTTCGAACGCGGCGTGGTCAGCTACTCCGATCAATCCAAGACCGAGTTTCTGGGCGTACCGCCTGCGCTGATCGCGCTGCACGGTTCCGTCAGCGAGGTCGTGGCCGGCCACATGGCGCGGGGCCTTCTGGCGCACGCACCGCTGGACTGGGCACTGGCCTGCACCGGCATCGCCGGACCCAGTGGCGGCAGCGACGGCAAGCCGGTGGGCACTGTCTGGTTGGCCATCGCGCACGAGGGCAAGCTGCTGCGCTGCTGGTGCGAACACTTCGGCGGCGACCGCCAAGCCGTGCGCCTGGCCACGGTGCGTGCGGGTCTTGCGGCGCTGGCCGATGCGGTGGAGGACCGAGAGAGCTGATCCCCGCCGCGCCCCGTCAGGGTCTTTGCGTTGGGTTCTGTTCCGAGAGAAGTTGCACCAGCAAGGCCTCGGCGGGCATCGGCTTGGCGATGTGATAGCCCTGGCCTTCATCGCAACCCCAGGCGGCGAGAAGTTCCAAGGTCTCGGCGTTCTCGATGCCCTCGGCGACCACGGCCAGCCCCAGGTTGTGCGCCAGCTCGATGATGCTGCGCACGATCTGTCGGTCGCCCTCGTTCTCCTTCATGAAGAACACGAAACCCTGGTCGATCTTCAGTTCCTGCACGGGTAGCTGCTTCAAATAGGCCAGCGACGAGTAGCCGGTGCCGAAGTCGTCGATAGACAGCTTGAAGCCTGCCGCATGCAGTGCCTTGGCGGTCTCCAAGGCGCGCTTGGGGTCGTCCATGATGGCGCTCTCGGTGATCTCCAGACACAGACCCTCGGCACCGCAGCCGCTGGCCTCGACCAGCGCCTGCAGCTTGGTCGGCAGCTCGACGTCCAGCAGGTCGCGTGTACTCAGATTGACGCTGATGCGCAGGCTCAGACCCTGAGCCGCGGCCTGAGCGGCGCAGGCTGCGGCCGCCTGCAGCACCCAGGCGCTGATCTGACGGATGAAGCCGGTCTGCTCAGCGAAGGGAATGAAGGCGCCGGGCGGCACCATGCCGCGCGTCGGGTGTTGCCAGCGCACCAAGGCCTCAGCGGCGCGGATGCGGCGGCCGCGCAAATCGAGCTTGGGCTGCAGAAACAAGCGCAGCTCGTGGTTCTCCAGCGCATGGCGCAACTCAGACAGCAGGCCCAGCGAGGCGGGGCTGCGGGCATCCATCTCGGGCTCAAACAGAAGGGCGCCAGCCAGTCGCTTCTTGGCCAGATCCATCGCGCGCTCGGCCAGTGAAATCAGGTCATCCGCTTCGGCCGCTTGCTCCGGCGCGAGCGCCAACCCTACGCTGGCGCCCACGTCAACCAATTGATCGTCCAGGCGCAGAGGCGTTTCCAGCCGCGCCAGAAGGGCCCGGGCCTGTGCCATGGCAGCCTCGGCGTCTGCGTGCGGCAGCGCCACGGCGAATTCGTCGCCGCCCAGGCGAGCCAGCAAGGCCTTGGCTGGCAGCGCCTCGCTCAGACGCAGCGCCACCTGGCGCAGCAGCTCGTCACCCAGCTCGCGGCCCAACGCGTCGTTGACCGGCTTGAAGCGGTCCAGGTTGAGCATCAGCAGCGCAAGCGACGAGTCCCCGGCCTTCGTTCCGACCAGCAGCTCGCGAAGCCGGCTCACGAACTGCGCGCGATTGGGCAGGCCGGTCAGTGCGTCCCAGAACGCCAGCTTCTCGACCTGCGCTTCGCGGCTCTTGATGCCTTCGCGCATCGTCTCGAAAGCCTGCCGCAGTTCTCGCACCTCGCTCACGCCGCTGTCGGCGTGCACCGGGGTGTCAAAGTCGCCCGCACCCAGGCGCTCGGCGCGTCGCGCCAGTTGCTGGATGGGCCGCGCCACCCGGCGCGCAGTGAACACGGCGCCCAGCGCAAACAAGGCTACGCCAGCGGCGGTGAGCAGCAGCAGATCGCGTTGCAAACGCAGGAAAGGGCGTAGCTCCTCGTCAAAGCTGGCCCACAGCAGGGCATCCAGGGTGCCCCCGGCGGCTGGTAGTGCAATGGTGCGCGTGCGCAGCGCTTCGCCACGCCAGGTCAGCTTACCGGGCGCACTTTCGAGGAGCAGCTTGGCCGCCTGCTCAGGCTCCAGGGTTGAAACCGGCAGTCCCCAGCGACCGTCAGCATGACGCACGGCCAAGAGGGCATCGACATTCGACAGCCGCTTCAGATTGATGAGCGCTTCGTCGGTCACCATCCAGGCCATCAGCACCGTCCCAGACAGGCCTGGCGCCTTCAAAGCCGTGCTGCTGACTTGGTAGATCGAATCACCGCCGACCGCGAGTTGAAGGCTCTGGTCCTGGTTGCGCAGTCGATCCGCGGCATCCGCCAGTTGCCGGGCCGCCTCGGAAGTGCCTACGAAGAAGTCCTCACTTCGGTAGGCGGCCACCTGCGCCTGTGCACGCTCGGCCTGGTTGTTCAGCGCGTCCACGAGCGTGTCGCGGCCGGCGTCGTCGTCGCGGGCCATGCCGACGGCGTCGATGAAACCCTTGTCTTCCGACGCAATGCGTGCGCGCAAACCGTCAAGGTAGGCGCGGTTCTTCAGTTCGGTGCGGAGTTGGTACTCGGCACTGCCGAGCCGATCGAGAATTTGCTGCTCGACCCGCGCCTCGATGGCTTGGCGAACGAACATGAATCCGCCCGCCTGCACCAGCAAGAGCAGACCAAGGAACAGGGCCACGATGCGGCCCTGCAGGCGCCTCAGGTCAAGAAAGGCGGGCAAGCGCACCGTCAGCGCAGGCGCAGGGTTTGCTCAGCAGCGTTGCCCATAGGCTCGCTGAGCAGGGTCTCGCCCAGGCTGGCATGCCACAGGCGAAGCGTGCCGGCACCGGCCACTCGCGGCAGGCTGACGCGACCGCGGGCGTCGCTCACGCCGAACTGCGGCGTCGCCACCACCACGATGTGGGCGCTCATCTGGTCGTGGATGTTGCAGCCCAGTTGCACGACACCGGGCTTGTCAAACACCACCGGCGGCGCGGCCTCACCCAGGTACAGCTTCAACTCAAAGGTCTTGGGCCGTGAATACGAGTAGACATGGTGTCGCACCTTGTCCAGATTGGGGAACTGCACCCGGGTGCCAACCTGTACAGCGAGCACCTGGGGCGAGAACTGGCGGTCGCGTTGCGCCATTTCGGCCTCGGTGCCGGGCTTGGCCTGGCGTGGCAGGCCAGCCTGCTCCAAGGCCACCACCGCGCCGGCCAGTGGCGCGCCCTGGCGGTCGAGCACGGTGACGGTGAGGCCGCCCGCGCTCTGGCTCTGGACCGGCAGAGCGCTGGCCAGCGCAGCAGCCAGCAGCAGTGAAGAAAGGGAAACGCGCATCGTGCTCAGCACGATAGCGCGAGTTGCCGCCCTTGCAAGGCGCCGGCCGCCAGCAGCAACCAGTGCCGCATGGCCGCCCAGGGCTCGGTGGGCCAGCCGGGATGACGAAGGCCCTTGCAGATGCCTTCGAGCTGCTGCACGCTGGCCAGCAGCGCATCGCACTGCGCTGGGCGCAGCAAGGGCAGCACGCGCTCGAACCAGCGTTCCTTGGGGCCCCACACGCGTGCGGCACGCAGCGCCATCGGCAGTGGCTGGCCGGCAGCCAGCGACTGCACGCCGCGGCGAAGGGCGCGCACATCGTCGCTCAGCAGCCAGTGCAGGCGCACCACGGCCTCGCCTTCAGCCTGTAGAGCGTCCAGCAAACGCAGGCAACGTGCCAGCTGGCCGGTCCACAAGGCCTCGCCGAGCTGGCCGGCTTCGAAACGAGCCACGTCGGTGACGCGCTCGTCGATGTCCTGCAATCGCAGCGGCTCTCCGGCGGGTTGCAGCAGGGCGAGCTTGTCGAGCTCTTGCTGCGCCGCGAGTAGGTTGCCCTCCACCCGTTCGGCCAGGCAGGCTAGAACCTGCTCGCCGGCTTCGCCCGGGGGCAGCTTCAAGCCGAGCCGACCGGCGCGGCGCGCCAGCCACAGCGGCAGCGCACGCCGCTCGATGGGGTCGGCGCGCAGCGAGTGGCCGGCGCCGTCGAGCGCGCTGAACCAGGCGCTGCTCAGCTGCGCCTTGTCCAGGCGCGGCAGGCTGACCAGCAGCAGCAGGTCGGCGTGCAGGCTTTGCGCGAGGCCCTGCAGCGCTTCGCCGCCGTCCTTGCCCGGTTTGCCGCCGGGGATGCGCAGTTCGACGATCTGCCGTTCGGCAAACAGCGAAAGCGAGGCCGCCTGCGCGGCCACCGCGCTCCAGTCGAAGCCCTGGCCGCTGACGGTGAACACCTGGCGCTCGCCGAAGCCTTCGGCGCGCGCCTTGGCCCGAATCGTGTCGAGCGCTTCGCCCGCGAGCAGGGCTTCGTCACCATGCACGACGTAGCAGGGCCTGAGCCCGCGAGCGAGCTGGGTGTCGAGGTCGTCGAGGCGGATCTGCATGGCGCTTCGGCTGAGGGGGCGCGGCTAGCGCGGCTTCACGGCGGCCAGGCGGCGCATCAACAAGTTCACCGCCTCCTGCTCCATGGCGCGGCGCAGGCCGGCTTCTTCCTGCTCCTTGCCCAGAGCCTGGGACTCCGTGCTGCTGAGGTCGCGCGTCAGACGCAGCGACGTGCTGGGCAGCAGCAACTCGCCCGCGCCGGTGCTCAGGCGGTACTCCAGCTCCAGCAGAAGCTGCCATTCGCGGACCTGGCCGGCCGCCGTGCTGGCCACCGAAGTCTTGATGGCGCGCTCGCGCTGCAGCTCCAACACCACCTGGGCCTGTGCGACTTCGGTGATGCGCACCGGCATACGCGCCAGTTGGCGCTCCAGCGCCGCCTGCATGGGCGAGCGAGGCGCGAACCCAACGAGAGCCAGACGCTCGAAGGCAAAGCTGGTCGCACCACGCGGCGCGAAGCCACAGCCGGTCAGCGGAGTGAGCAGCAAGAGCAGGCCGCGGCGCGTCAACCCCCTTCTGGGCGACGTGAGGAGGCTGTGGCCCACTCGCGCCGTGGCGACCGGCGGGAGACCTGGGGGTCGTGTCACAGCACGAGGTTGACGAGGCGACCGGGCACGATGACGATCTTCTTGGGCAGCGCGCCGTTGCCGAACTGCGCGTAGCCGGGCGAGGCCAGGGCCGCCGCCTCGATGGCTGCCTTGTCGGCGCCGGCCGGCACCTTGATGGCGCCGCGCAGCTTGCCGCCGATTTGCAACATCAGCTCGATCTCATCTTGCTGAAGTGCTGCCTCGTCCACCTGCGGCCAGGGCGCGTCCAGCAGGTCGCCCATCAGCGATGCAAAACCCAGGTCCTCCCACATGGCGTGGCCCAGGTGAGGGCAGGCCGGGTAGAGCACGCGCACCAGCACCGAGGCCCCTTCGCGCAGCACAGCACGGTCGGCATCGCTGGTTGGCTTGAAACCGTCCAGCGCGTTCAGCAGCTTCATCGCGCCGCTGACCACGGTGTTGAACTGCAGGCGTTCGTAGTCGTGGCTGACCTGCTTGAGCACCAGATGCACCTCGCGGCGCAGGGCCTTGGCCTCTGCGGAGATCGCGCTGAAGTCGCCGCCCCCGGCGCGGATCGCGTCGCCCTGCTTCTGGCCGAAGTTCCACACCCGCTTGAGGAAGCGGTGCGCGCCGTCCACGCCGGCGTCGTTCCACTCCAGGGTCTGCTCGGGCGGGCTGGCGAACATGACGAACAGGCGGGCCGTGTCGGCACCGTACTGGTCGATCAGGGCCTGCGGGTCGACACCGTTGTTCTTCGACTTCGACATCGTCGTCATCTCGTACTCGAGCGGCGTGCCGTCCGTCTTCAGCTTGCCGCCGGTGATCTGCCCCGCCTCGTTGGTGACGACATCGAGCTCGTGGTCCCAGTAGTAGTTCTTGCCGCCGCCCTCGGGCTTGTGGAAGAAGGCGCCCTTGAGCACCATGCCTTGCGTCAGCAGCTTCTTGAAGGGCTCACCGACCGAGACCAGGCCGAGATCGCGCATCACCTTGGTCCAGAAGCGCGCGTAGAGCAAGTGCAGGATCGCGTGCTCGATGCCGCCGATGTACTGGTCCATGCCGCCATCTTTCATCCAGTACTGCGTGCCAGCAGCCACCATGGCGTCCGGGTTGCTTGGGTCGCAATAGCGCATGAAGTACCAGGACGAATCCACGAAGGTATCCATGGTGTCGGTCTCGCGCTTCGCCGGCTTGCCGCATTTCGGGCAGTCGACGTGCAGGAAGTCCTCGCGAGCTTTCAGCGGGTTGCCGCTGCCATCGGGCACGCAGTCCTCGGGCAGGACCACGGGCAGGTCCTTCTCGGGCACCGGCACCGGGCCGCAGTCCTCGCAATGGATGATGGGGATCGGCGTGCCCCAGTAGCGCTGGCGGCTCACGCCCCAGTCGCGCAGGCGCCAGGTGGTTTTCTTTTCGCCCAGGCCTTGTGCGGCGAGCAGCTCGGCGACCTTGTCGACCGCTTCCTTGTGGGAGAGGCCGTCTAGCACGCCGGAGTGGATGCAGCGCCCTTTGCTCTTGTCGGCGTACCACTCGGCCCAGAGCTTGTCGTCAAAGGCTTGGCCATCGACATCGACCACCTGCTGGATGGCGATGCCGTACTTGTTGGCGAACGCGAAGTCGCGCTCGTCGTGCGCCGGCACACCCATCACCGCGCCGTCGCCGTAGCTCATCAGCACGTAGTTGCCTACCCAGACCTCGACCTCGCTGCCGGTCAGTGGGTGGGTGACGAAGAGGCCGGTGGGTACACCCTTCTTCTCCTGCGTGGCCAGTTCGGCCTCGGTGCTGCCACCGCTCTTGCATTCGGCGATGAAGGCGGCGACCTTCGCATCCTTCGCTGCCGCGATCTCCGCCAGTGGGTGCTCGGGCGCCACGGCGCAGAAGGTCACACCCATGATGGTGTCGGCGCGCGTGGTGAACACCCAGAGCTTGCCGCCTTCGCCGCCAATCGAATGGGGGAATGCGAAGCGCACGCCCTGGCTCTTGCCGATCCAGTTCTCCTGCATCAGGCGCACGCGCTCGGGCCAGCCACTCAAGAATTCAGGATCCTCCGGGTTGGCGACCGCGCTCAGCAACTCCTCGGCGTACTGGGTGATCTTCAGGTAGTAGCCGGGGATCTCGCGCTTCTCCACGAGCGCGCCCGAACGCCAGCCGCGACCGTCGATGACCTGCTCGTTGGCCAGCACCGTCTGGTCCACTGGGTCCCAGTTGACGACCTGGGTGCGACGCTCGGCGATGCCCTTTTCCAGCATCTTCAGGAACAGCCACTGGTTCCACTTGTAGTACTTGGGATCGCAGGTGGCGACCTCGCGCGACCAGTCGATCGCCAGGCCCATCGCCTGCATCTGCCCCTTCATGTGGGCAATGTTCGAGTAGGTCCACTGCGCCGGCGGCAGCTTGCCCTTCATCGCCGCGTTCTCGGCCGGCAGGCCGAAGGCGTCCCAGCCCATGGGCATGAGGACGTTGTAGCCCTTCATGCGCAGCTGGCGGGCCAGCATGTCGTTGATCGTGTAGTTGCGCACATGGCCCATGTGCAGCTTGCCCGAGGGGTAGGGCAGCATGGAGCAGGCGTAGTACTTGGGCTTGCCTTCGTCCTCGACGACGCGGTAGGCGTCGCGGGCATTCCAGTGGCTCTGGGCGCGCGACTCGATGTCACGCGGCTTGAAGTCTTGCGGGGCGCTCATGTTGGGTCCGGATGCGGGGGGCGGATTGTAGGAAGCCGTCTAGGAGCCTGTCCCAGAGCCCGGCAGGCCCCGAGCACCCCGCCGCTGGGCGTCTCGCCCTCTCAGGGCGCGGAGGCCTTGGGCGCCGTGGCGAACGCCAGCCGTGTGAGCTGGGCGGCCTGCAGTTGGTCGAGCAGCGCGGCCACCTTGCCGTAAGGCACGGCCTGGTCGATGGCGAGTTGCACCTCGGCCTCGGGCTGATCGGCCGCCAGGGCCGCCAGGCGCGGCTTCAGGGCGGCCGGGTCCACCCGTTCGCCGTTCCAGAAAAGTTGGCCCTGGGCGTCCAGCGCCAACTGCTGTGCGGCCGGTGGCTGGTCGGTCTGCGCGGCGTCGCCGCTGGCGGGCAGCTCGAGCTTCAGCGCGGCGGTCATCAGCGGTGCGGCGACCATGAAGATGATGAGCAGCACGAGCATGACGTCGATCAAGGGCGTCATGTTGATCTCGCTCATCGGTTGCGCCGGGCGGGCGCGTTCCAGGCGGCCCAGGCTCATCGCTGGCTCACTGCAGTGCGGCGCGCAGGTCGTGCGCGAAGCCCTCTAGCTCAGCCTCGCAGGCGTTGAGTTGCCGCGTGAAGGCGTTGTAGGCGAGCACGGCGGGGATGGCAACGACCAGGCCGGCAGCCGTCATCACCAACGCCTCACCCACCGGACCAGCGATGCGTTCGATGCTCAGCGCGCCGCCCATCGACAGGCCGTGCAGCGCCTGGTAGATGCCCCAGACGGTGCCCAGCAAGCCGACGAAGGGCGCGGTGGCACCGATCGAGGCCAGCCAGCCCTGGCCGGCCTGCAGGCGGCCGAGCACGGCGTGCAGGGCATCGCGCAATGGCCGGGTCAATCGGGCCGGGTCGGGCAATTGCCCGCCCAAGGTGGCGGCCGCTCCGGCGCGCGGAGCGCCTTGGGCCGCATCGAGCAGTGGCAGCAGCAGGCGCTCGGCATCGAACCGGGACAGCGCCGCACGGCCCGTCTCCCAGTCGGGTGCTGCCCAGAAGGACGGCAGGGCTTGCTTCAGCGAGCGGCGGGCGCGCCAGTAGCTCATGGCCTTCCAGCCGATCAGCGCCCAGGTGGTCACCGACATGGCAAGCAGCAGCAGACCGACCACGCGGCCGACCGCGTCAGCGTCTTGCCAGACTTGCAGGCCGTCCATCAACGTGCGGCTCCCGCTTGCGAGCCCATTGCTGCCACCACGTCGGCCATGCTGTAGAGGCCGGGCCTCTGGCGCTGGACGAAGCGGGCGGCGGCCAGCGCGCCGCTGGCGTAATGGGCGCGGCTGCTGGAACGGTGTGCGATCTCGATCACCTCGTGCTCGCCGCAGAACATGACTTGATGGTCGCCAATGATGGCACCGCCGCGCACGGCGGCGAAGCCGATGGCGCCGCGCGGGCGCGGACCGGTCTGTCCTTCACGGCTGAGAACCGCGGCATCGCGCAGGGCATGGCCTCGGGCAGCGGCAACCACCTCGCCCATTTGCAGCGCGGTGCCGCTGGGTGCATCGACCTTGTGACGGTGGTGGGCCTCGACGATCTCCACGTCGTAGTCGGGCCCCAGGCGCTGGCCGGCCTGGCGCAGCAACTCCATGACCACGGCCACGCCCAGGCTGGTATTGGGCGCCCAAAGAATGGGCAGCTGCTGCGCGGCTTCGTGGATGCGCGCCATCTCGACCGCGCTGAAGCCGGTGGTGCCGATGACCATCGCACAGCCGCTGGCCTGACAGCTTTCCAGATGCGCCAGCGTGGCGTTGACGCGGGTGAAGTCGATCAGCACCTGGGCATCGCCCAGTTGGTCCGGCTGGTCCGGCGCGATGCGCAGGTCGCCCAGCGGGCTGCCGACAGCGGCATTGCCCTCGCGGGCCAGTGCGGCGACCAATTGCAGGTCGGGTGCGGCCAGCACCTGCTCGGCGATCAGGCGGCCCATGCGGCCGGTGACCCCGGCCACGGCCACGCGCAGGGGCGTCGCGCTCACCGCTCCAGCGGCGGGTAGCTGCGCACCGCGCCCTGGGGTTGGTCGACCACGGCGGCTGCTTGGCGGGCCGGGCGCGGCAAAGCGGCACGCTCGGCCTCGCTCAATTCCAGGCGAGGCGCGGCGGACTTGGGCTTGAAGGTGTTGATGGAGGCCACGAATTCCTCCTCGGTGGGGAGATCCGCAGGCACCTCCAGCGCCTTCAGCCGCTCACCTTCGAAACGGGCCACCACTTTGCGCGCCTGCGGTGCAGCTCCCTGGCGGCGAATGGTGAACACGTAGTCCCAACGGTCGGCGTGGAAGGCATCGGCCAGCATGGGCGAGCCG
The DNA here is from genome assembly GCA_017302655.1 of Burkholderiales bacterium. Classification (GTDB taxonomy): domain Bacteria; phylum Pseudomonadota; class Gammaproteobacteria; order Burkholderiales; family Burkholderiaceae_C; genus Inhella. The sequence goes on from JAFLDE010000026.1 coordinate 15,372, forward strand.
AGCAGGTCGCGCACTTGGTCGCGGCTCATGCCCGGCTTGACACGCTCGGCGCTCTCCTTGGTGACCACATTGCCCTGCACGATCTCCACCCGGTAGAGCGGCACGACGTAGGCGAAGCGATCGCTGTGGCCGACCCAACTGGAGCAGGCCCCCAGCAGCAGCACGACAGGAAGCAGGGCAAGCGAACGGAACATACGGGCACGCGCAACAGCGCTCAATAGCAAGCCAACGAGGCGCTGGCTGAAGGGAGGCCAGCATGGCGCTGGCTAAGATGGCGCGATTCTAGGTGGCCCATGAAACAGAGCGACGAGATCAAGAACAGCGGGCTGAAGGCAACTTTGCCGCGCATCCGCGTGCTCGAAGTCTTTCAGAACAGCAGCCAGCGGCACCTCACGGCCGAGGATGTGTTCAAGGCCCTGTTGGCCGAGGATGCCGACATCGGCTTGGCCACCGTCTACCGCGTGCTCACCCAGTTCGAGCAGGCCGGTTTGCTCAGCCGCACCCACTTCGAGACGGGCAAGGCGGTGTTCGAGCTCAATGAGGGCCGGCACCATGACCACTTGGTCTGCCTGACCTGCGGCAAGGTCGAGGAGTTCTACGACGAGGCGATCGAGACGCGCCAGCACGCGATTGCGCGCGATCGAGGCTTCGAGCTTCAGGAGCACGCGCTCTCCCTGTACGCGGTGTGCACGAAGACCGATTGCGCTCACCGGCGGGTCAAATAAGGCCGTCGTCCTCGCCTTGCTCCATGGCGCGCTGATGGCGCGCCACAAACTCCTGATAGGTGTCGATGCCGCGCAACTGCAGGATGGTGTTGCGCACGGCCGCCTCCACCAGCACTGCGAGGTTGCGCCCAGCGTCCACCGCAATGATGACCTTGCGCGTCGGCGCACCCAACACCTCTTCGTAAAGTGGTTCGTAGGGCAGGCGCTCGAACTCTCGCTCCAAGGTTTCGCGCCGCACCAGATGGACGATGAGCTTGAGCCGCATCTTGCGGCGCACGGCGGTCTCGCCAAAGATGGCCTTGATGTCGAGCAGGCCGATGCCGCGCACTTCCAGCAGGTTGGCCAGCAGTTCCGGACAGCGGCCGATCACCACGTCCTGGGCGACGCGGAAGAAGTCCACTGCGTCGTCGGCCACCAGGCCATGTCCGCGCGAGATCAACTCAAGCCCCAGCTCGCTCTTGCCCAGGCCCGACTCGCCAGTGAGCAGCACGCCCAGGCCGAGGATGTCCATGAAAACGCCGTGGCGCGTGCTGCGCGTCGCGCACAGCTGCGCGAGGTAGGTGCGGATGACGTCGATGACGTGCCCGGCCGATGCGGCAGTGGTGAACAGCGGGATGTCGGCGCGGTCGCACATGGCCACCAGCTTGGGTGGCGCTGGGCAGTCATCGGCCACGATGATGACCGGAGGCTCCAGCGTGACGATGCGCGACACCCGTCGATCCAGCACCTCGTCGCTGCCCTCGCTCAGATAAGCCACCTCACGCCGCCCCACCAACTGCACGCGGTAGGGATGGATGTAGTTCAGGTAGCCGACCAGATCGGCGGCGGACTGGGCGTCCCGCAGCGCGGCTTCGTCGAAGCGTCGCTCCGGGTGGGCATGGCCAGCAATCCATTGCCAGTGCAGCGCTTCGCGGTGCTCTTCGAAGAGCCGGTCAGCCGAGATCGAGACGGGTTTCATGGGAGGCGCGATCCGCCCGGTCGGCGGGGGATGGCCTTCATGCGGCCGATTTGACCGGTTGCCAGGCGCTGATGAGTTGGTGCACGACCGCCGGGTCGGCTTCGGTCTTCAGGCGCTCGCGCAAATCGCGTTCGCTGAGCATCTCGGCGATCTCGCCAAGAATCTCAAGGTGCCGCTGCGTCGCCGCCTCGGGCACCAACAGCACGATGAGCAACAGGACGGGTTCCTCGTCCGGCGCGTCGAAGCCAATCGGCTGGCGCAGGCGCACCACGGCAGCGACGGGATTCTTCAGCCCTTTGATGCGCCCGTGCGGGATGGCCACACCATGCCCAAGCCCGGTGGAGCCCAGGCGCTCCCGTGCGAACAGGCTGTCGGTGACCAAGGCTCGCGCCAAGGTCTGCTGGTTCTCCAGCAACAGGCCGACCTGCTCGAACACGCGCTTCTTGCTCGTGGCCTCCACGTCCACCTGCACCAATGGTGCGGGGAGGATGGCGGCAAGTCGGTTCATGGCTGGGTGCTCAAAAGAGTGAGGGCAGCATTCTAGGAAGCCTGATGCTTCTTTCGCGAGCCCCAGCCCTTCGACTCGGTGGGTCGGTTCTGCGCATCAGCGAAAAGGGCGGCACTGGGCCGCCCTTCGGCTGAACGAGAGCCGGACTTGCGTCTCAGGCGTTGGCTCCCAGGTCCAACCGCTTGGCCGAGGCGTGCTGGTGATCCTGCAGCATTTCCTTGTGGCGACAGACTTGACGATCCAGCTTGTCCATCAACTGGTCGATCGCGGCATACAGATCCTCGTGGGACTGTTCGCAGAACAGATCGCGGCCCTTCACATGCAAGGTCACTTCGGCGCGCTGCCTGCGCTCCTTCTCCTTTTGCTTCTCCACCGTGAGCAGCACGTTGATGTCAACCACCTGATCAAAGTGTCGCGTCACGCGGTCCAGCTTGTTCACCACGTACTCACGCAGCGCTGGGGTCACTTCGAGGTGATGTCCGCTGATCGTCAGGTTCATAGAGCCTCCTTTCCAAGGCTTGGGAAACAAAAAAGCCGACGCGCCCGGCTCCTGGGCAACGACGGCATGGGGTGCCACCGGTCGGGGTGTGAAGGAGCCTGGCCTGCACCAGCGGCCAGCGTTGCGCTGGCAAGGGCACGCTGGAAAGCGCGCGCCGGGGTCGGGTCATCAGTCTGCAACATCACTCCGGTAGCGAGCCCAGTCTGCCTCGGCTTGACGGTGCCGGCAAGCCCGGGCGTCAAGTCCTTGGACTGGCATTTGCACGCGTTGTGGAGGCGCTGAAGCCAAGGTCATAATCACCCGTTTCCTGCCTCGGCGGGGCGTCATTCGGAAGCGGCTCTTGTGCCGGGTGGCCGCCCCCTTGCGTCCCCTTGCGTGATCGCGAGCTTGCCTGTTTGAGGGGGACGGCCGTGCGACCCCTTCCCTCGGGCACCGATCGATGCTGAACATCTTTTCGCTGCAAGGCGGCCGACTGGCCGGACTCGATCCAGACGCCTTTTCGGCTGCAGGGGCTGAGCCGCTGAAGCCGATCTGGGTTGACCTGGAAGACCCAAGCGCGCAGGACAAGGCCTGGGTCGAGCAGCACTTTGGCTTTGGCATCCCCGAGGACGCCATCGACGATGATCTGGAGGAGTCCGCGCGCTTCTACGAGGAAGACGACGGCCGGCTGCACATTCGCTCCGACTTTCTGAGGTTGGACGACGAAGGTCAGTCCCGCAACGTTCGCGTGGCCTTCATCTTGGCCGACGGCGTGCTGTTCAGCATCCGCAAGGAAGAACTGCCGGTGTTCCGCCTGCTGCGCATGCGTGCGCGGCGCCAGCCCTCGTTGATCGAGGACGCCAAGGACGTGCTGCTCAAGCTCTATGACGCCGATGCCGAGTACAGCGCCGACGCGCTGGAGGGCATCTACGACGCGCTCAACGACATCAGCGCCCGCGTGCTGAAGGAGCAGGTGGACGACGCCACCGCCGGTGAGGTGCTGACGGCGATTGCCCGCGAGGAAGACCTGAACGGACGCATCCGCCGCAATGTCATGGACACCCGGCGCGCGCTGTCCTTCATGATGCGCAGCCGCATGCTCTCCAGCGAGCAGTTCGAGGATTCGCGCCAGATCCTGCGCGACATCGATTCGCTGGACAGCCACACGGCCTTCCTGTTCGACAAGATCAACTTCCTGATGGATGCCACCGTCGGCTTCATCAACATCAACCAGAACAAGATCATCAAGATCTTCTCGGTGGCCAGCGTGGCGCTGCTGCCGCCCACGCTGATTGCCAGCATCTACGGCATGAACTTCGCGCACATGCCCGAACTGAGTCAGCGCTGGGGTTACCCGTTCGCCTTGGGGTTGATGCTGGTGTCGGTCATCGCGCCTTTCGTGTTCTTCAAGCGCAAGGGCTATCTGTGATCCGGGCGGTCTCGCTCGACCTGGACGACACCCTGTGGCCCATCGCCCCGGTCATCCAACGCGCGGAACTTGAGTTGCATGCCTGGTTCGCTCGGCACGCACCGGCCACGGCGGCGCGGTTCACCGTCGGAGAGCTGATCCGGCTGCGCGACGCCATCGCGCTGGAGTTCCCCGACCGTTCGCACGACTTCACCTGGATGCGCCACCTGGCCATCGAACGGGCGCTGGTCGCAGCGGGCGACGACCCGGACCTCGCCGAGCCCGCTTTCGAGTGCTTCTTCCACTGGCGCCAGCAGGTGACCCTCTTCGACGACGCGCTGCCCGCGCTCGAACGCCTGGCGGCCAAGTTCCCGCTGATCGGGCTGACCAATGGCAATGCCGACTGGCGCGCCATCGGGTTGGCCCCATTCTTCAGCCACGGTGTGCTGGCGGCGCGTGAGTTCGGTCAAGGCAAGCCGCATGCGGCTTTCTTCCATGCGGCTTGCCGCGAAGTTGGCTGCGCGCCCCATGAAGTACTGCACGGCGGCGACGACTGGCATCTGGATGTGGAAGGCGCGCACGACGCCGGGCTGCCGGCCGCCTGGGTGCGGCGCCCGCACCACCCGGATCGCCCGCCCGAGAGCCTTGCCCAGGCGCTGCACGAGGTGAGCGACTTGCTGCAGCTCGCTGATCTACTCGGCGCGTAGCCGTTTCTTCAGCCAGCGCAGCACGCTGCCCAGCAGCGGCAGCTTCTCCCACAACTCCTCGGCGGCGTCCCAATAGTCGCGGTGGTAGATCACCTTGCCGTCGGGCGCGAACTTCAGGTGACTGCTGCCGTGGATGCGCAGGCTGCGACCGCGCACGCGGAAGCTGAAGTCCCAGGTCAGGAAGGCCTGATCGCCGGCGCCAAAGGCTTCGCGCACCTCGAAGCGCGGGGTCTCCAAGCTTTCGAACATGTGCGCGAATATGCGTTGCACCTTGGCCAGACCGCGCACCTCGTTGAAGGGATCTCGGAAGTAAGCGTGCGCGTCGTAAAGCTCACCCATGCGTGCGACATCGGCGGCGCTCAGGTTCTCGTAGAAGCGGCGCAGGGCATCCAGGTTCACAGCCGGGTTCCTTTGCGAACGGTGGCGAAGTACAGGGCGTCAGGCAGGTGGCGCAGCAGGCCCACCAGGCGCGTGAAGCGCTTGGGGAAGTGAATGGAGAACTCCCCCGCCGCGTAGCCGGCCAGCATGGCCTCGGCGGCCTGTTCGGGCTGGATGAGCGCGGGCATGTCGAAGCGGTTCTGCGCCGTCATCGGCGTCTCCACGAAGCCGGGGTTCACCACACTGACCGCCAACCCCCTGGGCTGCAGGTCCAAGTAGAGGGTCTCGGCCAGATGAATCAGCGCCGCCTTCGGTGGACCATAGCCAAGGGCCTGTGGCAAGCCACGGTATCCGGCCACGCTGCTCACCAGACTCAAGTGCCCATGACCCTGGCGAAGGAGGGCGGGCAGTGCGGCATCCAGCCAATGCAACGCGCCCTGGTAGTTCACCTGCCACTGGTGGTTCGCATTGGCCAGGTCGAAGGCGTCGGCTCGCATCGGCGTATAGGTGCCGGCGCAGTACAGGGTGAAGTCCAGCGAGCTGTGATGACGCTGCAGTTCAGCAAAGGCTTGCTTCACCGAGCCTGCATCGAGCACGTCCAGCGGCAGGGCCAAGCTTCCGGGGTGCGCATCGGCAAAGGCCTGCAGGGCCTGGGCGCTGCGCGCACTCACGGCCACGCGGGCGCCGCGCTCGTGCAGCGCCTTGGCCAGTGCGGCGCCGATGCCGGTGCTGGCGCCCACGAGCCAGACCGTCTTGCCTCGCCAGTCGCGAATCTTGGGATTGAGGCTCATGGCTTCATGAACGACAGCGTCACCTCGCCAAGGCGGAAGCCGAACTTGCGCATCTCGGCCTTGTTCAGCATCACACGCTCGTCCACCAAGTACATCCAGTCGTCGAACTGCACCTCGTAGACCTTGCCGTCCACGGGGAGCTTCAGCGTGTAGGCCCAGCGCAGCGCGTTGCCGGCCGCTTGCCCCTGTGCCTCGCCCACCACGTCGTCAGCGCGCCCGGTGTAGCGGCCCTGGCCGTGGTGCGTGAGCCGCCAGACGCGCTTCTCCTTGCGCCCATCGCTGTAGACAAAGTCCTCGTCGAGCACGCCTTGTTCGCCCTTCCAGCTGCCCTGCATGCGCACCACGAAGCGCGCCTTCACCACGCCGTTGCGGTCGGTGAAGATGCCGTAGCCGGTCAGCGGCCCGTTGAAGTAGGTCTTGAGGTCGAGTGCTGGCTTCTCGGCTGCGTAGTCCTGCACGTCCGGCGAGGCGCAGCCCGCCAGCAGAAAGGCGGCCAGAAGGGCCGTGCGTCGCGCCAAGGGTCGGTTGATGCAGGCGTTCATGTCAGGGACTCCCGAAAAGTGTGTCGAGCTGGGCCGCGTAGCAGCAGCTGCCAGAGCAGCGCCATGGCGCCGAGCTTGAGGACGCAGGGCAGCAGCGCATAAACGGCGGACAGCGCCTGCAGCGCCTGAGGGTCGCGTGCGCCGTCGCTGTAGCCGAGGAATTGCAAGAGCGGCAGCGCCAGCCCGGCGGCCAGTGCCAGGTTGAGCTTGGTGACCGCGTTCCACCAACCGAAGAAGGCGCCCTCGGCACGGCCGGCCAGCTCTGCGTGCTGGATGACGCGCGTCAGCAGCGCCGGCGGGATGGCCAGGTCGGCGCCCGCCGCCACGCCGGTGGCGATGCAGATCGCCACGAAAGCGATCCCGTCGCCTTTGCCCAGCAGCGCGGCCCAGACGAAACTGATCACCGCCAATCCCATGCCCATCAGCCAGGCTCGGCCCTGCCCCACGCGCGCCACGGCGCGCAGCCACAGCGGCATCGAGGCCGCCGCCGCAGCGAAGTAGCTGACGAGGTACAGGGCCTCGTACTGCGGGGTTTGCAGACGGTCGCGCACGAAGAACAGCAACACCGTGGCCGGGATGGCGGCGGCGATGCCGTTCAGCGCGTACACCGCCAGCAGTCTTTGGAAGCCCGGTGTGCGCCAGGGCAGACCCCAGGCGAGTCGCCCACTATGAGTCTGCGGCGCCGGCAAGGGACTGCGCAGCAGCGCCGCCAGGCCGGCCACCAACACGAGGGCCAGCACAGCGGTGGTAAGGCCCCAACCGCTGGTGCTGATGAGCACGCTGGCCACCAGCACGCCCACCAGCGCCAGCCCTTCGCGCCAGGCCATCAACCGCGTCTGCGCCATCGCATCGCCCCCCAGGCGCGCACCCCAGGCCTGGTGGGTCACGCCCACCACGCTGAAACTGATGTAGCCGAGCACCAGCATCGCCGCCGCCCACGCCAGCAGGGCTTCGCCGCGCAGCGGCGGGAAGAACAGGCCCGTGAAGGCCCCGAACATCAGCAGCGCCGCCCCGCACAGCACGGGCGTCACCCGCTTCGCACGCAGCCAGCCGTCGCACCAGCGGCCGATCAGCGGGTCCAGCGCGGCGTCCACAAAGCGGGCGAACAGCAGCAGCGCCCCCAGCTGAGCCAGCGGCACGCCGTAACTGCCCGCGTAGTGGGCTGGCAGGCTCACGTAGAGCGGCAGCGCCAGGAAGGCGAGCGGCAGGCCGAGCAGCCCATAGCGCCAGGGATGGGCGTTCACAGGCCCAGCAGCTGCCTGCGCAGCCCCGGCTCGGAACTCTGCGGCGCCAGCCAGATGCCGAAGAAGCGGCGGCTGAAGGCGGCGTTGAAGCGCGGGCCGCGCGGCGCGCCGTTGAACCAGAAGCGCGCCCCTTCAACGGGGTCGTGCAGACCGCTCAGGCGGTCGCCGTCCTTCACGTCGGGAAAGGCCTCGCGCATGCCCGCCAGCCAGGCCTGGGCGTCGGCGTCCGCCACGGCGCCCTGCCGGCGCATCTCTTCCAGGGACCGCTCGGCGATGGCCGCGCCCTTGAGTGAGCGCTGGTAGCGCAGTTGCAGCAGCAAGGGCTGCGCCGCCCAGCCTTCAGCCTGCACAGGCTCGGGGGCGTTCAGGCTGATCTCGTAGATGGCCAGACCCAGAAAACGCATGCGCCCCTGGCCGCGCGTGGGCCAGGTGGGTTCGGCCCGCAGGCCTGCGCTCAAGGCGAAGCCTGCTGCGGCCAGCAGGCACTCACGCCGGCCGACGCAAGGTGAACTGGCAGACATCGCAATTTCCGGTGGCAAAGGCCGCCTCGCAGTAGGCCAGGTAGAACTCCCAGCAGCGGATGAACTTCTCGTCGAAGCCCTGCTCGCGCACGGCGCCCTCATGACGCAGGAAGTCGGCGCGCCAGCGCTTGAGGGTTTCGGCGTAGCTGAGGCCGAAGGCGAAGCGCTCCTGCACCTCCAGCCCGGCACGGCGTGCCTCGGCCTCGAAGCGCTCGGGGCTGGGCAGCAGGCCGCCCGGGAAGATGTACTGCTGGATGAAGTCGGTGCCGCGGCTGTAGCGTTCCCAGAGCGCGTCCTGCAGCGTGATGCTCTGCACGCAAGCCAGGCCGCCGGGTTTGAGGCTGCGCTTGAGGGCCTGGAAATAGTCGCCCCAGTACTCGCGGCCGACGGCCTCGAACATCTCGATGCTGACCACCGCATCGAAGCCTTGCTCGGGCAGGTCGCGGTAATCCTGCAGACGAAGTTCGGTCTGGCTGTGCAGGCCAGCCGCTTGAAGGCGTTGCCTCGCGTAGGCCAACTGCTCGTCGGACAGGGTCAGGCCCAGCACCTGGGCGTTGAAATCCCGCGCCGCCATCTCGGCCACCGCGCCCCAGCCACAGCCGATCTCCAGCAGGCGCTGCCCGGGCTGCAACGCCACGGCGCGTAGCGCGCGTGCCATCTTGGCCTGCTGGGCCTCGTACATCGACTGGCTGCGACCTTCCTCGAACCAGGCGCTGCTGTAGTTCATGCTCGAGTCGAGCCAGAGGCGGTAGAAGGCATTGCCCAGGTCGTAATGGGCCACGATGTTGCGCCGGCTGCCTTGGCGGGTGTTGCGGTTCAGCAGGTGCTTGAGGCGGTACAGCAGCGCGCCCCACCAGCGGCCGTACACCGCGGCTTCCAGCGCATTGCGGTTGTGCAGGAAGAGGGTCAGCAAGGCTGCCAGATCAGGGCTGCTCCAGTGCCCCTGGATATAGCTCTCACCGAGGCCGATGTCACCGCTCTTCAGCGTGGCTTCGGCCATCGCCCAGTCGTGGATGCGCAGCGCCGCGCGCTCGCCACCGCCTTCGGCATGGCCGTTCCGCTGGCCCAGGGCCGCGGTGCTGCCGTCGGGCAATTGCAGATCCAGCCGGCCATGCTGCAGGCGTGACAGCAGGGTCATGGCGGTGCGTGCCGCGCGTGGGGCATCGGCGGGCAGGCTCAGGCTGCCGTTCAGGACATCGGTGCTCATGAGGAGGTGCTTCGTGTCAGCGGGTGAAGGGGGGCATCAGGCTTGCTGAACCAGGGCACGCGCTTGAGCCAGAGGCGCAGCGCGTGCCAGTGGATGCGGGCCACAACCATCAGGCTGTGCAGGGGCTGCGCCAGCGCGGCGCGGCGCAGCGCTCGGTGGCTGAGCGGTTGCAGCAGGCCGGACAGGCTGGTCTGCAGCAGCGGGTGGCCGTCGGCGTCGTCCAGATCCACGCGCGCCAGGCTGCGCGGGGCTTCGCCTTGCAGGCGCAAGAAGAAACGGAAGCGGTAGCGCCCAGCCACCTCGGCGAAGGGCGACACATGGAAGACCTTGCGCGCCTGCACTTCAGCGCCGCTGGCCAGGCCGTCGCCCTGCAGCAGGTAGACGTGCTTCTCGCCGAAGGTGTTGTGCACCTCGGCCAGCACCAGCGCCAGCGAGCCGTCGGCGCGGAGGCCGTACCAGAAGCTCACGGGCTTGAACGCGTGGCCGGCCACGCGCGGGAAGCATTGCAGCCAGAGCTCCCCGCCATCGAGTGCTTGCAGCAGGCCCTCGCGTTGCAGCAGGCCTTCCGCCCAGGCCAGTGCGTCAGGGCCGCCCTCGCCATGGTCGGCATCGTGGAAGCTCATCCAGGCGCGGCGGTTGCGCGGCAGCACGGGGTCGGGCTGCTCGCGCAGACGGCGCAGGGGCAGCAGGAAGAAGCAGGCCGGGTAGGCGAAGCCATGGCGATGCGGCGCCAGCCGCTGGTGGCGCACCGGGCCTTGGCCGAGCAGGGCGTTCACGAGGCTCGCACCTCGCTGAAGGCTCTTGCGGCCTGCAGGCCGGAAAGCAGACCGTCTTCATGGAAGCCATAGCGTGTCCAGGCGCCGGCGAACCAGACGCCGCCCTGGCCCTGCAGCGCCGGCAGGCGACGCTGCGCAGCCACGGCCCCTTCGTCGAACACCGGGTGGGCGTAGTCGAACTCGCGCAGCACCTGCTTGGGCTCACGCAGCGGGTTCATGCTCACCACCACCGGCTGGCTCCAGGGCAGGGGCTGCAGCTCGTTGATGAGGTAGTGCAGACAGACCGGCCGCTGCGCCGCGCGCACCTGTCCGTCGGTCTCGAAGTTCCAGGCCGCCCAGGCGCTGCGGCGCCGCGGCAACTGTCCGGCGTCCAGGTGGAGCACGGCCCGGTTGCGCTGGTAGCGGATGGCGCCGAGCAGCTCGCGCTCCGGTGCCGAGGCGTCGGACAGCAGGGCCAGGGCCTGGTCGCTGTGGCAGGCCAGGATGACGGCGTCGAAATCCTCGTGCCGGCCCCCGTCCAGCCACAGGCGGGCGCCTCCCTTGGGCTGGCGCTGCACGGCGCGCACGGGGCTGGCTTCGCGCACATCGGACAGGCGTGCGCGCAGGCGCTGCACGTACTCGCGGGACCCACCCTTCACCGTCAACCATTGCGGGCGCTCGTTGACCTGCAGCAGGCCGTGGTTGTGGCAGAAGCGAATCAGCGTGCCGACCGGGAAGTCCAGCATCTGCCCCGCCGGGCAGGACCAGATGCAGGCAATCATCGGCAGCAGGTAGGCGTCGCGGAACATCGCGCTGAAGCGGTGTTCGCGCAGGAAGTCCGCCAAGGGCTGCTGCAGTGCGGCGTCCTCGCCGCGTTCGGCCAAGGCCGTGGTCAGGCGGTTGAAGCGCAGCAGCTCGATGAGCATGCGCAGGAAGGCAGGCCGCAGCAGGTTGCGGCGCTGAGCGAACACGCTGTTCAGGTCGTTGCCGGCCCATTCCAGGCCCAGGCCGCGGTGCTGCACCGAAAAGCCCATGCGGCTGGGTGCCAGTTCCACGCCCAGGTCATCGAAGAGACGCAGCAGCAGCGGGTAGGTGCGCACGTTGCACACCAAGAATCCGGTGTCCACGCCGTGGCGTACGCCGTCCAGTTCCACGTCCACCGTGTTGGCGTGCCCTCCCAGGCGCGGCTCGGCTTCGAACACGCTGACTTGCGCGCGCCCTTGCAAGGCCCAGGCGGCGCCCAGTCCGCTGATGCCACCGCCCACCACCGCCACGCGCTGCGCCGCCTGACCGGTCAGTGCCGGCGCGCCGCCATCCAGCCAGCGCAGCAGGTCGCCGGCGTGGGCCTGTGCTTCGGCGGTGGCCCGGTCGGTGGCGGGCGCGGCGGCCGTGTCGCGCGGGCCGACGAAACCTGCCATGCGCGTGCTGGTGGGGCGTGCGTCTTTCACAGCAGTTTCTCGATGGCCTTGACGAGGGTGTCGCTCTCCGGCGTGGTCATGGAGCCGAAGGCGGCCGCCGGCTTGCCATCGCGCCCGACGAGGTACTTGTGGAAGTTCCAGCGTGGAGGGCTGTCGGTGGCCTGGGCCAGCTCAGCGAACAAGGGGTTGGCGCCCGGCAGGCTGGGCTTGACCACCGACTTGGCAAACATCGGGAACTTCACGTTGAAGGTGTTCTCGCAGAACTCGGCGATCTGCTTGCTGCTGCCAGGCTCCTGCTCGCCAAAGTCGTTGGAGGGAAAGCCGAGCACCACCAAGCCGCGTGCGCCGTAGCGGCGGTTCAGAGCTTCGAGCCCCTGGTACTGCTTGGTGAAGCCGCAGAAGCTGGCGGTGTTCACCACCAGCACCACCTTGCCCGCGTACTGGCAGAGCGACTGCGGGGCCTCATCCTGCAGGCGCGGGAAGCTCTTATTCAGCAAGGGCGGGCAGGCAGCTGCAGCGCTGGGCGCTGCGGCTGTCGGAGCCGATGGTTGAGCCTGTGCAGTCATGGAACAGACTATACAGGCCAAAACAAGACTGAGCAGTCTCGCTTGATTTGCAGGGCTTTTCATTTGTCTTGGGCAAAAGTTAAACACACGGCAAAATTACAGCACACGCCCCCGAAGTCAACAAGCTTTGTCCAAGACAAACATGAGTCAAGCCGACACCTCCGCCTGGTTGAACATCGCTGCCGTGGAGCGGGACACGGGCCTGTCCAAGGATCTGCTGCGCGTCTGGGAACGGCGCTACGGCTTTCCGCAGCCCGAGCGTGATGCCAATGGAGTACGTCTTTACCCGGCCGAGCAGATGCAGCGCCTGCGGGACATCAAGCGGCTGCTCGATGCCGGGCAGCGCCCGCATCAGGTGGTCGGGCTACCTGCTGCGGACCTGCAGCAACGTCTGTCGCTGTTGCAGGCCCAGGCCGTGCCGCGTGGCGTGACCACCGTGGCTGACTTCGACGAGCTGCTGCAACCCCTGCTGGCGCATGACGCCACGGCCTTGCACGGGGCGCTGCAGTCGGAGCTGCTTCGCCGCGGCCTGGCCGCCTATGTGCAGGAGGTGTTGGCGCCGCTCATTCACCGCGTCGGGGTGTTGTGGAGCGAAGGCCGGGTGCGCATCCACGAGGAGCACCTGTTCTCCGAGGTGGTGCAGCAGCAGCTTCGGCGGGCCATCGGCATGCTGCCCGTCGACGCCGATGCCCGGCCGCGCGTGCTGCTCAGCACCCTGCCGGGCGAGGAGCATGGCCTGGGCCTCCTGATGGTGCAGGCCCTGCTGTCGCTGGAGAACTGCCCTTGCGTTTCGCTAGGCCTGCAGACGCCAGTGGCTGAGCTGGTCGAAGCCGCCCAGCGCCAGGGTGCCGATGTGCTGGCGCTGAGCTGCTCGGCCTATGCCCGCGCGAATGGGCTTTCGCAGGACCTCACGCGCCTGCGCGAGGCCCTGCCGGTGGAGGTGGAACTCTGGGTGGGGGGCGGCGCCCCGCACCTTCGCCGCTTGCGGCCGGTGCCGGGCCTGCGCGTCATCGACGGCTTGCAGGCCCTGGCGCCGGCGGTGGCGCAGTGGCGCAAACGCTGATCACAGATGGTGCTTGCGGCGGTACACCAAACCGGCGAAGCAGGCAGCTGAGACGGCGAGCACGGAGAGGAACATCGGGCTGGCCAACTGGCCGAGCTGGTGCACGAGATCCAGGCCGATCAGCTGCCAGAACTGATCCACCTCGTTGAAGCTCAGGCGGCCCACCTCCACCCCGGCTTCGCGAAGTTGCTCCGGGTTGTCCGGGAAGAAGGCGCCGTCGATGCGCATCACCAGGGCCAGCAACCATTCACGCACCGGGCCACGGGTGGCCGGCAGGTTGGCCAGCAGCACCGTGCTCAGCACGACCACCGGCACGCCCCAGCGCTTCAGCCAGGCCGAGGCCACCATCAGCACCAGCACCACCGGCAGCAGCCACAGCACGAAGAGCGGCAGCCCAGCCACCAGGCGCACCAGGCCGGGCAGCAGGAACTGCACGACGAGGCCCCATTGCACGTCGGCCAGGCCACTCAGTCCGAAGCCCTTGACGACCGCGCCCAGCGCAATCACCAAGCCGGTGCCCATGCCCACCGCCACTGAGATCAGCATCACCATCAGGGTGTGCGAGAACAAGGTGGCCGACAGCTGCTCGCTGTGCGAGCCGGGCAAGGACATCCAGAACTCCAGCGATCGGTCCTGCGCGTCGCGACGCGCCAAGCCGGAGACTTGAAAGAGCTGTGCCAGCACCGTCAACCCGACCACCGCGATGGTGGAGAAGCCCCACAGCGCCAGCGCGGCGACCGTGGCCGGATGCAATCCGCCCATCTGCTTCAGCTGATCGATGCCCTCTCGAAGGTCCTTGCCGGCCTCGAAGGGGGGGCTGAAAGGCAGCGCCAGCAGCGCAATGGCGAAGGGCAGCAGCATCACGCCCAGCCAGCCGATGCGGTGCTGCATCCACTCGCGCTGCACCAGGGTCTTGAATCGCGTCGTGGCGACATTCATTGCGACAGACATCGTGTTCTCCTTCTGAGATCAGGCGCGTTCAAGCGCGATCGGGTGCCAGCTCGGGCTTGCGCGTCAGCGCCACGAACAGGTCCACCAAACTGGGGCGGAAGCGCTGGCCACCCTGGGCCAGATGTGCGGGCGGTTCGCCGTCGAACAGTGCGGCGGGCATGCCGCCGCCCACGCGGTAGCGCAGCAGCGGATGCGCGGCGGCCACCGCATCGGCGGCCTCGGGGTGATGGCTCAGCGCCACGAAGCGGCTCTCGATCGCCTCCAGGCTGAGGTTCAGCACCAGCTTGCCCTCGTCGAGCATCAGCACGTCGGTCAGCAGGGCCTCGATCTCTTCCACCTGGTGGGTCGAGATGAGCACGCTGCGCTCGCCGTCGCACCATTCGTCGATCAGCATCTCGTAGAAGCTCTTGCGCGAGATCACATCCAGGCCCAGCGTCGGCTCGTCCAGGATCATGAGCTTGGCGTCAATGGCCGCGATCAGCGCCAGATGTGCCTGCACCACCATGCCCTTGGACAATGACTTCACCTTGTCGTTCAGCCCCACCGAGGTGCGGCGCAGCAACTGCCGCGCGCGCTCGGCGCTGAACTGCGGCTGCAAACCGCTCATCAGCGTGATCAGCTCGGACACCTTGGCCCAGCGCGGCAACACCGCCACGTCGGGGATGTAGCTCAGCTCGGTGAGCAAGGCGGTGCGATCACGCATCGGGTCGCGGCCCAGCACGCGCAGCTCGCCGTCCACGCCCTTCAGTCCCACCATCGCCTTCATCAGCGAGGTCTTGCCGGCGCCGTTGTGGCCCAGCAGGCCCACCACCCGTCCCTTGGGCAAGGTGAAGGAGACGTCGCTCAGCGCGGTCTTGCTGCGGCCATAGCGCAGCGTCAGGTTCTTGGCTTCCACCAGATTCGTCATTGCGTGTTCCCCCAATCCAGGTCAGACCCCTGCAGGCCCATGCGGCGCAGGCGCTCGCGCAGCACCGGCCACTCGTCGCGCAGGAAGGCTTCGCGCTCGCTGCGCAGCAGCCGGGCCCGTGCGCCCTCGGTCACATACATGCCCAGGCCGCGGCGCGGCTCCAGGAAACCCTCATCCACCAGGCTCTGCAGCGCGCGGCTGACGGTGAGCGGGTTGATCAGGTACTGCTGCGCCAATTGGCGCACCGAGGGCATCGGCGCTCCTTCCGGCGGCTCGCCGTCCAGCAACTGGCCGGCCAGTTGTTGTGCGAGCTGCCGATAGATCGGCGCGGTGTCGTTCCAGGCTGTCTGCATGGGCGGCTCCGGTGTGTTGGTGAGGTAACACACTATGCCGCTTGTCCCCCGAACGCCCTTGCGCCTGTTCGACAAGTCGGCGCTGGAGGCGGATGAACTGCACAAACGCGTGACGGGCTGTCTGTCCGCAGGTCTGCAAGGCCTCGGCAGGGGACCCGCAGCGCCGCTTCCCGCGACAGCGGGTCAAGCGGTTCATTCGGGCAACCCCTCATTGCTGAGCAGGAATTCGATCGCGATAGTGCCGTGGAACCGGTTACATGACGCCAAACTGCTTTGTCCAGCTCCTTTCCGCCTGGCTTCCTTTGGGGAGCCGCCACTTCGGCCTATCAGATCGAAGGCTCGCCTTTGGCTGATGGGGCGGGGCCCAGCATTTGGCAGCGTTTTGCGCGCACGCCGGGTCGAATCAGCCAGGGTGACGATGGCGACATCGCGTGCGACCACTACCGCCGCATGGAAGGGGACGTCGCCCTCATGCGCGAGCTGGGCCTCCGTGCCTACCGGTTCAGCGTCAATTGGGGCCGCGTGCTGCCGGCCGGACGCGGCGCCGTCAATCAGGCGGGGCTCGGTTTCTACGAACGCCTGGTGGACGGTCTGCTAGATGCCGGCATCGAGCCGATGCTCACGCTGTACCACTGGGACCTGCCGGAGGCGCTCGACAACCTGGGCGGGTGGTTGAACCCTGACATCGCCCACTGGTTTGCCGACTACACGGCGCTGATGGCCCGGCGGCTGGATGACCGCGTCAAGCTGTGGACCACGCTGAACGAACCTTGGGTGGTTGCTGATGGGGGCTACATGCACGGGGTGCTGGCCCCGGGGCATCGCTGCAGGCACGAAGCCGCCTTGGCAGCCCACCACTTGTTGCGAGCCCACGCTGCCGGTGTGCAGGCCTATCGCGCGGAGGGGCGCCACCAGATTGGCCTGGTGGTGAACATCGAACCGAAGCATCTCGCGACAGAAGCCACGGAAGCAGATCGCCAGGCGGCGCGACAGGCGCATGCCTACATGAACCGCCAGTACCTCGAGCCGGCGATCCATGGCCGCTACCCCGAGGAACTGCGTGAGGTGTTCGGCGCCGATTGGCCGGACTGGCCTTCCAGCGAAGTCGAAGCGCTCAAGACAGAGATCGACTTCTTGGGCCTGAACTACTACACGCGCAGCGTGGTGCAGGCCGACCCTGGCGCCTGGCCCGTCCCAGCTCGCGCGCAGCGGCAGCCACAAGGCACATACACCGAGACTGGCTGGGAGCTGCACCCTCAGGGGCTGACGGAGACCCTCCTCTGGATGCACCGCGAATACGGCGGACTGCCGCTGTACGTGACCGAGAACGGTGCGGCCTTCTTCGACCCGCCGGAGGCCATCGACGGCGTGGTGAACGACCCCTTGCGCGTTCACTACCTGAAGACTCACGTCGCAGCGGTGGCCGAAGCCTTGCGCCAAGGCGTCGACCTGCGTGGCTACTTTGCCTGGTCGCTATTCGACAACCTGGAGTGGGCGCATGGTTTCAGCAAGCGATTCGGTCTGGTGCACGTCAATTACGCCACCCTGGAGCGAACGCCCAAGCAGAGCGCGCGCTGGTACGCGCAGACCATCAGCCACCACGGTGAAGGACTCTGAGTGAGCGAGGGATCCGTCACCATCCGGGACGTGGCGCGCGCCGTCGGCCTGTCGGTGGCCACGGTATCCCGTGCCCTGAATGGCGCCAGCAACGTCTTGCCGGAAACTCGTCAGCGCGTGTTGGAAGCCGCCCAGCAGCTGCAGTTCACGCCATCCAGCGTGGCACGCAGTCTGAGCACGCGGCGGCATGACTGCATCGGGCTCTTGCTGCCTGACCTGCACGGCGAGTACTTCTCGGAGCTGATCCGAGGCATTGATCAGGCGGCCCGCGCACGGGGCCTGGCGCTGCTCGTGTCCAGTTCCCACGACGACGCAGACGAAGCAGCCAGCGCCTTGCGTGCCATGAACGGACGTGTCGACGGATTGCTCCTCATGTCGCCGCATGCCGACACCGAGTTCCTGCGGAGCAAGCTGCCCGCCCGTCTCCCGACGGTCTTGCTCAACACCGCGGCCAGCCTGCCGGACCTGCCGCGCTTGGGCATCGACAACTTCGGCGGCGCGCGCGCGATGAGTGCGCACCTCGTGGCGCAGTTGCAGGAGCGGCCTGAGGCGCGCATCGCCTTCATCGCCGGGCCGGCCGGCAACCACGAGGCTGCGGAACGCCTTCGCGGGTTCCGCGCCGCACTGCCGGCGCGCATGCAGCCCTGGGTGCTGGAGGGCGACTTCTCCGAGGACAGCGGCTATGCGGCAGGGCGCCAACTCATGCGAGGTCGCGAGCGCCCGGCAGCCGTCTTCGCTGCCAACGACATGATGGCCATCGGCTGCCTGCGCGCATTGCGCGAAGCGGGCATGGCCGTGCCTCGGGACGTCGCGCTGGCGGGCTTCGACGACATCCCCATCAGCCGCTACCTCACCCCCGCGCTCTCCACCGTCCGCGTGCCCATCGCGCAACTCGGTGTGGCCGCCTTCAACACCCTTCTACGCCGCCTCGAAGACCCGGAGGCGGCGCCCGATTCACCGCAGACCCTGCCGTTAGAGCTGGTGCTGCGTCACAGCTGTGGTGCCAACCCGAGCTGAGTCTTTCCGTCCGTCACACCCCCTTCCACCCCAGGAGACGACCTGATGCGCTGCCCTCACCCCCATACGAGCCTTCGCTTGCAAGCCATCGCGGCTGCGCTGGCGCTGGCATTTGCCGTTCCAGTCCATGCTCAAGTTGCCACCGGCACGGTCCGTGGCCAGGTGCAACAGGCAGGCGGCACCGCCAAGCCAGGCGCTCGGGTGCTTGCCGTCAACCAAGCGAACGGAACCAGTTACCGCGCGACGGCCGGGACCGACGGGACCTATGTCCTGACCGGTCTGGCTCCAGGCGTCTACCAACTGAGTGTGGACGGCCAGGCCAAAGCGGAACTGGTGACCGTCCAGGTGGCCGAGACCAGCGTGCTTGATTTGCGACTCGATGGGCAGGCTGTCCAGCAGGTGCTCGACAAAGTGGTCGTCAGCGGCCAGGCATCCCGCGGCGCTGTGCGCGACGCGCAAGTCGGGACCCACGTCTCACAGCGCCTCATCGAGGCCATGCCGCAAAGCACCCGCAATTTCCTCTCGAGCGCCGACCTCGCGCCGGGCGTGGCCTTTGTCAGCGACTCCTCCGGCAACACGCGCCTGCAGTCGGGCGCGCAGAACCATGACCATGTGAACGTCTTCATCGATGGCGTGGGCCAGAAGAACAACATCCTGCGGGGCGGCTTGACCGGGCAGGACAGCTCGCGGGGCAATCCCTTCCCGCAGTCGGCCATCGCCGAGTACAAGGTGCTGACGCAGAACTACAAGGCCGAGTACGAGCAGGTCAGCAGCGCGGCCATTACCGCCGTGACCAAGTCGGGCACCAACGAGTGGCGTGGCGGGGCCTACGTCGATCGCACTGGCACCAACTGGCGCGACAAGACGCCGTTCGAGAAGGAGCGCGAAGCCGCTGGCGTGCCGCTGCCACCTTCTGAGAAGTACGAGTACGGCTTCAGCGTCGGTGGCCCGATTGCGAAGGACAGCACCCATGTCTTCTTCGCCTACGACGGCAAGCGCATCGAGGACTCGCGCCAGATCGTCCCGCGCAACCTGGACAAATTCGGCAATGCAGTCGCCGGCATCCTGCCGAGCCTGCGTGCGATGGCCGGCAGTCAGGTGGATCACTTCACCGAGCACCTGCTGTTCGGCAAGCTGGACACGCAACTGAGCGAGGACAGCCGTCTCTCCGTGAGCCTGCGCGTGCGAAAGGAATCGGACCGGGTCGCCGAGAACCGCGACCTGAGTGCACCGGGCAATGACAAGAACCGCAAGCAAGACGAACTGCGCTTCGACGTCAAGCACGAATGGAGCCGCGACGCCTGGCTCAGCGAGGCGCGCTTCGGCATCGAGCGCTTCCAGTGGAATCCGCAGTCGGCGGCCACCAGCCCTCTGCTTCGCTACAAGGTGTCGACCGCCAACCCGCAGGACATCGACGCCGCGCAGGACGTGCTCTTTGCGGGGGGCTCGCCCGACGCGCAAAACCGCCAGCAACGCGGCAGCTACCTGTCCGAAGACCTCACCTGGACCGGCATGGCCGGCCATGTCATCAAGGGAGGCGTGAAGCTCAAGGCCATGAAGTACGACCTATCCGGCACCTCGCGCAGCGTGGACGACGTGGACGTGCTCATCGACACCGCATCGGGCAATCCGTTCTTTGATGGCCGCAACTGCACCGGCACCAACATCATCAACAACGGGGCCGAGAGCGACCAATGCCGCGTCCGCCGCGCGCTCGCGCCGGCCGGGGTGAACTTCAGCAACCAGCAACTCGGCCTGTACCTGCAGGATGACTGGAGCGTCACCCGTGATCTGGAGCTGAGCCTGGGCCTGCGCTGGGACCGCGAGTCCAATATGCTGAACAACAAGTACGCCACGCCGGCCGACCGATTGGCGGGCTTCGACCAGCCCGACCTGCGCGACGTCGGCGGCATCAAGGCGCCTGCCGGCCAGACCTACCGCCAGTCGCTGGCCAAGGGCGGCATCAACATCGCCGACTACATCTCCACCGGCAGCTCGCGAAAGGTTTTCAACAAGGCCCTCGCACCCCGCCTCGGCTTCAGCCTGGACCTCAGCGGAAACCGCGACACCGTGCTCTTTGGCGGCTGGGGGCGCAGCTATGACCGTGCGATGGCCAACCACGCGCTCGATGAACTGCAGAAGAACGCGCAGCCCAATGGCGAGACCTGGATGATCCGCAACGACGTGAAGATGCCGTACGCCGATCAAGCCTCCTTCGGCGTGCGCCAGGCGCTGGGCGGCTGGAATGCCGAGGTGGCACTCAGCCGCGTGCATGCCAAGAACCAGTTTGTCTGGTTCCATGGCAACCGCGACCCCAATGGCGGATACGGCACGCAATCGCCGATTGACCCGCTCTGGGGCCCCGGTCAACCGGGCGTGAATGCGCTGATCCTGGGCGATACCGTCGGCGAGAACCGCACCGACTCCGTCTTCGTCAAGCTTGACAAGCCTTACAGCAGCAGGAGCGGCTGGACGGCGAGCGTGGCCTACACCTACAGCGACGCCAAGACCTTGCATCGTGAGTGGAACAACGACATCTTCGACTGGAACTACGGTCGCCCCGGTGTGCGCTCATTCAACCCCAGCACCCTGGTGGATGAACACCGCGTGGTCGCTGCCTTCATGAGCGACAAGTTGCTGCCCGCAGGTTTGGCCTTCTCGGCCAAGGCCACCTGGGCCAGCGGCATGCCGCGCCGTGTGGTGTCCTGTGCCGACGGCTGGAACATGTGCCGCGCGGTGGCTGTCGACGCCTGGGACGACTTCTCGCAGGTCGACCTCGGACTGTCCAAGGAACTGCGCTTCGGCGACCACGCGCTGACCCTGCGCCTGGATGTGCTGAACGCCTTCGGCAGCACCAACTACGGTGGCTTCGACGACTGGGGCGGTGGCCCCACCAATGGGCAGAAGAACATCGTCGGGGGGGACAACCTGAACCTGGGCAAGCCCAACGGCATGCGCGGTGACCCGCGCACCTACCGCCTGGTCCTGAACTACAAGTTCTGATGTCCGCCCGCCTGACCCGCCGCGCCGCGCTCGCCGCTGGCGCGGGCTTGGCTGTGGCCGCTTGTGGCGCACCGGACCGGGCGGCCGATCCTTCCGCTGCCCCTTCCGCCCAATCCGACCTCCTGCAAGACCTGGAGAGGCGCTGCTTCGACTGGTTCTGGGACCTTGCCCATCCGCTGACCGGGCTCATCCCGGACCGCTGGCCCACGCCGTCCTTCAGCAGCGTGGCGGCCGTGGGCTTTGGGCTCTCGGCGCTCGCGATCGGCGTGACCCGTGGCTGGGTGACGCGCTCGGCCGCAGCCGAGCGCGCGCGCCGCACGCTGAACACCCTGCTGAGTGCACCCCAAGGAGAGGCCGCGCAGGGCGTGGCCGGGCATCGCGGTTTCTTCTATCACTTCGTGCAGATGGACAACGGTCTGCGCTACGCCCGTAACGAGCTCTCCACGGTGGACACCGCGCTCTTGCTGGCCGGCGTGATGGTCTGCGAGCGCTTCTTCGATGCCCCTGACGAGGCCGACCTGCGCCGCGCCGCCGAGCAGTTGCAAGCCCGCGTGGACTGGCGCTGGGCCCAGGTGCGCGGTGCAGCCATCAGCCATGGCTGGCACCCGGAGAGCGGCTTCATCGCCTGGGACTGGCGTGGCTACAACGAGGCCATGCTGGTCTACCTGCTGGCCTTGGGAAGTGACACCCACGGCGTGGACCGCGCCGCCTGGGATGCCTGGACCGAGACCTACCCGCGCAGCTGGGGCAGCGCCTACGGCAGCGCGCCGCACCTGCGATTTGCGCCGCTCTTCGGGCACCAGTTCACCCATTGCTGGGTGGACTTTCGCGGCCGGCGCGACGCCTGGGGGCGCGCCGAGGGGCTCGACTACTTCGAGAACTCGGTGCGAGCCACGCACGCCCAGCACCTGTACGCGAAGGCCAACCCACTGGGCTGGAACGGCTACGGCGCAGAGGTCTGGGGCATCACCGCGTGCGATGGCCCGGCCGATGTGGAGCGCGAGTTCAAGGGCCAGCGCCGCCGCTTCATCAGCTACGCCGGGCGCGGCATGGGCGAGCACGACGACGGCACGCTGGCACCCTATGGTGCGGGCAGCAGCATCGTCTTCGCGCCCGAGATCGTGCGACCCTGCCTTGAGGCGTTCCGCAGCCGCTATCCGGCCCTGTGGGGGCGCTACGGGTTTCTCGACAGCATCAACCCCAGCTTCGACTTCACTGACGTCCCTCTGCAGCACGGCCGCATCGTGGATGGGCCCGCAGGGCGCTACTGGGTGGCCAGCGACTACCTGGGCATTGACCAGGGTCCGCTGCTGCTGATGCTGGCCAATCAGCGCGACGGCTTGATCTGGCGCCTGATGCGCGAACACCCGGTATTCCAGCGCGGCTTGGCTCGGGCGGGCTTCCAATCGGTGGCATGAAACGTCGCCGCCTGCTCGCCGCCCCTTTGCTGGCCGCCTGCTCTCCCGAGCGGGACGACGAGCTTCGCTTCTGGGCCATGGGCCGCGAGGCCGAGGTGGCGCCGCAACTGCTGCGCGGTTTCGAGCGCGAGCACCCCGGTGTGCGATTGCGCATCGAAGCCCTGCCCTGGACGGCGGCGCACGAGAAGCTGCTCACCGCGATTGCGGGCGATGCCACGCCCGATGTCGCACAGATGGGCAACACCTGGTTGCCCGAGATGGCACAACTCGGTGCGCTGGAGCCGCTGGACGATCAACTGCCCGAGCTCGGCCTGTACGCCGGTGAGCACTTCGATGGCATCTGGCAGACCAACCGCATCCAGGATCGCTTGGTCGGACTGCCCTGGTACGTGGACACCCGCCTGCTCTTCTACCGCCGCGACCTGCTGGCCCAGGCTGGCTTTGCCCACCCGCCGCAGGACTGGGCGCAATGGCGCGCCGCGCTGCAGGCCTTGCACCGGGGGGCGGTGCCGCGTCCTATGCTGCTGCCGACCAACGAGTTCGAGCCCCTGCTGGCCTTGGCGCTGCAGCAGCCCGACGAGCTGCTTCGCGAGGGCGGTCGGCACGGCAACTTCTCGGGCACCGGTTTCCAGAAGGCGCTCGGCTTCTACCTGGACATGTTCCGCCAGGGCTGGGCGCCCGGCGTCACGAACAACCAGGTGGCCAATCTCTACCAGGAGTTCGCGCGCGGCCGCTTTGCCTGCTACATCTCCGGCCCCTGGAACATCGGTGAGTTCAAGCGGCGCCTGCCGGCGGACCTGCAGGGTGCCTGGGCCACTGCCCCGCTGCCCGGGCCGGATGGATGGGGCGCCTCGGTGGCCGGTGGTGCCAGCCTGGTGGTGTTCAAGCGGTCGCGGCGCAAGGCACTTGCCGCGCGCTTGATCGCCTACCTCAGCCGACCGAATGTGCAGTTGCAGTTCTATGCGCTCACGGGCAATTTGCCGCCGCGCCGCGCCACCTGGGCCCTGCCGCGCGATGGCGCCCCGGCCCTGCGCGACGATCCGCATGCGGCCGCGTTCGCGATGCAACTGGAACGCACCCGGCCCACCCCCGCGGTGCCGGAATGGGAGCGGATCGCGCAGGAGATGCAATTGGCCGCCGCGCGCGGCGTGCACGAGGGCTCCAGTGCCGCTGAGATCGGTCGCAGCCTGGACGCGCGGGTGGACGGCATCTTGGCCAAGCGGCGCTGGGTGCTGGACCGCGAGGCCCGCGCATGACGCCCTTTCGCGAGCGCCAGCACTGGGCGGCTGTCGCGTTCCTGCTGCCGGCGCTGAGCGTGCTGGCCCTCTTCTTCGCGCTGCCGGTTCTGGCCGGCTTGCTGCTGAGCTTGAGTGACTTCGATCTGTACGCGTTGGGCGACTTGCGCAACCTGCGCTTCGTCGGCCTGGCCAACTACGCCCAGGTGCTGCAGACGCCGCTGTTCTGGCAGGCACTGGGCAATACCGGCTTCTTTGTCGCGTTGGGGGTGCCGCTGTCCATCGGGTTGAGCCTGGGATGCGCGCTGCTGCTGCAAAGCCCGGTGGCCCGGGCACGACCGGTGATGCGCACCGCCCTGTTCGCGCCGGTGGTGACCACGCTGGTGGCGGTGGCGGTGATCTGGCGCTACCTCTTCCACGTCGAGTACGGCTGGGTGAATCAGCTGCTGGGCGCCCTCGGCATCTCGGCCATCGACTGGCTGGGCGACCCGGATTGGGCGATGCCCACCATCGTGCTGTTTGCCGCTTGGAAGAACTTCGGCGGCAACATGATCATCTTCATCGCCGCGCTGCAGGCCATCCCGCAGGATCAGTATGAAGCGGCGAGGCTCGACGGCGCGCGCAGCTGGGCGCTGTTCCGGCACATCACGCTCCCGGGTCTGGCCCCCACTCTGCTGATGGTTTCCATCCTCACCGTGGCCGGCTACTTTCAGCTGTTCGCCGAGCCCTATGTGATGACGCAGGGTGGGCCGCTGCAAAGCACGGTCAGCGTGCTCTACCTGATGTACGAAGAAGGGTTCCGGTGGTGGAACCTGGGGGTGGCGTCAAGCGTCGCCTTCCTGCTCTTCGTACTCATCGTTGGGGTGACGGTGGGCTTGTTGAAGCTGGCGCGGCGGATGACGGGGGAGGCGGCATGAACGCCCTGCTGAGAGCCCGCAGGGGCTTCACCCCTGCACCCGACCCCCTTTTCTTTGGTTGCGCCCAAAGAAAAGGGGGAAAAAGAAATGCGCTGAATGCCGGCCCCGCCCTAGGGGCGCGGGCCGAGGCGGTGCATTGCTCACACTCAGACGAGCCCATCAGTGCCCCTCCCCAGCCTGGCATAGATCCGCCGGCCGGGAAGACCGGCCGGACTTGGCAGCGAGAACCATCGCGGCCAAACGGTGAACAACACAGCCCCAACGAGCATGCTGGTTGGCAGTCTGTTCATCGCAGCGCGGCCCTTTCAGTCCGCAGCACCAAGTCCGACCTGTATTCAGGTCGGCGGATAGCTCCCCCGGCATCCGCACAGCCCAGCACGGGCTCGTGTCCGTATGGGCGATGCACCGCCTGGACCGAAGGTCTTGGACCGAGGGCCGCATTGAGCGCCTTTCTTTTGCCCCACCTTTTCTTTGGCGCAAGCAAAGAAAAGAGTGGGTCGGGGTTTGGGGGTGAAGCCCGCAAGGGCTGGAACGCATGAGCACCAAACCAAAGGCAATCCTCATCAACGGACTGCTGACAACAGCGGCCCTGACCGCCGCCTTCCCCCTGCTCTGGATGCTCTCCGTCAGCCTGATGCCCGCAGGCGCCAGCACCCAGCTTCCTCCACCGCTGGTGCCCAGCGAGCCCACGCTCACCCACTACCAGCACCTGTTCAGCCAAGGCGGCCTGACCCGCGCCTTCGGCAACAGCCTGCTGCTCGCGACGCTGGCCACGCTGCTGTCGGTGGCCTTCAACACCCTGGCCGGCTACGCCTTCGCCAAGCTGCGCTTCCGCGGTCGCGAGCGCCTGTTCGCGCTACTCCTGGGTGCCCTCGTCATTCCCGGACAGGTGGGCATGCTGCCGCTCTTTCTGATGCTCAAGCAGATGGGCCTGGTCAACACCTGGGCCGGCGTGCTGCTGCCCGGCCTGGCGAGCATCTTCGGCATCTTCCTGGTGCGCCAGTACGCACGCGGCATCCCCGACGAGCTGCTGGAGGCGGCGCGCATGGACGGCGCCGGCGAGGCGCGCATCTTCCTCACCGTGGTGCTGCCTCTGCTCAAGCCGGTGCTGGTCACGCTGGCGGTGTTCGCCTTCCTGGGCAGCTGGAACGATTTCATGTGGCCGCTGATCGTGCTCACCGATGGCGATCTGCACACCTTGCCGGTGCTGCTGGCGGCCTTGTCGCGGGAGCATGTGCAGGACGTGGAACTGATGATGGCCGGGGCCGTCATCACCGTGCTGCCGGTGCTGCTGCTGTTCCTGGCGCTGCAGCGCTATTACATGCAGGGATTGCTGATGGGGGCGGTGAAGTGAGGGGGTGGCTGTCGATGCTGGCGCTGCTGGGAAGCGCACAGGCCCAGGACCTGCTGGGCCAGCCGGCGGACTGGAAGGCCTCGGCCTCCGACCAGGTGAAGGCCGAGCTGCGCCATCACGCGGCGGCCGGTGCGATCTGCCTGGATTACGACTTCAAGGGCGTGTCCGGCTACGCGGTGCTGCGCCGCCAGCTGCCCATCAGCTGGCCGGCGCATTGGCGACTCGATGCCGAGCTGCAAGGGCAGGGCGGGCGCAACGATGTGCAGCTGAAGTTCGTCGACGCAAGCGGCGACAACGTCTGGTGGATCAACCGGCCCAACGAAGAGCTGCCCGGCCACTACGCGCCGCGCAGCTGGAAGCCGCGCCACCTCAGCTTTGCCTGGGGCCCGACGAGCGACAAGACCCTGCGCCAGACCGCTTTCGTCGAATGGGTGATCGCCGCCGGACGCGACGGCGGCAAGGGCAGCGCCTGCCTGAGCAGGCTGAGCCTGCGCGAGACCCCGGCCCCGCCGCAAAGCTGGCCGGAGCCGCGCGCGCAGCGCGTCGCCGACGGCCTGCAATGGGACCTCGGCGGCCTGCGCGAGTTCAACGGCCTGCTGCTGCACTGGCCGCCGGCCCTGAACCTGAGCTACCGCCTGTGGCAATCCAGCGATGCGAAGCAGTGGACGCTGCTGCGCGATGTCAGCGGCGGTCCCGGCGGTGCGGTGCCTCTCTTCCTGCCGGAGCGCGAGGCGCGCTATCTGCGCCTGCGCGTCAGCCGGCCGCAGGCGGCCCTGCTGAAGTCGCTGCGCCTGGAGCTGCGCAGCGCCGCCGAATGGCCGAACCTGAACGCGATGCTGGCCGAGCAGGCTCGGCGCCTGCCCCGCGGCCAGCTGCCGCGCGCCTTCCTGGGCGAGCAGAACTACTGGGCCCTGGTCGGCGTCGACGGCGGTGGCGATCGCTCCGGCCTGATCAACGAGGACGGCGAGATCGAGCTCGGCCGCGGCGCGCCCAGCGTGGCGCCGCAGGTCGAGCTGGAGGACGGCTCGGTGCTCAGCTGGGCCGAGGTCAAGATCAGCCACAGCCTGCCCGACGGCCATCTGCCCCTGCCGCGCGTGCACTGGCGGCATCCGCAGCTGGCGCTCGACATCCAGGCCGGCGCCGATGGCGACGCCGGGTCGCCCCAGCTGCTGGCCAGCTACACCTTGCACAACCCCAGCGCGCAAGCCCGGCGCTACCGGCTGCGCCTGCTCGTCCGGCCCTGGCAGGTCAACCCGCCGCAGCAATTCCTGTCCACCCAGGGCGGGGTCAGCGCGATCGACAAGCTGGCCTGGCTGGACGGCCGCTTGCTGATCGGTCCCGGCGCGCGCAGCCTGCAGCCGCAGACCGCGCCCGAGCGGGTTCGTGTGGCGACCTGGGACGATGGTTTGCAGCTACCGGATCGGCCGCTGAGCGCCTTCATCGGCGGCCTGCTGGTCGACAAGGAGCAGCGGGCCAGCGCCCGTCTTGACTTTCCGCTGACCCTGGCGCCCGGCGCGTCGGCCACCATCGCCTGGGCCGCGCCGCTGGGCGGTGAGCCGCGACCGGTCGGCGATGTACCGGCGCGGCTGCGCG
>JAFLDE010000027.1 GCA_017302655.1 Burkholderiales bacterium
CCTTCTTTGCCGCTGGCGCAGCAGCCTTCTTTGCCGCTGGCGCAGCAGCCTTCTTTGCCGCTGGCGCAGCAGCCTTCTTTGCCGCTGGCGCAGCAGCCTTCTTTGCCGCTGGCGCAGCAGCCTTCTTTGCCGCTGGCGCAGCAGCCTTCTTCACGGCCGGCTTGGCAGTGGCCGCCTTCTTGGCAGCGGCAGGCTTCTTGGCGGCAACGGTCTTCTTGGCAATGGCCATGGGGTGTCCTTTGAAGTGGGGCGCACAGGCTAGGGCATGAAACGCCCGCGAGCAATGAGGGCTGCGCCCGATGGGGGCTCAGCGCTGGAGCTCAGCGCTTGAACAGGGTGAAGGGCAACAGGTCGCCGTACATGCGCAGCACCGGCGCCTGCGGCGTCGTGCCGGCCTGCCGCATGACCTGTGGCATCAGTTCCTGCGCGCGGTCCATCCAGGCCAGCATGCGCACGCCCTTGCGGCCTGCGGCTTCCGTCTCGGCATCGAGGGCCTGCAAGAGCGCGGCGGTGAACACGCCTTGCGCGTGCACATGGCTGTCCTGCGCACGCTCCTCGCTGCGCGCGGCGCTCATCACGTACATGCCACGCTCGCTGACCGCCTGCACACGGCGCGCCAGTTCCTCCGGGCTGAAGGCACGCAGCATGTTGTTGCCGGCCATGGCCGAGTGGCAGGTGTCGATGACCAGCACCACCTCGGCCGGCACATGACTCAGACGCTCGCCCAGTTCGACCATCGACAGACCGGTTTCATCCATTCGCTCGGGCACCATGTCATGGGTCCAGAAAAACAACTCAGGATCGTTCGGAAAGCGTACGCCGTGTCCGGCCAGGAAGACGAAGAGCACATCACGCTCGGCCCCGGGTGCCTCGGCGCGCGCGAGCATCCGGTCGCACAGGTGGTCGAGCTCTCGCAGCACGGCAGCCTTGCTCGCCTCCTCGTTGACGAGCAGCGCGGCCTCCACGCCGTCGAACGCGCGGTTGACCAAGACCGGCCGTGTCGAGCGCACAGCGCGCCGCGGCCCGCGCTTGGACGCTGCCAAGGCATTGAAGATGGAAATGGCGTCCCGGTGCGGATACGGCAGGTTCTGGTAGCCCTGCGCAAGCGGCGTGCCGGCCACCGCGAACTCCGACACCCCAACCGCGAGCAGGAAAAGGCGTCCCGAAGCCGCCTCCTGCTGATGAGCGACCTGCAGCGGCGCCGGGCCTGGCACGCTGAGCCGCAGGGGCAGCGAACGCGAGCGCTTGTTCTCGGCCAGCAGGGTCAACTGGTTGTCGCCGGGCAGCAGGCGCAGTTTGAAACGGTACTCGTGTCTTGCTTCCTCAAAAGAGGCCACGAAGCGCCCGTTTCGCAGCAGCCAGACCTTGCTCGGTGCGTTGGCCTCACCCGCCCAGCTGGCCGCCACGCTCAGCTCGAGCAGCTGACCGGTGCGACGCTGATGCAGCAGCTCGAGATGGGGCGGCAGCAGAGCCGTCAAATCCACCGCTGGCAGCGCCACCCCGGCGGCGGCGGCGCGTGCCTCGCTGCCGTGGCGCACCACGGCACGCACCAGGTCGGGCCGATAGAAGTCCTTGAAGCGGTCGGCAGGCAGGAACAGCGCCTCCTGTTTGGGGCCGCGATTCAGGTGGTAGCCCATGAGCCTCTCGCCACCCGGGCTGGCCGCGTAGAAGCCGCTACGCGTCCAGATGACCCACTCGTCATTGCGGGCCACGAACAGGCTGAGGTCGGGCGGCTTGTCCAGTTCGTCGCCCCAGGCGTCGGGGCTGTGGCGCAAGCCGATGAGCTGCGCGCCGCTGTCATAGATGAACCACTTCGCCGACTCGAAGTCGCTGACCGACAGCTCGCTGCTGCGCGTGGTGCGCAGTTGCAGACGCCGCAGGTCGAAGGCCTGCTGGCGTGCAGCCTGGCGCGGCGGCAGCAACCGCTCCGGCACCGTGCCGAACAGCACCTGCTCGCGGGCGTTGATGCCTGGCGCGAAGAACCCTTGGCCCAGGCCGCGAATGGCCGCTGTCAGTTGGCCGATGCGATGGCTGGCATCCCAGAAGTGGATGGCGTGATGGTCGCCGCCGGCACTGATGGCCTGCATGCCGTCCAGGCACAGCGCCATCACCTCGCCGTCATGCCCGAAGTAGCTGCAGCGCAGCGCCAGCCCATCCGTCGTCACGGCGTAGGCGTGGACAGCCGCCATCTCGCGGCCATCCTGCGCCCCCCCTGCTGTCCATGGCGACAACCCCAGCAAGAGCTGCCCACCGCTGACTGAGAACACCGCCGAGGCGGGCACGGTATCCGTGCGCAATCGACCCTGAGGGGCGTGGGCGTCGTGCCCCATCCAAAGCAACATGCCGGCCCTGCTGCGCCCTTGGCGCGGCGTGTCGGCGCGGGCCACCACCGCCAGGGCGCTGCTGACCGCCAGCGTGCGAGTATTCAACGGCCCGAGCCCCAGGACCTCGCGCCGCAGGCTCATGCCCTGCTTGAGATCGAAGTCCAGCCAGTGCAGGCTGCCGTCCTGCTCCCCGCCCAGCGCCACCAGCAATTGGCAGGGCTGGCCGCGCAACACGCGGCCGGGCAGGAAACGCAGGGCCAACTCGAACAGGCTATCGCTGGCCGCCTGGCCCAGACGGAAGCTGGCGCGCGGCTGCGGCGACCGTTCCGGAAAGCCCGCGCGCAGCACGGCGGCCGTGGTGTAGACGTCCACCCGGCCCCTTCGCAGCGAACCCACCCTTTCCAGCCCCCCAAGCACCAGCCAACGTCCATCCGGGCTGACCTCCACTTCGTCCACCAGACCCGGCAAGGCAAATCGAGACCGCAGATTGCCGTTGGCCAACTCAAAAACCTGCAGCTCGGTGCTTCGTCCTTCGTCGGCGCCCGGCAACGCCGGGTCGTACCAGGCCTTCAGCGCAATCAGGTGGCGACCATCCGGGCAGATGGCGAAGCGCTGCACATTGCCGTTGCCCCACAACTCCTCGGATCGCTCCCCGGCCTGACCCAGCAGCTGCAGACGCTGGCGCTTCGTGGAACGGTCCCAGACACGGATCGTGCATTCACCCGCGCTCACCAAGGATTCCCCGTCCGGCGTGAGCGCCAGCTGGTGGATGCAGGCGGTGTGCGTGCCGGTGTCCAGCTTCAGGAAGGCAGACAGCGGAGGCGTTTGCGCCTTCATGCCAAGCCCTTTTGCAGCCAGCGATGGGCAGGGAGTTCCAGGAAGGACTGACGCAGATCCGCCTGCCCCATGCGCTCGCAGCGTGCCTGCAGTTCGGCCCTCGCCAGGTCGAGCAGGCGCTGCATCGCCGCCCGGTCCGCCGTGGGCACCTGCTGCAACACCTGCAGTGCACTCGCGTACAGGCTCAAGGGCAGGGCCTGAGGCGAGGCTGCCAGCAAACCGGCCATCAGCTCGTCGACGTGGGCGGGCTGCTGTGCGCGCGCCAAGTCCAGACGGCACTGCACCACCCGGCGCATGAGGTCCTGCACGGGCGCTTCGGCAGGCGCGGTGAGCGACGCCAGCAGCGAAGCCGCGTCATTGAGGCGACCGGCGTCAATCAGGGTGTCCGCCCAATGCAGCGTCACGCTGACCTTCAAAGCAGGCAGCCCGACCTCCTCCGCCATGGCCAGGCTGTCACGAAAATGGTGCAACGCGGCGTCCAACTCGCCCAGCGAGCGGGCCAGCAACCCGAGGTTCTCGCACACGCAGGCCTCCCCCCGCTTGTGGCCGCAGCTGCGCAGGCCTGCCAGCGCCTGCTCGGCCAGTGGCCGTGCGGCGGCGACCTGGCCCAACTCACGCAGCGCCTCCGCCCAATTCAGCAATGCCATCCCATGCGCTGCAGGCTCATCGAGACGCTCGAACAGGCCGGCTGCAGCTTTGGACTCTCGCAAGGCACGCTCGAACTCGCCCGCAGCCAGGCAGGCGCTGCCGATGTTGTTGACGAGCAATGCCTCGCCCGCGCGGTCTCCGATGCGGCGTGCCTGCTGCCCGGCCTGTTCGTAATAGGCGATGGCCTGCGCGAAGTCGCCGCGCGACTTGGCCACCACGCCCAGGTTGTTCAACAGGTCCAGCTCGCGCCGGGCGTCGCCCGCGCCTCGGGTGCGGGCCAAGGCGTCCGTCAGCAGTGCCTCGGCTTGGGCGTGCTCGCCCTGCTGCCAGTGCAGCAGACCCAACAGAGCCAGGATGTTGTATTCCCCCCGCGAATGGCCATGCTGGCGCGCGAGGGCCAAAGCCTTGTCCAGCGGTGCCCGGGCCGCTGCGGTGGCGCCTGCATGGAAGCGCGCACGCGCCAGCAGCAGCAAGCCATCGGCTTGCTGGCGCTCCGCGCCCACTGCAGCTGCGGCGCCCGCAATGGCCTTTGCGCTGGCTGCTTCGGCGGCGGGGTAGTGCCCCAGGTCGATCTCGAGCTTGGCCAGCCTCACGTGCACCTCGGCCTGGCGCGGTGCGTCGTTCAGTTCGCTGGCCAGGGCGGCCAACTCGGTCAGGGTGTCACGCTGGCGGGCGTGTTCGCCGAGCAAATCGAACACCTCTTCCTGCTTCAGCAGCAGCTCGAAGCGGGCAAGGCGTTCGCCGGACGGCATGGCGGCCAGGGCGCGTGCAAACAGGGCCAAGGCCTCGTCGTTGGCGAAGCGTGCGGCCGCTTGCTTGCCGGCCTGCAACAGATGAGGCCAGGCCTTGTCGGGTTGCTCAGCCCGCGAGAAGTGATGGGCCAGAGCGGCCGCCTGCGTGCGCAGGGCGTCCTGCCCGTCTGATTGAGCGCAGCACCGGGCCTCCAGGTGCTGCGCATACAGCCCATGGAGATAGACCCGCGTGGCGTAGGGCATGGACTCGTAGCCCACCTCCAGCGTCACGCGGTGGCGGAACAGGTAGGTCAGCTGCTCAGCCTCGAGCTCCTGGGGGGTGAATCCCAGTCGATCGAGCACCTGCAACTCACCACGCACGGCTTCTGTGCTGCCCAGCAGCGGGTAAAAAGCGGGCAACTCGTCGGCCAGGAACACGCGGCCCACGATGCTGGCCACCTTCAGCACCTGCTGCTGCGTCCGGGGCAGTTGGTCGATGCGGCTGAGCACCAGGGCGTGCAAGCTGGTGGGCCACTCGAGCGGTGCCTCGGCACCGAGCCGTCGCAGATCCAGACCCCGGTCGTGCAGGTAACCGAGCAATTCCTCGATGTAAAAGGGATTGCCTTGAGCCCGCTGGGCCACCTGCTCGATGAGGCCAGCGGCCACGCCCCCGACACGCTCGGGATACAGATGCGCCAGCGTGGCGCGGATGACTTGTTCGGCTTGCGCCGCATCCAGCGGCGCCAGCGCGAGCGTCTGGAGGTGAGGCACGGGCTCCAGCCGGTCGGAGCCGCTCTCGGGTCTTTGGCTCAGCAGCATCAGCATCGGCAGATCGACCGCCGCAGCGCAGAGCTGGCGCAGCAGATCGAGCGACGAGGCGTCGATGGCATGCAGGTCCTCCAGCACCAGCAGCAAGCCGCCGCCCTCCACGGCCGCCTCGCGGGCCTCACCCGCCAGGCAACGCAGCAGCATCGACTCCAGCAGCGCCTTGCGGTCCTTGGCTTGCAAACCCTCGGTGAACTCGTTTTCCGGCAGCGTCATGCCCAGCCCCGCACCGAGCAAGGGCCAGGCCTCCTCGTGCTCGGGTGCATGCTCGGCCAGCTCCAGCCGGAGCTGACGAATGCAGCGGCGTCGCGGCAGTTGGGGGTCGATGTCGAACAGGGCTTGGAGCAAGCCATGCCACAGGTGGTAGGGCTCGTTCAAGCCGTCCCCCACGCAGGAGCCGCCATAGCCCTGGAAGCCGGCACGCCGCGCCTGCCGGATGCCCTCGGCCAGCAAGCGCGACTTGCCCATGCCGGCTTCGGCCTCGACCACGATCACCTGGCCACGCCCTGCTGCGGCCTCCCGCAGCGCATGCTCGATGCAGGCCTGTTGCGGCTCGCGCCCGACCATCGGCAGACCGTAGGCCGGTTCCTGCAGGCGAATGGCGCGTTGGCGCAGCTTGCCCATCACCGCAAACACCAGCATGGGCTCGCCCTTGCCCTTGAGCGGGAGCGGCGGCCGCGCTTCCAGCTGGAAGCCTTGTGCCAGCTGCGTGCGCAGGCGCGCCGAGATGAGAATTTCGCCAGGCTGGGCGATCTGCATCAAGCGTGCCGCTGCATTGGTGTCGTCACCCATGGCGCCGAAGGAGCGTCTTGTGCTGCTGCCATAGGCACCGACGCGCAGCAGGCCATGGCTCAGGCCGAACTGCATCGGCAGCTCAAAGCCGGCATCGCGCAGGGCCAGCGCGGCGCACACCGCGCGGAATGCATCGTCTTCGCGAACCCGATCGGCCCCAAAGCTGGCCAGGAAGTAGCTGCCCTTGTCGCCCACGGTGAGCTCCAGGAGTTGGCCCTCGTAGGCATGCAGCAAATGCTGGGCGCGGGTGATGAGCGCATCGAGCTGCGCCGCCGCCGTCTCGTCGCCGTCGTAATCCAAGCCGCCAAAGCGCACGAACAACACGGCGGCGGGCCGCAGGTCGGTGGCGAAGAGGCCGCCATCGGCCTCGCGCTCCTGAACAAAGGGCAGCACCCAAGGCAACACCCGCTCGATGGGCGGGGGAGCCGCTGACGGGGCCAAGGCCTGTTCGCCTGTGCCCTTCGACAATGCGGAGCCCGCGTCGGGCCAGGTGTGCGAAGTCAGGCGCAGCGTCGGCTCGCCCTCGCCAACACTGGCGACCGCCCCCAGGCCCAGCAGAGCTGCCGTCGCAGCGTCGAGTACCACCTCGCCGGGCTGCGCCTGCTGTTCGAGCCTTGCCATGCGCGCCAGGGTGGCGCCGGCCAGCACGTCCAGGCGCTGCAAGGCGGCGTCGCCCACGGCGAAGCGCCGCGCCGGACCGCTGGCCAGCGCCAACTTGACCGAGAGCTCTCCCCCCTGCCGCATGGCTGCCTGCATGGCCATCGCGGCACGGGCGGCACGCCGGGCGCTGTTCGCAAGGTCTGCAGCATCGGCATTCGCCCCGGCATCAAACCAGCAGGTGATGGAGTCCCCGGCGAAACCGATGACGCTGCCGCCGTGGCGCTCCACCTCCTGAATCAGGGCCTCGTAGGCCGCCCCGACGCGTTGGGAGAGCGCCTCGATGCCGCGCCGCGCGCCCAGCCGGTGGGTCAATTCCTCCGTGAGCCGCGTGAAGCCGGTGATGTCGGCGAAGAGTGCGCTGCCCTGCGTGCGCTCGGGGAGGCTTGCGCCTTGCGCCAGTGCGCGCAAGCGATCCTGCGGCAGGTAGGTGTGCAGGGCCATGGGGTACCGAGAAGGGGTGATCGGAACGGTAGCACGGGCCATGCGTGCATAGGTTCTCTGGCCTGTCTGCTGCCGCCACCTCGCCCTCGAAGCACATCATCGACACTTCGACCATGAACCCCCCTCGCACCCCTTGCGCTTCCTCGGTGAAGCGCCGCTGTGCCCGCGAGTGGCTGGTGCCCGCTGTGCGGGTCGGGCCCATCTTGCTCGCCCTGTGGACAGGTGGCGCGCGAGCCGACACGACGGTGCACGCCTGCTTCGATGAGCGTTCCGACAGCCCGGACCTGCGCCGCAGCGCCAAGGGTGAATGGACCGGTGCCATGCACGAGCTGGTGCACCAGGCGTTCAGCCGTGCGGGGCTCAAGCTGACTGCACATCCCTTGCCCTGGGGCCGGTGCCAGAAGCAGGTGGAGGAGTTCTCCGGCAAAGCTGGCCAGGCCGAGCTGTTCTTTCCGGCCAGCCTGAGCGACGAGCGCAAGCGCTTGTTCCTGGCGAGCGTTCCGCTGCAGGTCAAGCAGAACGGCGTCTGGTACTTGCGCATCCGCTTGGGCGAGTTGCCTGCCATGTCGCGCATCACCGACCTGAACCGCTACCAGCTCTGTGGACGGCTCAACCACAACCACCAATGGCTGCGCCAGCACGGGCTGAACGTGCGCGACCTGGGGGCGCCCAGCCTCGCATCGGCGCTTGCCAAGCTGGAGCTGGGGCGATGCGACATGGCGCTGGCATCCCGCGAGGAGGTCGTGGACGCCGAGACCGCAGGCTTGCTGCCTGCCAACGAAGACCGACGCTTCATGCCCTACCCCCAGCATGGCTTGGTGGCGCACTACCTGCTGTGGTCGCGAGGCGCAGCGCGGGCCGAGGCGAAGCTGGCGCGGGTGAACGCGGCACTGGCTGCCCTGCGCGCGGATGGCACGGCGGCGGCCATCTTTCG
This sequence comes from Burkholderiales bacterium, assembly GCA_017302655.1. Taxonomy (GTDB): domain Bacteria; phylum Pseudomonadota; class Gammaproteobacteria; order Burkholderiales; family Burkholderiaceae_C; genus Inhella. The sequence goes on from JAFLDE010000027.1 coordinate 8,193, forward strand.
CCGCCATGGGGTGAGCGCCCACCCCCTGCCCGTCAAGCTGCCGGCCGAAGCCGTGCGTTGAGATGAGCGAATCCCCCGTTCGCCACATTGAGCGACGGCCCTCGGGCCCTTCTCGCGAATGAGCATCCCAGACCTTGACGCCCACCTGCTGCAGCTGGGCGCCTTGCCTCAGCACCGCAGCCGCGTGCTGCGCCATTGGCTGCAGGCGCTCCCCTTGGAACATGGCCGTCGCCCCTTGCAGGGTTTCCTGCCCAAGGCCTTGCACGAAGCATTGCCCGAGCTGCTGGCCCGGTGGAATGGACAGCTCAGCCTGCATGCCCGCGAGGGCGCCGCCGATGGCTCAGAACGCCTGCTGTGGCTCTTGCAGGATGGGCAGAGCGTCGAGTCGGTGCTGCTGCCGCCGCGTGCCAAGAGCTGGGGCCTGTGTGTCTCCAGCCAGGTTGGCTGCGCGGTGGGCTGCGGCTTTTGCATGACCGGCCAGGGCGGCCTCATCCGACAGCTCTCCGCGCTTGAAATCCTCGCCCAGGTGGCCCGCGCACGGAAGATGCGAGCGGTCAACAAGGTGGTCTTCATGGGCATGGGCGAGCCGGCTCACAACTTGGATGCCGTGCTGGCAGCCATTGAAGCGCTCGGTAGTGAGGGAGGGTTCGCCCACAAGCAACTGGTCTTCAGCACGGTGGGCGACGAGCGCGTCTTCCCGCGCCTGCACGCCGCCCGCGTGAAACCGGCGCTGGCGCTGAGCCTGCACACCACGAAGCCGCAGCTGCGGCGCGAGCTGCTCCCCCGTGCACCCGCCTTGGAGCCCGCCTGGCTGGTGGAGCAAGCCGACGCCTATGCCCGTGCGAGCGGCTACCCGCTGCAGCTGCAGTGGACCCTGCTGGAGGGTGTGAACGACGCCGAAGAAGAAGCCATCGTGGCCCTGCTCAAGGGCCGCTACGCCCTCCTCAACCTGATCCCCTTCAACACGGTGCCCGGCCTGCCTTACCGCCGCCCCAGTTGGGATGCCGCTCGCCAGCTGGCCGCCCGGCTGACGCAGCAAGGCGTGCTGACCAAGCTGCGCGACTCGGCGGGACAAGACGTGGAAGGCGGCTGCGGCCAGCTGCGGGCGCGCATCCAAACAGAGCGCGTGCGGCGCATTCCGATCCAAGCGGTGTCCGCTTGAAGCAAGCCCTCGCGCTCTTGCTGCTGGGCGGGGTGGCCTGGGCATCTGCCCAACCCGCCGAAGAAGGGCGCCGCTGGGCGCTGGTGCGTGACCACGGCCAGGTGTCGGACATGCAGAGCTTTTTGGGCCAGTTCCCCGACAGCGCCCATGCGCCCGAGGTCCGCGCCCGACTGATGGCCAAGCAACTGCAGCCGCTCTCAAAGCTGGCGGCGGGCGGTGCGGCTTGCGTCGCCGTGATTCAAGAGCGCGGTGAGAGCCTGCTGAAGGGGTACCGCACGAAGCCCGCCTACCAGGGCATGGCGCTGAACATCGACGCCGCGCAGATCGCCACGACCGGCAGCCAGGAATTCCTGCCCGCCGGCCAAGCGCGCTTCGCCGACCGCCCCGAGGCGGCGCTGGCGCTGGACCTGGTGGCGCGGCGCCATGGCGCTTGCGTGCTGATGCAGCGCTTCTCCTCGGGCAGCGGCCTGCCCGAAGCCTGCAGATGCGAGCCGTTAGATGCCGGCTACCGTTTCGAATCGGCGCTGGCCAAGGCGGTGCTCAGCGAGTATTCGCAGTACCGGGGTGCGCAGGCGGCCTGCAGTGGCGTAGCCCCCGTTCCCGCCGAGCGCAGCGCCCTCATCGAGGGCTTCCTAGACGATTGGATCAACGGCTATTCGCGCTGGCTGCAGGCCGTGCAAGCCCGCCAACAGCGCGGTGCCAACCTATTGCCCAGCGAACTTGGGCAGGCCGAAGACGTGGGCTACGCCCTGCCCCAGGTGCGCGAACGCACGCTGCTGGCGCCAGAGTTCGAACGTGCGCAAAAGGCGATTGCCGAGCGCCCCACCGAGCAGCGCGAGGCCTACTGCGCGCAGGACCTGCCCGCGCGGGTGGAGCAGGCGCGCATGCGCATCCTGCTGTCCACCCGGCTGTCACCCTGACAGCGCGAAGCTGAGTTCCGTCTGGCCGGCCGCTGCGCCGCCCTCGCCGTAGCGGCGTTCGATGACGCGCACCGTGTCGGCGCTCGCCAGCACTAGGGTTGAGCAACGAGTACCGTAGCCGGACATCCGAATGAAGGCGCTGGACAGCGCGCGCTCCCAGGCCAGCGGCACGCCGGTGGCGGGCAGTGCTTCATCCTGGGCAGCTTGGTCGTCGGCCAGGGCGTCGAACAGGGCCGCTTCCAGGTCCTCGCCCCGCAACGCCAGTTGCAGCTTTGCCTTCAGGCGCAGCAGCTTGGGCCAAGGCGTGTCGAGCTGGGCGTTCGACAGCCCGTGCACAGCGGCAGCCAGCAACGCCGGCCCGCCGCGATTGCTGAACCAGCGCCCGCTCGCTGCGCGCAGGTCGAGTTGCAGCAGGTTGAAGCCCTGGCGCGGCCGGTCGTCCGGGCCTTCGTGCCAGCGTCTGTCGTCCAGCAGGGCCTCGGTGACCAGAGCACCGCGCGACACCGCGCCCGGCGGCGCAGGCACACCGGGCTCGCGCACATTCGTCACCAGCGCCAGGCGCGCCTGCAAGGGGTGAAGCGCCAGCCAGCTGCCGCCCGCCTGCAGGTCGCGCCCGCCCAGCCAGCCTTCGCTCTGAAAGGCCAGTGGACTGGCCGGGCGGGCGAAGAACTCATCCCGGTTGGCGGCCAGCACCAGACGCCAGCGCGGGTGTTGATGGAGGGCGACGGCGGCCAGGCACATGCCCCATCGTAGGCAAGGTTCTGAGCCTTGGTGCTAAGTTCGGGGCATGCACGCCCCCCTGCCCCTCATCGCCACCCTGGCCATCGGCCTGAGCCTGGCCCTGCTGTTCGGGCTGTTGGCGCAGCGGCTGCGACTGCCGCCATTGGTCGGCTACCTGCTGGCCGGCGTGCTGATCGGCCCACACACGCCGGGCTTTGTGGGCGATGCCGCCATCGCCCACCAGTTCGCCGAGATCGGCGTGATGCTGCTGATGTTCGGCGTGGGCCTGCACTTCAGCTGGAAGGACTTGCTGGCCGTGCGCGGCACCGCCGTGCCCGGCGCCTTGCTGCAGATGGCAGTGGCCACGGCCCTAGGCGCGCTGCTGGCGCAAGGCTTTGGCGTGGGTTGGGGTGGCGCGCTGGTGTTCGGCCTCTCGCTCAGCGTGGCCAGCACCGTGGTGCTGCTGCGCGCGCTGGAGGACCGCCACGAACTGCAGACCGCCCCCGGCCGGCTGGCGGTGGGCTGGCTGGTGGTGGAAGACCTCGCCATGGTCATCGCCCTGGTGCTGCTGCCGGTGCTGGCGCCGTTTCTCGGTGGCAGCGGCCCGTCGGTGAACGAGGAGGTGGGCTGGGTGTTGCTGCGCACCGTGGGCGCGGTGCTGGGGTTTGCCGTGCTGATGCTGGTGATCGGGCCGCGCGTGCTGCCCTGGCTGCTCTGGCAGGTGTCGCGCACCGGCTCGCGCGAGCTCTTCACCCTGGCCATCATCGTGGCCGCCATCGGTCTGGCCTTCGGCGCAGCCATGGGCTTTGGCATCAGCTTCGCGCTGGGTGCCTTCCTGGCCGGCATGGTGCTGCGCGAGTCACCCTTCAGCCTCCGTGCCGCCGAGGAATCGCTGCCGCTGCGCGACGCCTTTGCGGTGCTGTTCTTCGTATCGGTGGGCATGCTGTTCGACCCGCGCGTGCTGCTCGCCGACCCCTTGCCTCTGCTGGCCGTGCTGGCGGTGGTGTTGGGGGCCAAGTCGCTGGCGGCCGCGCTGCTGGTGCTGGCACGTGGCCTGCCCTTGCGAACGGCGCTCTTGGTGGCCGCCAGCCTGGCGCAGATCGGCGAGTTCAGCTTCATCCTGGTGGCACTGGGCGGCCAACTGAACCTGCTTGACGCGCGCACGCAGAGCTGGGTGGTGGCGGCAGCCTTGGGGTCCATCGCCTTGAATCCGGCCCTGTTCGCCGCCGTAGAGCCGCTGGAGCGCTGGCTGTGCCGGCGCTTCGCCTGGGCGCGCCAGGCGGCGCTGCGCGAAGACGCGCTGGCCACCCTGCCCGACGAAGTCACTGCCCCACAGACGCCCATATTGCTGGTGGGCCTGGGACCCGTGGGCCAGCGTCTCGCGGCCAGCCTGCGCGGCTTGGGCCATGCGGTGATCGGCATCGACAGCGAGGCCGAGTGTGTGCAGGCCCTGCGCGACACCGGCGGCCTGGCCGTGTGCGGCGACGCCCGCGACCCCCGCGTGCTGGTGCAGGCGCACCTGCACCGCGCGCGCTTGCTGGTGTTCACCCTGGACGACCTGCCCCTGGCGCGGCAGGTGGCCGATCTGGCTCGGCATCTGCGCCCCGATCTGCCCTTGCTGATGCGCGCCGACACCACCGAAGAGGCCGCTCGCATGGCGGATGAGCAGGGCGTGGTCGCCGTGGGACCGGCCGAGGCCTGGGCGGTGGCGCTGCTGGAGCGGGCACGGCAGAACCTGGATTGAGGGGTTGTTCCCGCCTTGGCCGCGCCTCGTGGCGCGGCATCATGCGCGGATGACCGCCACCAAGAAGGCCTTTCTCACCGGCATCACCGGCCAGGACGGCAGCTACCTCGCCGAGTTCCTGCTCGCCCAGGGCTACGAGGTGCACGCCATCCTGCGTCGCAGCTCGGTGTTCACCAGCACGCGCATCGACCACCTGATCCACCACGAGCGCGTCCACACCTACCACGGCGATCTGACCGACTCGTCGAATCTGCACACCCTGCTGGCGCGCATCGAGCCGGACGAGATCTACAACCTGGGTGCGCAATCGCATGTGGCGGTGAGCTTCGAGGTGCCCGAGTACACGGCCGAGGTGGACGCGCTGGGCACCATCCGGCTGCTCAACGCGATCAAGGACTCCGGGCAGAAGCCGCGCTTCTACCAGGCCAGCACCTCCGAACTGTTCGGCGGCCTGCCGGGCACGGCACCGCAGAGCGAGACCACGCCCTTCTACCCGAAGAGCCCCTACGGCGCGGCCAAGCTCTACGCGTACTGGATCACCGTCAATTACCGCGAGGCCTACGGCCTGTACGCCTGCAACGGCATCCTCTTCAACCACGAATCACCGCGCCGCGGCGAGACCTTCGTGACGAAGAAGATCAGCAAGGCGGCCGCGCGCATCGCCCAGGGGCGCCAGCAGGTGCTGGCCCTGGGCAATCTGGACGCCAAGCGCGATTGGGGCCATGCACGCGACTACGTGCGCGGCATGTGGCTGATGCTGCAGCAGCCCGAGGCCCGCGATTACGTGCTGGCCAGCGGCGAGACGCACACCGTGCGTGAGTTCGCCACGCTCGCCTTCCGCGAGGCAGGCATCGAGCTGGTGTGGCGCGGTGAGGGCGTGAACGAACAGGGCGTCTGCGCCCGGACCGGCGCGGTGCGCGTGCTCATCGACCCGAAATACTTCCGCCCCACCGAGGTGGAGCTGCTCTGGGGCGACCCGGCCAAGGCGCGCGCCGAGCTGGGCTGGCAACCCGAGGTGAGCTTCGAGCAACTGGTGCGCGAGATGGTTCGCTACGACCTGCAGTTCGACGACTACGGGCATGACGGCGTGGTGCCGCCTGGCGGCTTTCGGGAGCTCTCCGCGTGATCGTCGTCACCGGCGCTACCGGCTTCCTGGGCCAGCGCGTGTGCGCCCTGCTCGAACGCCAGGGCCGGCCCTTCAAGCGCATCAGCCGCTCCATGGGCGTCGATCTGCGCGACCCCGCCGCCACCCGCGCGGCGCTGGCTGCCGCGTTCGACGGGCAGGCCGAGCGACAGCTGATCCATTGCGCGGCGCATGTCGGCGGCATCCAGTTTGGCCTGACGCGCGCGGCCGAACTCTTCCACCACAACCTGGCCATGACGCTCTCGCTCAACGAGGCGGCGGTGGCCACGGGCGTGCAGCGGCTGGTCAACCCCATCAGCAACTGCGCCTACCCCGGCAGCGCCAGCTTGTTCAAGGAAGCCGAGTTCTGGGACGGCCCGCTGCACGACTCGGTGCTGGCCTACGGCTTCGCGCGCAAGGCCAGCTGGGTGGGGGCCTGGGCCTACGCGCAGCAGCATGGGCTGGACACCCTGAGCCTCATCCTGTCCAACATGTACGGCCCCGGCGACCACTTCGAGCCCGAGCGCAGCCATGCGCTGGGTGCGTTGATCCACCGCATCCATGAGGCGAAACAGGCCGGGGCTCAGGAAGTGGTGATCTGGGGGACTGGCACCCCGGTGCGCGAGTGGCTGCACGTGGACGATGGGGCGGAAGCCCTGGTGCGCGGGCTCGCGGCGCCGGCCACCCGCGAGCCGGTCAACATCGGCGTCGCCCAGGGCATCAGCATCCTCGACATGGCCCGGCTGATCGCCGACGAGCTGGGCTACCCCGGCCGACTGGTGACCGACCCCAGCAAGCCGGACGGCGCGCCGTACAAGACCGTGGACGGCAGCCGCGGCGCCGAGGTGCTGGGCTGGCGCCCAAGCCGCGATTTCCGCGCCGGCGTGCGCGAAACCATCGATTGGTACCTTCAACACCATGCGTGAAATCACCCATGAGGGCCTGGTGCTGGCCCGCCATGTTCCCGCCAGCGAAGCCTGGGGCGAAGGGCTGCGCTTTTTCAGCCCGGACGCCGACTTCATCCAGGCCGGCACCTGGGGCTACCCGGCTGGCAAGGAGCTGCTGGCCCACAGCCACAACGAGGCGCACCGCGACGTCGCCTGGACGCAGGAGCTGCTCTACATCCGCAAGGGGCGGCTGCGCGCCCGCATCTACTCGCCCACCGACGAGCTCCTCGACACCCTCGAAGCCGGCGAGGGCGACCTGCTGATTCTGCTGCGCGGCGGGCATGGCTACGACATCCTCGAGGACGGCACGCAGGTGCTGGAAGTGAAGAACGGCCCTTACCTCGGCCCCGACGCGGACCGCCGGCGCTTGAAGTGAGGACGCCATGAAACTGCACCTCGGCTGCTGGCACCGCCACATTCCCGGCTTCGTGCACGTGGACCTGTGCGACTACCCGCACATCGACCACAAGGCCGGCATCGACGCCCTGCCCTTCATCGCCGACGGCACGGCCGAACTCATCTATTGCAGCCATGCCTTCGAGTACTTCGACCGCCAGGAGGCCCCGCGCGTGCTGGCCGAGTGGCACCGCGTGCTCCAGCCGGGCGGCCTGCTGCGCCTGGCGGTGCCGGACTTCGAGGCCCTGATCGAGGTCTACCGCGAGACCGGCGCCATCGAGCGCGTGCTCGGGCCACTCTATGGCCGCATGGAGATCGCCACGCCAGGCGGCCCACGCTGCCTCTACCACCGCACCTGCTACGACGAGAAGTCTCTGGCCGCGCTGCTGCTGGCCCACGGTTTCGTAGGCGCCGAGCGCTGGGACTGGCGTACCACCGAGCATGCGCAGATCGACGACCATTCGCAGGCTTACTTCCCCCACATGGACAAGGCCAACGGGCGATTGGTGTCGCTGAACCTTCAAGCCCGAAAAGTCGCCCGATGAACGCCAAGCACGACTTCATCCCCCAGATGCGCCCGCTGTTCGGCGCGCCCGAGAAGGCCGAGCTGATGGCCTACCTGGACGAGGACGGCTTCTTCACCGAGTTCGAGCGTACGGCAGCCTTTGAAAGGGCCATTGCCGAGTTCACCGGCGCCAAGCACTGCGTCGTCGTCAACAACGGCACCGTGAGTCTGAGCCTGGCCGCACTGGCCCTGGGCGTGGGCCCGGGCGACGAGGTGATCTGCCCGAACTACACCATGATCGCCACGCCCAACAGCGTGAAGATGCTGGGCGCCACCCCGGTGTTTGTCGATGTGCACGCGAGCGATCTGATCCTCCGTGCCGAAGCCGTGCGGGCGGCGATCACGCCTCGTACCAAAGCCGTGATGCTGGTCAGCAGCAATGGGCGAGCACCCGATGCGACGGCCTTCGAAGCGCTGTGCCGCGAGACGGGCATCGCGCTCATCGAGGACGCGGCGCAGAGCCTGGGCAGCTTCTACCCGGACGGCCGTCATATCGGCCGCGCCGGCGCCATCGGGTCCTTCAGCTTCAGCGCCCCGAAGATCATCTCCACCGGCCAGGGCGGCGCACTCATCACCGACAGCGACGAACTCGCTGACCGCCTGCGCCGCCTCAAGGACTTCGGCCGCGCTCGGGGCGGCACCGACATCCACGACAGCATCGGCTTCAACTTCAAGTTCACCGAACTGCAGGCCTGCGTGGGCCTGGCGCAGATGCGCCAGCTGCCCGAGCGCATCGTGCGCAAGAAGCAGATCTGGCAGCGCTATGCCGATCGCTTGCAGGGCGTGCCCGGCGTGCACCTTTTCCAGCACGATCTGCTGCGCTGCACGCCCTGGTTCATCGACGGCCGCTTCGAGCGCCGCGACGAACTGGCCGCGCACCTGAAAGCACAGGGCATCGGCACGCGAACCATGTACCCGCCCATCCACCAGCAACAGGCCTATGGCCTCGGCGGCAGCCACCCGGTTAGCGAGGCCATTGGCCGCGAGGGCCTTTGGCTGCCCTCGATGATCCAGCTCTCCGACGCGCAGATCGACCGCATCGGCGACGCGATTCGCAGCTTCTACGGCGCCTGATGTCTGCCCGACCCGAGCTCATCGACCCCACGGAGCTGCTGCAGCTCCCCACCGAAGCCTTGGAGCGCGCGCTGCTGGCACGCTTCACCGAAGAGAAGCTGCTGGAGCTGTTCGCGCAAGGCGCGCTGTTCGGCACCGTGCACACCTGCATCGGTCAGGAGTTCAGCGGCGCACTGCTGGGCCGGCACTTGCGCGCCGGCGACACCTTGTTCTCCAACCACCGCTGCCATGGCCATTTCCTCGGCCTTCATCGAGACGCCGAGGCGCTCATCGCCGAACTGATGGGCCGTGCGACGGGCGTGAGCGGCGGCATCGGAGGCAGCCAGCACCTGTGCCGCGAGGGCTTCCACTCCAACGGCATCCAGGGTGGCATCGTGCCCGTGGCGGCCGGCCAGGCGCTGGCGCACAAGTTGTCCGGTGGCCAAGCCATCGCGGCGGTTTGCATTGGCGATGGCACCTTGGGCGAGGGCGCGGTCTACGAAGCATTCAACCTGGCTGCCAAATGGGCCCTGCCGCTGCTGGTGGTGCTGGAGGACAACGGCTACGCGCAGAGCACGGCGCAGGGCGAAACGCTGGCCGGCAGCATCCCGGCGCGTGCCCAGGCCTTCGGGATCGAAATCGCCGAGGCCGACACCTGGCACCCGCTGCAGCTCGACGCCACGCTCGAGCAATTGGTCTCGGCCATGCGCCGCGACCGCCGACCGCGCTTCCTGCACCTGCGCACCTTCCGCCTCAAAGCCCACAGCAAGGGGGACGACAACCGCCCGCGCGAACTAGTCGCTCCCTTTGAAGCGCTCGACCCGCTCAACCAGTTGCTGGCCAGTGGCGCGGCCAGCGAGGCCGTGGCACGCACGCGCGCCGAGGTGCAGCAGGCGGCCGACGCGGCCGCACAGGCACCGCTCGCCCAGCCTCTGCCACTGCCCGAAGCGCAGCCGGCCCAGCCCTGGCGGCCGGCCCACCTGGGCAGCCCGCGGCGCCTGCTCGGCGCACTCAATGAGACTTTGGGCAAGCTGCTCGACGAGGACCCGCGCCTGCTGCTGATCGGCGAGGACATCGAATCGCCCTACGGCGGTGCATTCAAGGTCAGCAAGGACCTGAGCCAGCGGCATCCGGGCCGCGTGCGCAACACGCCGATCTCCGAGGCCGGCATCGTCGGCCTGGGCGCCGGGCTGGCGCTGCAGGGCTGGAGGCCGGTGGTCGAAATCATGTTCGGCGACTTCCTTGGCCTGGCCTTCGACGCCCTGCTCAACCACGCCGCCAAGTTCCGCGCCATGTACCACCAACAGGCGCGCTGCCCCCTCATCGTGCGCACGCCCATGGGCGGCGGGCGCGGCTATGGGCCAACGCACAGCCAGAGCATCGAGAAGCATTTCCTCGGCATGCCGGGCCTGCGCGTGCTGGCTCTCAACCCGCTCACCACACCCGAGCAGCTTTACGGCGCACTGCTGCAGCAGGACGACCCGGCGCTGGTCATCGAGAACAAGCTGCTCTATGGCGACATGCTAGGCACCGCGCTGCCCGAGGGTTTCGAGCTGCTGCACGGCGGCGTGCCCTTTCCTTGCGCCTGGCTGCGCCCCCGCGCCGCGCGGGTGGACATCACCCTGCTGGGCTACGGCGGCGTGACCCCGCTGCTGCTGCAGGCGGCCGAGCGCCTGTTTGTCGAACACGACCAGATCGCCCAGGTGCTGGTGCCACTGCAGCTCTACCCCTTCGAGCCCGCCCAACTGGTCGCGCCGCTGGCCCAGGCGCCGGCCCTGCTGGTGGTGGAGGAAGGCCAGGGCTTTGCCGGTTTCGGCGCGGAACTGATCGCCCAACTGGCCCAGAACGGTGCCCTGCCCACCCGCTGCCGCCGCCTGCACGCGCCGCCCACCTGCATCCCGGCCAGCGGACCGCTGGAAAAGGCCTTGCTGCCCTCCACCGCCACGGTGCTGGCCGCGGCGCTGGAGCTGTGCGCATGACGATTCATCTGCAGCGCACCCCGCGCGTCAACACCAACGACGACAGCGTGCAACTGGTGGCCTGGAACCTGGCACCCGGTGCCTATGTGGAAGCCGGGCAGGAGATCGCCGACGTCGAGACCTCGAAGGCCACCGTGGGCGTGGAGGCCGAGCGCAGCGGCTACCTGCGCCCCTTGGTGGTCGTGGGCGAGGTGGTGGCCGTGGGCGCGCCGCTGGCCTTGTTGGCCGACAGCGCGGAAGAGGCCCTTGCCGCCGACTGGCCGAACGCACAGGACACGCCGGCCGTCCCGCCATTCGCCCAGGCGACACCGCCCGCACCCAACAAGGCCCTGCCTGCAACCGCCGCTTCAACGGCGCCGAACCCTGAGCTCGGCGCCACCCGCTTCTCACCTGCGGCGCTGCGCCGCCTGAGCGAGATGGGCCTGAGCGCCGACGCGTTCGTCGGGCGCGGACTGGTCACGGTGCGTGACCTGGAGCGCCACCCCGCCCCAGCACTGCAGGCCGAGCCGGCCCATCCGCCCAGCCTCGTGGGTGGCACCCCGCTCAGCCTGGCCAAGCGCGCCGAGACCGCCGCGCTGCAACTGGGCGCGCAGGGCGGCGTGGTCAGCCAGCTCACCGTGCAGTTCGACAGCGAGGGCATCCGTCGCCGGCTGCTGCGCGAGGGCCTGTTCGACGGCCAGCCCCTGCCACTCATCCTCTACGAGCTGGCGCGCCTGCTGCCGCAGTTCCCGGCCCTCAACGCCTGGTGCGACGGCGAGCGCGTGCACCACCATGCCGAGGTGCTGATCGGCCTGGCGCTCGACCTCGGCCAGGGCCTGAAGGTCGTGAACCTGCCGGGCCTGGCCGAGCAGTTGCCCGCGCCAATCCACGCCCGGGTGCTGGATGCCGCGCAGCGCTACCTCGACAAGACCCTGCGCCCCGAGGAGTTGGACGGCGGCAGCTTCAGCGTCACCGACCTCAGCGGCCTGGACGTGCTGCACTTTCGCCCGCTCATCAACGGCCGGCAGTCGGCCATCCTGGGCATCGGCGGCGACAGCCAGGCCACCGGCCAGCCGCTCAGCCTGACCCTGGCCTTCGACCACCGCTGCAGCAACGGCCGCGAAGTGGGCCTGTTCCTGCAACAGCTGCGCGATCGTCTGCTGGCCTATGCCGACCCTGCACCCGCGCCTGCACCTGCCCCGGCAGACGCCGGCCGCAGCCTCGCCACCGCCCTGCGCGCCCTGCAGACCTGCGATCTGTGCGGCATCGAGCGCGACAGCTACTACCGTAACTTCGGCCGCTACGCCTTCTTCCACGCCTATGTGCGTGCGGACGGCAGCCTGGGCGCAGCCTGCCACCGCTGCGTGGGGGGCACCGCATGAAGCCGGACGACTCCCTGCTCGCCCTGCTGGCGCGTATGACCCGCCGCGCGCACATCGCCGAGGACACCAGCCTGTCCGCGTTGGGGCTGAGTCGCTCCTTCGGTCTGTCGGCGCTGCGCGCGCAGCTCGAAGCCACGCAGGGCCGGCGCCTGGGCGCGCTGACGCCGCAGATGACGGTGGCGCAACTGCGCGCTCTCTTGGCGCAAGGGAACCCGCCGCCTCCGGCTGGCGCTGGCGTCGAACCTCCGGCGGCTGCATCCGCTGTCGAGGACGAACAGCCAGCGGCCCCGCAAGCCGCCCTGCCACTCGGCTTGGGCATGGACATCCAGGACTGGGCCAGTTTGCCCACCGCGCCACATGACCTGCGCGCCGATCCGACATACGCGGGCCTCTTCACCCCCGCAGAGTTGGCGGGCTCCGTGCTCAAGCCCGACCCGCGCCGCCACCTCTGCGGCCTGTTCTGCGCCAAGGAAGCCGCCAAGAAAGCCCACGCGATGCTGCTGAACCTGCACCCGCTGGATCTCGAAGTGCGCCACGACGACGCCGGCCGACCCTTGCTCCACCTCGGCGCCGGTGCCCCGGCGGCGGCCCGCAAGCTGCGCTTTTTGCTCGCCATCACCCACGGCAGCGGGTTCTCAGCGGCGACCTGCGTGGTGTTCTGAGGCCGTCGACCCCGAGATCATCAAGGCGCCTTGCGCCGCTGCAATTCCTGCACCGCCTCCAGCACGCGGCCCTCGTCCTCGCTGAGGTCCAGCGCGAAAAACTCGCCGTTCTCGCGCACCCATTCCATCGGCTGGTCCCACCAAGCCAATGCCACCAGCGCCTCGCGCAGGCGTTCGCCAAAGCGAAAACCCATCAGCCGCGCCGGGTTGCCCTGATAGATGCCATAGGGCTCGGTGTGCAGGCCCGCCGGCAGCAGGCTGCGCGCGCCGATCACGCAGCCGCTGCTCACGGTCACGCCGCCCAGCAGCATGGCCTCGTCGCCGATCCACAGGTCGTGCTGCAGCACGGTGTCGCCGTGCTGCGGCGTGGGCAGGGTCCGTAGGGTGCCGCCGAACAGGCTCATGGCGAGGCCGCGTGTCTCGTGCTGACCGTTGAGCAGGAACTTCAGTCGCAGACCGCCGCGCACATGGCGGCCCACCACGAGGCTCTGACGCGGGCCGTCGTACTTGGCGACGGAGCCGGGGCCGAGGATGGAGTCGCGGCCGATCTGGAAGCGGCCCCAACTCGCCTGCGCAATGTCCTCGTCGTGGTTGTTGCGAAAGAGGCCCTTGGGGATGTGGCTGGTCAGGCCGTCGGCGAAGCGAAGCACCATGAAGTGCTGGGCGTCGGGGTGCTGGTCGTCCACGCCCAGCACGTTTTTCTCGGTCAGGATTTGCATAGCAGGTAACCGTTGACCCATTCGGTGAACGCCGTCTCGGGCAGGCCGGCGAAGCGCGGATGGCGAGGCCGAGCGGGGTCGAACACGCCGGGCGGAAAGGCGAGTTTCGGTTGCTTGAAGGCTTGGAAGCCGGCGGCCAGGAAGAGCCGCTCCATCTGCGGTGGGCGTAAGCCGTTGATGGCGTCGAGCACGCCGTCGGCCAGGCATTGCAGCGGGTGCGTTCGGCGGTCGTGGTAATGGCGGTGGTCGGCGAAGTCCACCGTGTGGCAGGCGAAGCCGCCGCTGCGCAGCAGCGCGTGCTGGCGGCGCAGCGAGTCGGGCAGGTCGTCGATGTGCTCCAGAACCGAGTTGCTGAAGAGCAGGTCCAGGCTGCCGGACGCCAGGTCGTCCAGCGAGCGCAGCAGGCGCACGCCGCCCAGGTCAACGCGGCCTTCCCCGTCCCGCAGGCGTCGGGCCAGGTGGCGCAGATCGAGCTGGGCCAGGCGCGGCGCGAGCGTGGCCGGGTCCACGCCGGAGAGCGCGAAGCGCGCGGGGTCGTCCATCACCGCCAGCACCAGGCTTTGCAGGGCGCTGGCGGCGAACTCGGCGTGGATCGGCCAGGGCTCGAAGGCGGTGGCCTGCTGGGCACCGTTGGCGTAGAGCAGCGCGCTGGCCGACAACGGGTAGAACAGGCCGGCGCCGAGGTCCAGCACGCGCGCGCCGGTCAGGCCTGCAAAGCCGCGCGTTTGCGCCCATTGAAGCAGCGGCTGCAACTGCGCCAGTACGGCCAGGGGCTCGCTGGGGGCCAGCTTGCCGCGACGCGCGGCCTGCGGATCCACGAGCAGCTTGGCCTGGGCGATCAGGTCGCCGTTGTCGCTGGCGTGAGCCGGTCCGCGCAGCGCGGCCCGCCAGTCGTCCAACTGGCTGGCACCCAGCAGGCCGGCGCGCTGAAGCGCGGCCAGTCCCGCCTCCTGACGATCGGGCTCGAACAGCAGCTCCAGCAGCGGCGCAAGGCCGTGCGGCTGCAGCGCCGGGTGCATGGGCATGTTCAGCCCTGCAGGTAGCGCTGTTGCGAGAAGCCCTCGCGGCCGAAGCACAGGATGGGCTGGCGGTACTTGCCCAGCGGCAGGCTGCCCAAGGCCTGCAGGGTCCAGCCGGCTCGCAGCGCAGGTTCGGGGTCGGTCGCCAAATAGGCGGCGTCGGGGTAGACGATGCCGATGTAGCGTAGACCGCTGACCTGTTCCATGGCCTGGATGCGCTGCGGGCCATAGATGCGGTGGGCGTTGAAGTGCGTCAGATCCTGGCCGGTGGGAACGGCCACGGCGCACATGCCGCTGGGCTTCAGGCAGTCGGCCATCAGCTGGAAGGTGAACAGGTCACCCAGGGGCGTAAGCCGGTCGCCATAGCGGCCGAGGCCGCTGTGCTCGATGCTGCTGTAGGTGAGGATGAGGTCGTAGCGCTGCGCGTGCGCGTCCAGGTCGGCGATGTACCGGTCCCAGGTCAGGGTGTTCAGTGCCGCTTTGGGGGCCTCGCCCTTCCACTCGATGGGCCGGTATTCGACCGTGGTCACCTCGGCCGCGCCGGCCAGCGCGCACAGCAGCTCGATCCAGTAGCTCTCCGAACCGATCACCAACACCTTGCGGCCGCTGATGTAGCCGCGCAGCGTGGCCATCTGGCTCCAGGCCTCCGGATACGGGCACAGGCGCTTGAACAGGTCTTGCGGGAACTGTTCGAAAGGAATGGCTGCGAGTTGATTGAAGACCGTGCCGTCCCAATGCAGCACCGGCTGGCCGGAGTAGCTGTTCATGAACAGACGCTCCATCAACGGCAGGCGGTAGCCCAGGGTCTCCCAGTAGAAGAAGGCCGGCGGCAGTTGCTCGGGCGTGAGCGGGCCGGCAGGTCCGTTGTCGGTGTCCAGGCCGTAGGCCGCGCCACCCCGAGGCATCAGCGCCTGCACGCTCTTGGCAAAGCGCTGCTTGGCCCGACCCAGGGCGTTTTCCGGCTTGGCCGGCCAGGGATCCTGCGGCGCCGGCAGGCCCTGCAGCACGCCGTGCAGATGCCGAGCGATCTCGCTGAAGGTCGAACCGGGGTGGAAGACCGTGAGCCTCACGCTGGCGAGCAGGTAGATGTCCACCAGGGCGTCGATGCCGTGCTCGCGGGTGATGACGTAGCTGTCAGGGTCGCTCCAGCTCGTCTTGCCCTCCTGCAGTCGCAGGTGCAGGCGGTCGGGGCGGCTCTTCACGCGCTCGCCGTAGCGTGCGCGCAAGCCGGCTTCCAGCTCGGCGTCTTCGGTGGAGAGGAAGAAGGCTCCGTTGGGGATCTGCGCGTCGATGACGGCGGCGTACTGCGCCAGCGCCTCCTTCATGTTGAAGTCGGTGCCCCGCGCATGCACGGCGGGGGTGTCGGGCGTGAGTCCCAGCTGCGCCGCCGTGGCCATCACCTTGGCGCGGACGGCCGGGTGCGGGTTCAGGCTGCGCAAGGCGTCGATGCTCACCTCGCGCGGCAGGCACTGCAGGTAGTTGTTGTCGTAGACGACGACGGTATCGGCGGCTTCATCCAGCGTGAGCGCCTGGGCGTGGGCCAGCTTCGCCCCGGCGCGGGCCAGGTTCAGCAATTGGGGGCGCTCGTGCCGCGCGGCCTCGCGCTCCACGCCATGGCCGGGACCTTTCTCGGTGAACAACGCGGTGGTCTTTGGATCCAGCGCGGCCAGCTCGTCGAGGGTGATCGGTTGGATGGCGGTGGTGAAGAGATCACGCCAGGGCGTCAGGCAACCATTGGGCGTGACGTCGTCCCAGTAAACCCACAGCTCGCGCCCGGTGGCCTGGCAATAGGCGATGGCCGAGGCCAGCGGGCGCAGGCGGTTGCCCATGCCCGAGGTGCAGTAGGCGATGTAGCGCTTCTTCGGCGGCGCGCTCTGCGCTGCAGTCACCTCGCCCGGCGCTGCAGCGGCATCGGCGGGCAGTGCCTTCCACGCGATGGCCAACAGGCTGTTGCGCAGCGGCTGATCCAGGTCGTCGTGCTGGGTGGCCTGCACCGCAGCCTGGGCACGAGGGGCGCGGCCCCGCTGGGCCAGAGCCACTTGCAGCGCCTGCTCGGTGGCCAGCACGGCGTCCACCTCGGCGGCTTCGCGCAAGGCCAGCACCAGCATGCCGTCGTCAGGGGCCATCAGAGGCGCAAGGCCTCTTGCCAGCAGCACCAGGTCGGACTCCGCCGCACCCAGCACCAGCAGCAGAGGAAAGCGTTCGGTGGCCAAGCCCTGCACCTGCAGCGCCCCGGCAGCCAGCTCTTCGGCTTTCAGGGCCAGTCGCTGTCCGCTCCCGGGCAGGTAATGGGCCAACGCGCTGGCAGCCGCGTCAAGCTCGGCGGCCGCAAAGGCCGCAGGCCCCTGCCCGCCTTCGATGGTGACGAGCAGGAAGGGCTGGCCTGCGGCACGGCGCGGCGTCAGCCAGGCCTCCAGCTGCAGCGCCAGCGCGCGGCGCGGCGACACCTGCCGGCCGAGGCTTGCGCCATGCCGGTAGCTCAGCCACTCCAGCAGCTCTGGGGGCTGGCCATGGTCGCGGCCGTCGTGCGCGCCCACCTCGCGATAGTGCTGGCGAGGGTTGGCCAGCGCGCGCGGGTCGTTGCGGTAGCGCCAGCGGTAGCGGATGGGGTCGAAGCTGGCCAGCACCCGGTGCTTGCCGATGTTGGCCACGTTGACCAGCCATGGACAGTCGTTCTTCAGCCCAGGCCAGTGCGTGACCTGCGCGCCGGCCTGCTGCACGGCGACGTTGAAGGACATCTGGTCGCGCTTGCCGAACAGCAGGAACTGCTCCCACCAGAGTTGGCCCAGGCGCCGGTTCAGCGGGTGGTGGTGGTTGCGCAGCAGCAGGGTGCAGGTGCTGAGTTCTCGCACGCGCTCGAGCTGGCCGAGCTTGCGGTAGTGGTCCAGTTGGCGCACCAGCGAACCCACTCGCTCGTAGCCCAGCTGCACGATGGCCTCGGCCTCGCTGACCAGCTCCTTGCGCGTGGCGTGGCGGAAGGCGAAGAGCTGCTGCGCCGAATCCTCCGCATGCGAGCCCAGCTGCAGGTCGGCCCGCGTGGGCAGGCGCCTGAAGCGCACGATGTTGTCGATGTACAGCGACCACTCGGCGTCCGGCAGGTACTCGTGCGGCAGCATCTTGGGCCGACGCGACAGGCGTTCGGGCGGCAGCGGCTCGTCCAGCAGGCGCATCTGCCAGACCTCGCTGCGCAGGTCGGGGTCGTCGGTGAAGCAGACCCACTCGATGTCCAGGTCGCTCGGCGGCGCCGCCGGATCCAGCTCGGCCAGCGGGCTGCCCAGCGGCTCCTTGGAGCCGGTGAGCACGGTGTAGATCGTCAGTTTGGTTGGGGTCATCAGCGCGGGTCAACGCAGTTGGTTGAGCACGCCCCGCCCCATCGACCCCATCAGCGCCACCGCCTGCTGCGCGTCGTAGATCGCGTTCACATGGGCGACGCGCAATGAATAGTAGTCAGCCTCGGCGCCCATCACGTCGAACAGTGAACGACGACCGAGTTGCTGCCATTGCAGCAGGGTGGCCGCGCGCAGTTGCTGGCTGGACTGCAGCAGCTCGGTGATGCGCCGGGCGCGGTCCAGTGCGTTGGACGCCGCGTCGTGCAGCTCGTTCAGGCGCCAGCTCTTGGCTTCCAGGCTTTCGTCGCGCTGCGCGTCGGCTGCGGCCGCACGCTTGAGTGCCGCGGCGCGCTGGGGTTCGTGCGTGGCGTTGAAGATCGGGATGCTGACCTGCACGCCGGCGATCCAGTCCGCCGAGCGCCCGTTGCCGCCGCGCCCATTGACGGCGCCGAGGTACTCCACCTGCGGCTTCTGCCCGGCCGCCACCGCATCGGCCAGACGCCGTGCCGCCAGCGCTTGGCTGCTGGCCTGGGCAATGTCGGGGGCATCGACGAGGTCTTTTTGCAGCTGGGCGAGGTCAGGCAGACGCACCATCACCGCCGCCAGCGCCCCCACCGGCGGCAGCGGCTCCCCCACCAAGCGGCGCAGGCGCGTCTCGGCGTTCTTCAGGAAGTCCTGCGTGCTTGCCAGCGCCAGCTCGGCCTGCTGCTGGCTCTTGCGTGCCTGCACCAGCTCGCTCGCGCGGCCTTGGTCGAATTGGGTGATGGACTGCAGCTGTTCGACCAGACAGGCCATCTTGCGCACGTACTGGCCATAGACCTGCGCCTGCAGGCTGTAGCGACTGCGGTCCAAGCTCAGCGCCACTGTTTGCAGCGCCACTTGTTCGGCTGCACTGCTGCGACCGGCGGCCGCGCTCTCGGCCAGCTGGCGGCGCCATTCCACCAGCTGCCGCTGGCGCCCCCAGTCCCACAGGGATCCGTTGATCTGCAGGCCCGCGCGTCCTTCCAACCCATGCGGTCCGGCCCGACCCAGGCTGTGCGAGCCGGCGTAGCCGCTGGTCATGTTCAGCTGCATCTGCGGCAGCACCGCCGCTTCGGCCTCACGCACTTCGTCGCGCGCGGCGGCTTCCAGCAGGCGCGCCACCCCCACGCCGCGGCTGCGTTCCTGCGCCGACTCGGCCAAACGCAGCAGGTAAGCGCGCGGGTCTTCGTCGGATCGCTGCGCCTCGGCCTGCAGTTCGTCCTCTGCACAACGGCTCTTGGCGGGCGGCACCGCCACGGGTGCGGGTTGCACGGTGCGGGCTTTGGCGACTGGCTTGGAGCGCGGCGCCGCCGTGCCGACCGGGGCCAGGGCGATGCACGACAGCAGGGCGAGGATGAGGCGAGTGTTCACACCCGCCACTGCAACAGATCCGGCCCCTTGCTTGAGCCGGAAAAGCGGCACTTCCCTTGCCCTGCTCTGGAGACCACCCCGAGTCATCCCCGCGATGGCCCGCTGCGCCCAGCGCGAGCACCTCGTGCTTCAGAATGAACAACCTCTTCCAAGGACTCTGCAAGACCCAATGCCCACTCCTGTACGCGCCAAGGAACCCGTCCGACGCCGAGTCGAAAGGGTGTGATGCGCTCGACCTGGCTGCTCCTGCTGCTGGCCTTGCTGAGCCCGGGGGCGCCTGCGATCGAGTGCCCACAACCCCTGCGCATCGCCTTCCTGGACAAAGCCATCCCCAGCAAGCTGGAAGGAGACGGCACGAAGTTCGCTTCGCCCCCGGGCCGATTCGTCGATTGGCTCGATGAGACCCTGCGTCGCATGGGCTGCGCCGCCGAGCGGGTGCGGGTGCCTCAGCGGCGATTGCTGGTGGAGACCGCCAACGACATGACGCAAGTCACCTTCTACTTCGCGCACACCGCCGAGCGGGCACAGCAACTGGTGTACCCCACCCGCACCGATGGTCAACCGGAGCGCCAGCTGGCGCTGGCGGAGACGCGCCTCGCCCTGTTCGTTCGCGCTGACCGCCAGAGCAGCATCCGTTGGGACGGCGCGCAACTCCTGCCGCCTCGGCTCAAGGTCGGCATCGTGGGCGGCGGCGTCGAGGAGCCCTTGGCCCGCGCTGCGGGCTGGGACCTGGACGTGGCGCTCAGCCATGCCGGGAGCATCGCCAAGCTTCGCCTCGGGCGGGTGGATGCCGCGGTGCTGCCGCAGCTCAGCTTCAGCGAGCAGGCCTTGCACGAAGAGCCGGCGCTGGTGGCGCTGGAGCCGCCGATGCACCGCATCCATTTCTTCGCACCGGTCAGCCGGGCTCTGCATGCCCGCCACCCGCAATTCGTGAAGCTCTTCTGGCGCACCCTTTGCGAGGTGGCCCGCTCTGACCTGCCGCATGGCAGCCCGATGCCCACCTGCCGAGCCGAATAGGTGTCAACGCGTGGTCCCGCGGCCCGCATGCCATCCTGGGCTGAGCGTTGGGCTCAGTCCTTCAGCAGGGCCCGCAGCATCCACGCCGTCTTTTCGTGCACGTCCAGGCGCTGCGTGAGCAGGTCGGCGCTGGGCTGGTCGTCGGCCTTGTCCACCACCGGGAACAGCGCACGTGCGGTGCGCGCCACGGCCTCGTGCCCACGCGCCAGCAGGGCCACCATTTCGAGTGCACGCGGCGGTTCCTGCGGCGCATCGGGCAAGGAGCTCAGCGCCTTGAACTGTGCATAAGAGCCCGGCGCCACATGGTCGAGCGCGCGGATGCGCTCGGCGATCGGGTCGACGGCGTTCCACAGTTCGGTGTACTGCGCCATGAACATCGCGTGCAGCGTGTTGAACATCGGCCCGGTCACATTCCAGTGGAAGTTGTGCGTGGTCAGGTAGAGCGTGTAGGTGTCAGCCAGCAGGCGCGACAGACCTGTAGCGATCGCCGCCCGGTCCTTGTCGCTGATGCCGATGTCGATGGCGGCCGCTTTGGCCGGCTTACGGGAGGTCTTGGACATGATTGCGATCATGGGAGAGGATGAATGCACTGTGGCCGATTCCACCGCGAACGGTCAACCGCAGGCCCTGCTCAGCGCTCGCGCAGCGCCTCACGGCTCTTCAGCATCGGCCGCAGCAGGTAGGACAGCACCGAGCGCTGGCCGGTCTTGATGTCGACCGAGGCCGCCATTCCGGGAATCAGGGGCAGTGGCTGGCCCTGGCGCGGCTTGAGTGTGTTCTTCTCGCTCACCACCAGGGTCCGGTAGTAGGTGAAGTCGCCGCCCTTCTCGGTGTCGCCGAAGGCATCGGGGCTGATGAACTCGACCCGACCGGTGAGCCCGCCGTAGACGTTGTAGTCGTAGCCGGCCAGCTTGACTTCAGCCTTCTGGCCCACGACGACGAAGCCCACGTCGCGCGGCTTGACCCGCG
The DNA here is from genome assembly GCA_017302655.1 of Burkholderiales bacterium. Lineage (GTDB taxonomy): Bacteria > Pseudomonadota > Gammaproteobacteria > Burkholderiales > Burkholderiaceae_C > Inhella. Next base: position 29,270 of record JAFLDE010000027.1, read on the forward strand.
CCTCCACGAGCAGTCGCCCGCCCATCGGCGCGATCTCCATGATGGCCGCCCCGCTGCTGACCACGCCGCCCAGGGTGTTGATCTTGATGCTCTTGACCACGCCGTCCACCGGGCTGGTGAGCACGGTGCGCTGCAACTGGTCCTCGCGCACCACCAACTGCTCCTGCAGCATCGCCAGGTCGTTCTGCACCTTCACCAGTTCGCTGGCCGCCTCCTGGCGGAAGCGGTTGACGCGCTCGGTGCGCTGCTGCTGCAGCTCGCTGACCTGGCGGGTTAATCGCATCACCTCCACGTCGCTCATCAAGCCCTGGGCGGACATGCGCCGCGCCATGTCCAGCTCGCGCTGCACCAAGCTTTGCGAGCGTGACAGCCCGGCCAGGCTGTCCTCGAGCAGGCGGCGGCGGCTGTCGAAGGCTTCCGTCTCGGCCGCCTTCAAGGCCTTGGCGTCCTTCAACTCGTCCGGAAAGCGAAGCGGGCTGCTGTTGGCCTCGGCACGCAGGCGCGCGGCGGTCGCGGTGAGCGAGAGCCGCTTGAGCTCGCCCTCGTTCTGTGCGGCCTCCATGCGAGTCGGGTCCAGGCGCACCAAGGCCTGGCCTTTCGCCACCTGCTGCCCCTCGCGCACCATCAACTCCCCCAGCAGTCCCGGCTCCAGGCTGGCGATCACCTGATCGCGCCCGTCGGGCACGATGCGCCCCTCGGCGCGCGTGATCTCGTCCACGTCTGCCCAGGCCGCCCAGGCCACGAAGCAGACCACAAAGGCCAGCATGAGGTAGAGCGCCCAGGTGGCCTTGGGGAGCTTTTCGTCCACCTGCGCAGCCGCGATGGCCGAAAGGAACTGGTCGCCGTCCTTGGCCATCTACACGGAGCTTTGGCGCTGCACGGGTTGCGCGCTGGGGTGGTGGCGCAGCTTATCGTCGGCGGGCGCGGGCTTGGCGCCCGACAGCGCGGCGAGCACGGCATCGCGCGGCCCGTCCATGACGATGCGCCCGCCGTCCACCACCACGATGCGTTGCACCAGTTCCAGCACCGCCGGCCGGTGGGTGACCACGACCAGCGAGCCATCGCCCTTGGAAATCGCATCCTTGAGCTGACGCAGGAAGGCCAGCTCGCTCTGTGCATCCATGCTGCTGGTGGGTTCGTCCATGAGCAGGATCTGCGGGCGGTGCACCAGCGCACGCGCCAGCGCTACCAGCTGGCGCTGGCCGCCCGACAGCAGGCCGCCCATTTCACCCACGCCCAGGTCCCAGCCCTGAGGATGGGCGCTGACCAAGCGGTCGAGGCCCGTGAGCCGCGCCACCTCGGCCAGGTGCGAGGCATCCACATCCGGGCGGCCCATGGCGACGTTGTCGCGCAGGGTGCCGGCGAACAGGCGCGGCTCCTGACTGACGAAGCCCACGCGGGCGCGGAACTCGGCCGGGTCAACCTGGCGCAGGTCGATGCCATCCACCTCCACCGCCCCCTCGATGGGCTGGTAGAGCCCGGCGAGCAGACGCAGGATGGTGCTCTTGCCCGAACCGATCCGACCAAGCACGGCCACGCGCTCGCCCGGCTCCACCACCAGGCTCACCGCGCGCAGCACCTTGGGCGCGTTGCCGGCCATGCCCTCGGCGGCCGACTTCGGCAACGGATAGGCGAAGCCGACATCCACCAGGCGCAGGCGGCCGCGGCCCTGCCCCAGCGGCACGTAGGCCCGCGTGGCGTCGCGCTCCTGGGGCTTCTGCATCAGCTCGTCGATGGACTTCATGGCCGCCCGCGCGCCCTGGTAGCGCGTTGTCAGCGCCATCAGGCTCGAGAGCGGCGCCAGCGCGCGGCTGGCGAACATGACCGCACCCACCAGTGCGCCGGCGCTGAGCTGCTGGTCCTGGATCAGGTAGACGCCCCAGATCAGCATCACCAGGGTGATGCCCTGCTGGGCCGTCATGGTCAGGTTGTTGGAAAACGCCATGGCCGCGCGCGTGCGCAGGCTTGAAGTGGCGGCCACCGCCGTGCTCGCCTCGTAGCGGCGGATGAAGCGCCCCTGCGCACCGCTGGTCTTCAGGTCTTCCAGCCCTTCCACCGCCTCCACCAGGGTGCCCTGCAGGTCGGCGTATTCGTTCAGGTGGGTCTGCACGGAACGCCGCACCCGCGCCTGCAGCCACACCGAAAGCCCGATCATCAAGGGCACCGCCAGACACAGCACCCAGCCCAGCGGACCGGCGATGACGAAGGTCATCGTGATGAAGAGCAGCACGAAGGGCAGATCGGTGAGCACGCCAAGCACGGCCGACGAGCAGAAGTCGCGCACCAGCTCGATCTGCCCGAGGTAATGCGCGTAGCTGCCGGCGCTCTCGGGCTTGTGCTCCATGCGCACGCCCAGGGTCTGGCGGAACAGGCGCGAGCCGATCAGCAGATCGGCCTTGCGGCCCGCTAGGTCGATCAGGTGGCTGCGCAGCTGGCGGGCGAAAAGATCAAAGGCCAGCGCGATGAAGGCGCCGATGGCCAGGGTCCACAGGGTGGTGGTGGCGGCATGCGGGATCACCTTGTCGAAGATCACCGCCGTCACCAGGCCGGTGACGAGCAGCAGCACGTTGGACAGCAGCGCCGCCAGCATGGCGGCCCGGTAGTAGGGCACGAAGCGGCGCATCGTGCCCCAGAGCCAGTGCTCGCTGCCGGTGGCCAGGAGCTGCTCGGCACCACGGCCGCTGGCGGCTTCCTCGCGCGGCGTGGCCACCAGCACGAAGCCGCTGTAGGACGCGGCCAGTTCCTGGGCGGTGGCGGCGGCGGGCTGGCCGTCGCCGTCGGGGAAGACGACTTCGTAACGCGGCTCTGGCCCTCCCGCACCGCCCTCGGGTTCCAGCCTGCGTGCTAGCACGCAGGCATCGCCCTCACCCAGCAGCAGGATGGCGGGCAGCAGCAGTGGGTTGATGTCGGGGATGGCCTTGGCCAGCAGCCCGGCGTTGTAGCCGGCCTCGCGCAGCACGCGCAGCGCCTGGTCGGGCATCAGCGGGCCGTCCACCGGCTGGCCGGCGCGCAGCGACTCAGCCGAGCGCGGCTTGCCATGGTGCTTGGTCAGCCAGACCAGGCACTGCAGCAGCGCGTCGCCCACCGCCGGCGCGGCGGCCTGCTGGGCCACCTGCACCTGCTCGTCCAGCCGCGGTGGCTCGTAGGTGGGCGCCACCTGCAGGGGCGACTTGCGGGCGCCGCGCGGCTTCGCACCCCCGGGTGGGGTGTCGAAGAAGGCGTCGTCCGAGCGGCTCAAGCCTTACTCCAGCGGCCGAAGCGCCTCACCCGCCCTGGCCTGCGCGGCCAGGTGGGCGAACTGCCGTTCGATGCTGCGCACGATGGCGGGCACGTCGAAGAGCGGGCTGCTGCGCCCCTGCTCGGCCAGGTAGCGGCGGTACGAGGCAGCTCGCGCCGGCTGGCGGCCGATGGCCACTGCCAGGCGTTCGTAGTCGGTCAGGCTGTGGGTGATGAGGTCCGGCAGGCCCGCCGCGGTGAGCAGGCTGCCGCACATGCGGCTGATGTAGCTGCGTCCACTCAAGGTGAGGATGGGCGCACCCGCCCACAGGCAGTCGCTGGCCGTGGTGCCGGCGTTGTACGGGAAGGTGTCGAGCACCAGGTCGGCGAGCGCGAAGCGCGCCAGGTAGTCGGCCGGCGAGACGCGCGGCGCGAACACCAGGCGTTCGGCGGCGATGCCGGCAGCATGCGCGGCGGCGCGCAGATTCGCCTCCGCCCAGCGGTTGTCGGCCAAGAGCCAGAGCACGCTGCCCGGCACCTGCTGCAGCACGCGCATCCAGCAGCCGTACATCTCGGCGCTGATCTTGTGGTTGTTGTTGAACACCGCGAAGACGAAGGCCTGCTCGGGAAGGCCGTACTGGGCGCGGCGGGGCGGCTTGCCCATTTCGCGCTGGCGGTCGCTGACCTGGTAGCAGGGCTCGACGTAGATGGGGCGCTCGCTGCAGTAAGGCAGGTAATCGCTCTGCATCACGAAGCGGTCGGCCAGCATGAAGTCGATGCCCGGCACGCTGGAGGTGGCCGGCAGGCCCAGGTAACTTACCTGCACCGGCGCCGGCCGGCGCACCAAGATGCCTGGGCGGGCGCCGCTGGTCAGGCCCTGCAGGTCGATGAGCACATCCACCCCGTCGGCGGCGATGCGCCGTGCGGCGCTGTCGTCGTCCAGGCCGTGCAGGCTCACGCGCTCGTCGAAGGCGCGCTTGAGCCGCTCGCGCAGCGGTGTGCCGTCCTCGCGGCTCCATTCGTAGGCGCGCACCTCGAAGCGGCTGCGGTCGTGCAGTTCGTACAGCTCGGCGCTCAGCAAGCCGACCGCGTGCATGCACAAGTCGCCCGACAGGTAGCCGAGCCGCACGCGACCTTCCCTCTGCTGCGGGCCATGCTGCCGGTGGTAAGGGCGGCTGGCCGGCTTGTCGACCTTCTCGAACACGAAGCGCTGCGCGGTGAGCAGTTGCAGCGCCGGGTCGTCGCTGTGGCTGAGCATGGCCAGCAGGCTGGTGTGCACCAGCAACTGGTTGGGCGTCACGGCGCCCAGCGGCTGGTGCACCGGCCACTCGCACTGCTTCTGGCGGATGTGCACGTAGTGCTGGATGACGTCGCCCTGCGTGGGCTTGAGCAGCAGGCTGCGCTGCATCAGCGCTTCGGACTCGTCGTAGCGCTTGAGCTGTTCGAGCAGGCGCGCGCTGTTGTTCATGGCATGCAGCTGCAGGTCCTGCGGGTCGGCGCCCACGCAGTCCAGCGTAGTCACCCCCTCGTACACCTCGCGCCAGCAGGCCAGGGCCTCGTCGTGCCGGCCCAGGTGCTCGCACTGGTGCGCCAGGTTCAGCCGCGCCTGCGCGAAATTGGGCTTCAGCGCCAGCGCCTGGCGGTAGGCAGCCTCGGCCGCCTCGTGGCGGCGCAGGCTGCCCAGCACCGTCCCCCAGTTGAACAGCGCCACGGGCTTGTGGCCGTCCGCCTGGGGCTGGGCCAGCCAGGTCTCGTACAGCTGCGCGGCGGCGTCCAGTTGGCCTTTGGCCTGCAGGGCGTTGGCGGCCGACATCAACTCGCCCAGCGGCAACCCGCTGCGGGCGCGCGCCAGCAAAGCCTGCAAGGCGTCGGGCGCAGGCTGTACGGGCGTCGGCAGGGGCAGCACTTGAGCTGGCATGGGCAAGGCTCGGGCAGGGTGTCCGGAATGCCGATGTTAGGTTCGCCCCCAGGTCCATCCGGTCAGAAATGGCAGGTTTCCCCTGCATTCCTCACCTTCTCGCGCCCTTGAGAATGCGTGCCAAACCATCCATCCCCAGTCTCGCGATCGCTCGCCTCCCCTCAAGGGGGCGCGCAATGGCTTCGGACGGCCAGGCGCCATTGCAATGAACGTCATCATCCTCGACGACTACCAGGACGCGGTGCGCAAGCTGCGCTGCGCGGCGCTCCTGGACGTGGAGGGCATCCAGGCCAAGGTGTTCACCAACACGGTGAAGGGCATCGGGCAGCTGTCGGTGCGGCTGCGCGATGCCGATGTGCTCGTCACCGTGCGCGAGCGCACGGCCTTCCCGCGCCAGCTCCTGGAGAAGCTGCCCAAGCTCAAGCTGATCAGCCAGACCGGCCGGGTAGGCCCCCACATTGATGTGGAGGCCTGTACGCGGCTGGGCGTCGCGGTGGCCGAGGGAGGCGGCTCGCCGGTGGCGCCGGCTGAATTGACCTGGGCGCTCATCATGGCCGCCATGCGCCGCCTGCCGCAGTACATCGGCAATCTCAAGCATGGCGCCTGGCAACAGAGCGGCCTGAAGAGCGCGGCCATGCCGCCAAACTTCGGCATCGGCATGCGTTTGGCCGGCAAGCGCCTGGGCATCTGGGGCTACGGCAAGATCGGCCAGCTGGTCGCTGGCTACGGCAAGGCCTTCGGCATGGAGGTCATGGTGTGGGGCAGCGAAGCCTCTCGCTTGCGCGCGATGGCCGACGGGCACGAGACGGCGGACAGCCGGGAAGCCTTCTTCGCCGCCTGCGACGTACTCAGCCTGCACCTGCGCCTTTGCGACGCCACCCGCGGCCTGATCTCGCTGGATGACCTGGCGCTGATGAAGCCCACCGCCCTGTTCGTCAACACCTCGCGCGCCGAATTGGTGCAGCCCGACGCCCTGGTGTCGGCGCTGAACCGCGGGCGCCCCGGCATGGCCGCCATCGACGTGTTCGAGAGCGAGCCCATCCTGCAGGGCCACCCGCTGCTGCGCCTGGAGAACGCGGTGTGCACGCCACACATCGGCTACGTCGAGCAAGACAGCTACGAGCAGTACTTCGCCGCCGCCTTTCAGAACGTGGTGAACTTTCTGAAGGGCGAGCCGTCCGGCCTGGTCAACCCCGACGCCCTGAAGCTGCCCCGTTGAACCCGCCCCGCTCCCCCTGGCATTTGGCGCTGGCCTGCAACCGCCTGGCCCTGCAAGGCTTCGGCGGCGTGCTGGCCGTGGCCCAGCACGAACTGGTGGACCGGCGCGGCTGGCTCAACCAGCAGGAGTTCGTGGAGCTTCTGGCGCTGGCTCAGCTGCTGCCTGGCCCCAACGTCATCAACGTCTGCATGTTGTTCGGCGAGCGCCATTTCGGCCTGCGCGGCATGCTCGCGGCGCTGCTCGGCATGCTGGCCCTGCCCTTGCTGCTGGCCCTTGGCGTGGTCAGCCTGGCGCAAGGTTGGCTGCACGAGCCGGTGGTCGCGCGCGCCCTGCAGGGCATGGGCATTGCCGCGGCAGGCCTGCTGGCAGGCACTTGCTGGAAGTTGGCGCAGCCGCTGCACCACTCCCCGCTGGGCCGGGTGCAGGCGCTGGGGCTGGCTGGCGCGGCCTTTCTGCTGGTGGGGCTGCTGCGTTGGCCCTTGGCGCCGACCTTGCTTTCGCTGGTGCTGCTGGGCATGGCGCTGGCGCTGCGTGGCAAAGCATGAACGCCACCGAGTTGCTCAGCCTGTTCCTGCAGTGCTGCCTGCTCTCGCTGCTCACCATCGGCGGCTACGCCACCGTGCTGCCCGATCTGCAGCGCCAGCTGGTGGCCGAGCGCGGCTGGCTCAGCGACGCCGGCTTCGCCCAAGGTGTCGCACTCGGGCAGGTGGTGCCGGGGCCGAACATCCTGGTCATCGGTGTGCTGGGTTGGATGGCCGCCGGCGCGGCCGGGCTGCTCGCCACGCTGATCGGCATCCTGCTGCCCAGCAGCCTCTTGGTGTGGCGTGCCGGCAGCTGGGTACGCCAGAACCGGGATCACCGGCTGCTGCTCGCCTTCCAGGTGGGCAGCATGCCGCTGGTGCTGGGGCTCACCCTGGCCTCGGCTTGGCTGCTGGCCAAGCCCATGCTCTCCCAAGGCGCAGGCGGCTTTGCGCTGCTGGCCCTGATCAGCCTGGGCAGCGCCTGGCGCGCCAAATGGCCGCCGTTACTCTGGTTGGCGGTGGGTGCGGCGGCGGGCGTGCTGGGTTGGATCTAGTGTGCTGTCCCGCAAATAGCTGGCATATGGATTCGATCAGATGGCGATGATCGCGCGCTCGCGGACCCGGGCCCATACCGAGTGGTATGCGCCCGGGTCCGCGAGCGTGCGAGGGTGGCATCTGCTCGAACCCCTGTGGGGCGGGCCGAAACGGGGCGATCCGGTCGTTGCCTGGCTATGGAGATACCACTGGGTATCTCCATAGCCAAGCGCCTACGGCTCATCCCCGTTGCGGCCCGTCCATATGCCAGTTATTTGCGGGACAGCACACTAGGAGCAGGGTTCACCCGATCCGCGCAAACGGAGTTCGGCGAACTCGGCCAGGGCACTCTCACCGGTGTTGTCGGTGTCGGCAGTCACCGCAATCGCGGTGACGCGGGCGCCAGCCGGCAGCCAGCGGGCCGCATCGGCGCGGAGGTCTCGGCGCTCCTGCACCCATTCCCCGGCCAGCGCCGCCCCGCTGCGTTGAACCACCATGCGCGTCTGCGCGGCGTAGGCATTGGGTGCGTGGTGCCCCACGGCATGCTTGTTGTCCCAGACGAAGTTCAGCGCGGCGTCAGGCACGGCATCGCCGAACAGCCGGCGCGCCAAGGACAACTGCAGGCGCTCGCCCAGGCCGATGGCTTCAGGCGGCAGCGCAAAGGCCACGTACAAGCGCGCGGCGTAGTCGTCTCCGCGCTTGAGTGCCATGTCGGCGCTCTTGAGCGGCGCCTCGATGCGCCATCGCCAGCACAGCGTGGGCGTGCGTTCGAGGTCGACGGTCAGGGGGCGGGCCCACAGCGACATGCTGGCCTGCGAGCGCACGCGCAATTGCGCAGGGCTTGCGCCCTCCTGCGTGGCCTCGAACTGGTTGGGCCGCAGCTTCGCGCCCAAGCGCTGCTCGCGCCAGCCCGCATCCGCGCCCCAGGCACCCGACAGCTCCATGGCCAGCACAAGACTCAGCAACATCCACACGCTCCTGGGAAAAACCCGACAGTACGCGCCATTTGGCCATCCCGTTACCAGGCTCTGTAACCTGCGAGCCGCTGGGCGCGTAGTGTCCGGCATCGCCCGGAGCCCCCATGCACCCCACCCTGCCCCTGCTGCAAGCCACCGACTTTCCAACCCTGCGTCGCCGCGCGCTCGACACCCTGCAAGTCAACCTGGGCTACAGGTGCAACCAGAGCTGCCTGCACTGCCATGTGGCCGCCAGCCCGCAGCGCACCGAGATGATGGATGCGGCCACCGTCGATCTGGTGCTCGAGGTGCTGCGCGTGTGCCAGGTGCGCAGCCTGGACCTGACCGGCGGCGCGCCCGAGCTGAATGCCGAATTCCGCCGCCTGGTGCGCGCGGCCCGGGCCCTGGGCGTGCATGTCATCGACCGCTGCAACCTGACCATCCTGTCTGAGCCCGGCCACGAAGACCTGGCCGAGTTCCTCGCCGAGCAAGGCGTCGAGGTGACCGCCTCGCTGCCCTGCTACAGCCTGGAGCGCGTGGACGCGCAGCGGGGCGAGGGCGTGTTCGACCGCTCGATCGCTGGCCTGCAGCGCCTCAACGCGCTCGGCTACGGCTCCGGCGCCCTGGTGCTGAACCTGGTCTACAACCCGCAGGGTCCCAGCCTGCCGCCGCCGCAGGACAAGCTGGAGGCCGACTACAAGCGCGAGCTGTTCGCACACTTCGGCATTCGTTTCAACCAGCTGTACGCGCTGGCCAACATGCCCATCCAGCGCTTCGGCAGCACTTTGATCAGCAAGGGCCAGTTCCAGCCCTACATCAAGCTGCTGAAAGACAACTTCCACGCCGAGAACCTGGACACCGTGATGTGCCGCAGCCTCATCAGCGTGGACTACCAGGGCGATCTGTACGACTGCGACTTCAACCAGATGCTCAAGCTGCCCGCGCAGCGGCGGCACCTGCGCGAACTGCTCACCGAGAACGGGGTGGGCGACGCCATCGCCGTGGCCCAGCACTGCTACGGCTGCACGGCCGGCCAGGGATCGAGCTGCGGCGGGGCGCTGGCGGCATGAAGCGCGCCGCGCTGATCGCCGCCGCGCTGCTGGCGGTGCTGCTGACCGCGCGGCACTACGGGCTCGCCGAGTGGCTGAGCCTGGACAACCTGAAGGCGCAGCAAGCGGCACTGCAGGCGCAGGTGGCTGGCGCGCCGCTGCAGGCGGCGCTCAGCTTCTTCGCGCTCTACGTGGCGGTCACGGCGGTCTCGCTGCCTGGCGCGGCGGTGCTCACCCTGGCCGCCGGCGCGCTGTTCGGTTTCTGGCAAGGCCTGCTGCTGGTCAGCTTCGCGTCCTCGCTGGGCGCGCTGCTGGCCTTCCTGGCGGCGCGCTACCTACTGCGAGACGCCATCCAGCGCCGCTTCGGCCCCCGCCTGGCACCCCTGAACGAAGGCGTGGCACGCGACGGTGCGCTGTACCTGCTGAGCCTGCGCCTGGTGCCGCTGTTTCCGTTCTGGCTGGTCAACCTCCTTATGGCGCTGACGCCGATGCGCGCCCTGCCCTACTACGGCGTGTCGCAGCTGGGCATGCTGCCCGGCACGGCGGTGTACGTGAACGCCGGCACCCAGCTTGCCGCAGTGGGCGCGCTGTCCGACGTGCTCTCGCCCGCACTGCTCGGCAGCTTCGTGCTGCTCGGCTTCTTCCCGCTGCTGGCCAAGGCCTTGATGGCCTGGCTGCAGCGGCGCAAGGTGTACGCCGGCTTCACGCGGCCCCAGCGCTTCGACCGCAACCTGATCGTCATCGGCGCCGGTGCCGGCGGGCTGGTGACGAGCTATATCGCCGCCGCCGTGAAGGCCAAGGTGACGCTGATCGAAAGCCATCGCATGGGCGGCGACTGCCTGAACTACGGCTGCGTGCCGAGCAAGGCGCTGATCCGCTCGGCCAAGGCCGCGCAGGCGCTGCGCGAGGCGAGTTCGTTGGGCCTGCAAGGCGTGCAACCGCAGGTGGACTTCGCGGCGGTGATGGCGCGCGTGCAGCGGGTGGTGCGCGACATCGAGCCGCACGACTCGGTGGAGCGCTACACCGGCCTGGGTGTCGAGGTGCTGCAGGGCCATGCGCGCTTGCTCGACCCCTGGACGGTGCAGATCGACGGCGGCGCGCGCCTGACGGCACGCGACATCGTCATCGCCACCGGCGCGCGGCCCTTCGTGCCGCCCATTCCCGGCTTGAGCGACGTCGGCTACCTGAGCTCGGACAGCCTGTGGGAACTGCGCGCGCACCCCGGCCGGCTGCTGGTGCTCGGCGGCGGGCCCATCGGCTGCGAGCTGGCACAGGCCTTCGCTCGGCTCGGCGTGCCCGTCACCCAGGTGGAGATGGCGCCGCGCCTGATGGGCCGCGAGGACGCCGAGGTGTCCGAGCTGGTGGCGCAGGCACTGGCGCGCGACGGCGTGCGGGTGCTCACCGGCCACCAGGCGCTGCGCGCCGAGCTGGTCGAGGGCGTCAAGCGGCTCTGGGTGCGCCAGGGCGAGCGAGAGATCGCCATCGAGTTCGACACCCTGCTCGTCGCCGTGGGCCGCGAAGCGCGCGTCAGCGGCTTCGGGCTCGAGGAACTGGGCGTGCCGCTAACCCCGCGCAAGACCGTGGCGGTGAACGACAAGCTGCAGTCGCTGAAGTTCCCCAACCTCTACGCGGTGGGCGATGTGGCCGGCCCCTACCAGTTCACCCACACCGCCGCGCACATGGCCTGGTACGCGGCGGTGAACGCGCTGTTCGGCCGCTTCAAGCGCTTTGCAGTGGACTACCGCTTCGTGCCCTGGGTCACCTTCACCGACCCCGAGGTGGCGCGCGTCGGGCTGTCGGAAAACGAGGCGCAGGCGCAAGGCATGGCTGTGGAGGTGACGCGCTACGGGCTCGACGACCTCGACCGCGCCATTGCCGACGAAGCCGCGCATGGTTTCGTGAAGGTGCTGACCCAGCCGGGCAGCGACCGCATCCTCGGCGTCACGATCGTCGGCCATCACGCGGGCGAGTTGCTCGCCGAGTTCGTGCTGGCCATGAAGCATGGCCTCGGGCTGAACAAGATCCTCGGCACCATCCACGCTTACCCGACCTGGGTGGAGGCCAACAAGTACGCCGCCGGCGCCTGGAAGCGCGCCCATGCCCCCGAGGGGCTGCTGGCCTGGGTGCGCCGCTACCACGACTGGCAGCGGGGCTGAGCGGTGCGGATTTCGGTCATCGTGCCGGTGCTCAACGAGGCGGCGAACCTGCCGACGCTGCTGCAGCATCTGCAGCCGCTGCGCCAGCGCGGGCACGAGCTGCGCCTGGCGGACGGTGGTTCGCAAGACGCCAGCCGCGAGCTGGCGGCGCCCTGGGTCGATGCCCTGGTGGATGCCCCGCGTGGCCGTGCCCGGCAGATGAACGCCGGCGCCGCCGCGGCCTCGGGCAACGTGCTGCTCTTCCTGCACGCCGACACGCGCCTGCCTGAAGGCGCTGACACGCTCATCGCCCAGGCCCTGGCCTCCGGCGCACGCTGGGGGCGCTTCGATGTACGCATCGCCGGTCGCTCGCGCTGGCTGCCGGTGGTCGCCTGGTTCATGAACCGGCGCTCGCGCTGGAGCGGCATCGCCACCGGCGATCAGGCGCTGTTCATCGAACGCCGGCTGTTCGAGCAGCTCGGCGGCTTGCCCGACCAGCCGCTGATGGAAGACATCGAACTCTGCAAGCGGCTCAAGCGCCAGGGCGAGCGCCCCGCCTGTATCGCCACCCCAGTGGTCACCTCCGGCCGGCGCTGGGACGAACGCGGTGCGCTGCGCACCATCTGGCTCATGTGGCAGCTGCGCTGGCGCTACTGGTGCGGCGTGCCCGCCGCTCAGCTGGTCGAGGCCTACCGATGAACGCCTGCCTGACCGTGCTGGCCAAGGCACCGCTGCCCGGGCTGGCCAAGACGCGGCTCATCCCCGCGCTGGGCGCCGAAGGGGCCGCCGCTCTGGCAGAACGCCTGCTGGCGCACACCCTGCAAGAGGCGCGCAGCGCCGGCTTTGCGCGCCTGCGCTTGCTCGGCAGCCCCGACGCCGCGCACCCGGCCCTCGCCACCCACGCTGGCCATGCAGAACTGGGTGCGCAGCAAGGCGCCGACCTCGGCGAGCGCATGCACCTGGCCCTCAGCGAAGGCCTGCGCCTTCACGCCTTGGCGCTGCTCATCGGTACCGACGCGCCCGCGCTCGACGCAGACCGCCTGCGCGAAGCCGCCCGCACCTTGCAGGACGTGGACGCGGTGTTCGTGCCCGCCCTGGACGGCGGTTACGCCCTGGTGGGCCTGCGCGGCCGGCCGCAGCCCGCGCTGTTCGAAGCCATGCGCTGGAGCACCCCGCAGGTGATGGCCGACACCCGCGAGCGCCTGCGCGGTCTGGGCCTGCGCTGGACCGAACTGGCACCGGTGGCCGACGTGGACGAGCCGGCCGACCTCGCCGCGCTGGGCCCGGAGTGGTTCGCATGAAGCGTGTCGTGCTGCTCGGCGGAGGACACGCCCATGCCTTGCTTCTGCTGCAATGGGCGCGCCGCCCAACCGCCGGCGTGCAGCTCTACCTGGTCAGCCCGCAGCCGCACAGCCTGTACTCCGGCAGCGTGCCAGGCTGGCTGGCCGGGCGCTGTGGAGCCGAGGCACTGCAAATTGATCTGGTCTCGTTGTGTTGCGCGGCAGGCGTGCGCTGGCTGCAGGTCGAAGCCGTGGCGTTGGACGCGCCTGCAAAGCAGCTGCAGCTGGCGCCGGGGGAGCAGTTGCCCTTCGACCTGCTGTCCATCAACACCGGCTCCACCCTGTCGCCGCCCGCACACCCCGGCCCGCTGCTGACCCTGCGCCCGCTCAATGCGCTGGTGCAGGCTTGGCCGCGTTGGCTGGCGGATTGGCGGCGCGGCCATGGCGCGGCGAACCTCGACATGGTGGGCGGCGGCGCTGCGGGCGTGGAGGTGCTGCTCGCTGTGCTGGCGCG
>JAFLDE010000028.1 GCA_017302655.1 Burkholderiales bacterium
ATGAGCCGGCGCGGCAACTGCCACGACAACGCGGTGGCCGAGAGCTTCTTCCAACTGCTCAAGCGCGAGCGCGTGCGCCGGCAGATCTATGCGACGCGCGAAGACGCCAAGTCCGACGTCTTCAACTACATCGAGATGTTCTACAACCCGACACGGCGACACTCGAACAACGACGGGCTATCCCCAGCGGCGTTCGAGCAGCGCCATTCCCAGGGGCTCACGGGTGTCTAGGAAACCCGGGGCGATTCACGCTGGGCCCGAACATCAACAACCCGTCGCGCGGGCCGGAGCGCGAGATCCGCCGCTATGTGGCGCTCGCCCAGCAGGCGGCCGCCGCTTCGCCGGGGGCGGCATCGCCGCTGGAGCGGGCGCTGATCCAGGCCATGGCGGTGCGCTACGGCCGCGCCGAGGCGCAGGCGCAGAAGCTCTACGAGGCGCAGGGCAGCGCGATGTGCACGAGCCGCAAGAGCGATCGAAAGGTCGACCCGCAGGAGCTGGCCTATGCGGCGGCCATGCGCGATGTGCTGCAGCAGTTCCCCGCGGACCCGGACGCCGTCGCCCTGTATGCCGACGCGGTGATGAGCACCCTGCCCTGGGACTGGTGGGACAGGCAGACCGGGTAGGGCCTGCTAACGCTACGGGAAGCCGCGCGAACGGGTCTGGCCGGTCGCCAGCCTAGGCGCCGGCGTGAAGGTGGATGCGCATCCACCGAACGGCGGCAACAACGGATGACGGCCGGCCAGACCCGTTCCCTTCGGGTTGCCACCAGACAAGGGCGCCCACTTCGTTGCGAAGCTCGCTGGGGCCCGCAGCCCCAGCTTCCCTTCGCGCCTCGTTGGCGCCCTTTCTGGATGGCAACGCGCTGGCTTCCCGTAGCGTTAGCAGGCCCTCGCCGAACGGCGAGGTGGGCGAGGTGATGACCCGCCTGGCGGCCACCAGCCGCCAGCACCCGCAGCACACCGGCGCCCTGCACTTCTATGTGCACGTGGCCGAGCATTCGCCCGACCCGCGCCAGGCCGAGCCGGCCGCCGACGCGCTGGCCACGGTGGCGCCGGAGTCGCCGCACCTGGTGCACATGGGCAGCCATATCTACAAGCAGCTTGGCCGCTTTGCCGACGGCAGCCGCGCCAACGAGCAGGCCTAGGGAAGCGCTGAACCGGTCCCTGTGGAGCGCGTTTGCGAGAGAACCGGCCGGCTCGTAGACGGCGCGCGAAGGTCGGACTCGCCGTCCGACTGCCGAGCGCGCCAACGACCGAGCAGGCCGGTTATTTCGCAAACCCTTCGGGCCATCGACTTTTCGGGCGATGGCCGGCGTTGCGAACCTTGCCCAGGCGCGAGCCTGGGCGGCGGCTCGCGCCTTGGCCAGTCATCCCGAAAAGTCGCGGCGCGCCCACAGGGACCGGTTCAGCGCTTCCCTGACCGTGCAGAAGCGCTTCGACGCCCTGCTGCAGGCGCAGGGCGTGGAGCGCAGCGGCCGCTGGGACGGCCACCACCTGCACTTCCTCTGGTACGCGGCGCTGATGGAGGGGCGCAGCAGCCTGTCGCTGCAGACGGCGCGCGACTACGCGCAGCGCTTCGGCAAGGCCAGCGGCAGCGCGGGCGCCTACGCGCAGCTGCTGCCCTGGGTCAGCCTGGTGCGCCTGCAGCGCTGGGACGCGGTGCTGGCCGAGCCGGTGCCAGCCGCGCCGGCGGGGCCCGGCCAGGGCGCGGAGCTGCTGCAGGTCTATGTGGCCCACGCGCGCGGCCTGGCGCAGCTGCATACCGGCCAGCTGGCGCTGGCCAAGGCCGAACTCGCCACCGTGGAGCGCCTGCAGCCCCTGCTCAAGGACGCCACGCTCTGGGGCGAGAAGAAGCCGCCCAAGATGGCGACGCTGCTGCAGACCAGCTTGGCCGGCGCCATCGCCCGCGCCGAGGGGCGGCACGAGGCCGCGATCGCGCTGCTGCGCCAAGCCGCCGATCTCGACGACGAACTCGGCAACGACCCGCCGATGCTTGGCGGCGGCGCCCGCCTGACGCTGGCCGGCGCACTGCTCGCCGCTGGCCAGCTGGACGAGGCCGAGCGCGAGATCCAGGAAGCGCAGCGCCTGAACGGCCCCAGCACCTGGGTGCACCTGGCGCTGGCGCAGCTGGCCGAGCGGCGCGGTGCGCAGGACGAGGGCAGCCGGCAGGTGGCGCTGGCGAAGGCGGCGTGGCGGGCGGCGGATGGGGCGGAGCTGCCGAGGCTGTAGCGCGGGGCGAAAGGGCAGGGCGCCTGCTCTGCCTTCAGCAGCAGTTCGGGCCGTTCAGGCAGCTCTCGCGTGGAGGACCGCGACGCCCGCCGCCGCGTAGGGAGTGGCGTGCCCTCACAGGGCGTAGCTCAGGCTCACGTCCAGGTTGGTTTCGGCGCTCGGGTCGGTGCTGCTGAACGGGTAACCGCGCTCGTAGCTGGCGCGCACCTTCACACCCAGATGCTCACTGATCCGGGTGTGAAGGCTGCTCTCCAGGGTGCGGTAACGCTCCCCACGGCTTTGTTCGTGTGCGAACTCCAGGCGCCACTCGACGCCGGGGCGGAGCTTCCAACGCGCCTGCGCGGCGATGGTGCCCAGGCCCTCACGCGCCGTGGCGCCGCCCTCGACGCGCGCCACGCGGTAGCCGGCGCCTGCCTCCAGGGTCAAAAGCAGGGGTTCGACGGGCCGAAAGCGTCCGCCGAAGCCAGCGCGCAAGGCCTTGGCCTGCACGTAATAGCCACTGGCGTTGCGCCGCCAGCGTGGGGACACGTAGCCGAACAGTGCCTGGTCCTGAAGGTCGTGGCGGTACTTAAGGCGCAGGTCGTAGCGATCGCGGTCGAGTTCGGCCTGGTTGCCGGGGATCTTCACGTACTCGCGGTCCAGGTCGAACTCCAGGCTCAATTCGCTGCGCTGGTGGCGCCGGCTGAGGTCGGCGCTGGCCGTGTAGCGGCGGGTCTTGGACTCCGAATCGCTGAGCTGCAGGCCCAGCGCGAGGTCGCCGGTCCAAGCCTGGACTGGCGTGGCTGCCTCGGCATGGGCCGCGAGATGGGCCGCGCCGACCCAGCACAGGAGCAGGGTTCTGGTGATCATGGGCGCATAGCGTAGCGGCCGCAAAAATGGGGTGCTAGCCTGCCGGGGCCATCCACGCTCCACGAGTCTTCGCCACACCATGAAGCCCGATGCCTTGCCCGTTTGGCGCCGTCGTCTGTTCCTGACGGCGGGCGCCGCCACCCTGGCCGGCGTCGCGGCCGACAGCGCCGCCACCCCGGTGTGGGGCGCACGCGAGTCCAGCCCGGCCGACACCCTGCCCGAGGCCCTCCAACCGGGGCAGTGGATCTGGTTGGCGGCCGAGACCGGCGGAGGGCCTTTGCTGATGCTGGTCAGCCTGACCGAGCAGCGCGCCTACCTGTACCGCAACGGGGTGCGGGTGGCCATCAGCACGGTGAGCACCGGCAAGCCGGGTCACGAAACCCCGACCGGGGTCTTCACCGTGCTGCAAAAGGACAAGAACCACCACAGCAGCCTCTACAACAACGCGCCCATGCCCTACCAGCAGCGCCTGACCTGGGACGGCGTGGCCCTGCACGCGGGCGGGCTGCCGGGCTACCCTGAGTCGCATGGCTGCGTGCACCTGCCGAGCGAATTCGCGCGGCGCTTGTTCGCGATCACCCATCTCGGCATGACGGTGGTGGTGGCGCGGCAGGGGGTGTCGCCGACCAGCGCCGTGCACCCCGGGCCGCTGGCGCCGGTGCGCAGCGATGGCAGTGCCCCCCTGGACCCCCCGCGCCTGAGCGAGGGCGAGGCCTGGCGCTGGACCCCTGAGGCGGCGCCCGGCGACGGCCCGCTGGCTCTGGTGCTCAGCCTGAGCGACCTGCGCCTGGTGGTGCTGCGCCAGGGGCTGGAGATCGGCCGCAGCCGCATCGTGCTTCGCCAGGGGGCGCCGGCTCCCGGCTGGGGCACCCACGCCTACGTGATGGGCGAGGGCACGCTGCCCGGAGAGGTGGCCGGCTACCCGGTAGGACAGGCTCCTGCCTGGTTCGGCCTCGCCCTACCTGGACAGGAGGCGGAGGCCGGTCAGCCGCTGGACCGCACGGCGCTGGAGCGGGTCTCGCTGCCGTCCGGCTTTCTGGCGGCCTTGCTGCCCGGCTTGCGGCCCGGCAGCGTGCTGGTCGTGACCGATCAGGCGATCCTGCCCAGCACCACGGGGCCGGCGCGGCGACTGATCGACGACCTGCCTCCGCACTGAAGCGGCAAACCCGGCCCGCGGTCGCGCGGCCCCGCCGCAGCCCCGGCATCCGCTGAAGCCCGCCAGCCCGGCCCGCACCCGGATGAGACGCCCTGCCTGCAGGGCCGTGGCCGATGTCGGAATCCTTCAAGACCCGCGCGGGCCGCGAGGTCAGGATGCCGCCATGAACCGGCTTGCGTCAGCCCCCATCCCGTCGAAGGGCACCGCCGCCCGCGCGCCTGGGGGCGCCGGGCTGGCGCTGGGCTCAGCCCGTGCCCTGCCCGTTGATCGCCTGGAGGCCGGGCGCCGCTTCACCTTCGTTCAGCCCTGTCTTCTTACACCACGCGGAACCCCATGAAGAACCTCGATCCCCTGTTGTCCACGCGCTCGCTCGCCATGGCTTGGATGCTGACGGCGGTCAGCGGCCACGCAGCTGCCGCCGAGCCAGCGAGCTGGCGATGGAGTGCCGATCTCTCCTGGGGACGTATCGATCGCCCGTGCCCGGCACTTGGGCGCTGCAGCCCGGTCGAGCTCTCTGGGCGCCTGCGCCTGGCGCATGCGCTGAGCCCGCATTGGGCGTTGGAGCTCGGCAGCTTGGCAGTGGACGGCGAGTGGGGCCTGGCGACTGCAGCGGCCAAGGTCTCGGGGGCCGGGGTGGCGCTGGTGGGCTCGCTGCCCGTCGCGGCGGACTGGTCGCTGCTTGGGCGGGCCGGCGTGGCGAGTTTGCGTGGCAGCTACCGGCCCGAAGCTTGGAAGCCAGCCAGCACGCAAGCGCGCAAGACCGGGCCCTGGTTCGGGGGCGGCCTGCGCTGGCAGCTGTCACCACGCTGGCATGTGGAGGCACACGCCGACTGGGCGCGGGCGAATCTGCGCCTGGGGGCGGGCGCCGAAGCGAGCGCGCACACGGTGCGCTGGGTGGGCGTGGGCGGCGGCCTGAGTTTCTGAGCCTGGGCCGGCGTCAAGCGGGCTGTGCCTGCGGCTCGCCGTCGGCTGACAGGTTCTCGTGCGCGAGGCTGCGGTTGCGGCCACTGCGTTTGGCGGCGTAGAGGGCCTCGTCGGCGCGCTTGAGGGTGCTCCGCCAGTCTTCGGCCGCCGGGCGGAACCGCGCGCAGCCGACGCTGACGGTGATGAGCAGCTCGCCCAGCGGCGTCTGCTCGACGCGGCGGCGCAGGCGTTCGGCGATGGCCGGTGCGTGTGCGGCGGCCTCGGCGGGGATGAGCAGCAGAAACTCTTCACCGCCGATGCGAAAGCGGCCGTCGTAGTCGCGCAGTTCGTCGGCCACCAGCTGCGTGACGTGGCAGATCGCGCGGTCGCCGATCTCGTGCCCATGGTGGTCGTTGATGCGCTTGAAGTGATCGATGTCGAACAGGATGAGCGCGAAGGGTTGCTGCAGGCGCCGGGCGCGCGCCTGCTCGGGCGTCATGCTCTGCTCCAGGCTGCGGCGGTTGCGCCAGCCGGTCATCGCGTCGCGCTCAGCCAGCGCGCGCAGCTGCCGCGCCTGACCGACGATGACGACGAACGCGCAGCCCATGCCGCTGAGCAGGATGAAGAACAGCAGGGCCAGCTGGCCTGAGGTCTGGAGGAAATTGCTGCCCATCAGCGTCAGTTCCTGGGCCTGGCCGCTGAGCACGAGCACGAGGCGCAGTGCGTGCTGCAGCACGTTGAACAGCTGCAGGGCGGCCAGCGGCACGAACTCGGAGCGCCAGCCGAAGCCGGGGCTGCGCCACATGGTCCAGAGCATGGCGAGGTTGATCGCCATGAGCGAGGGCCACAGCAGCATCAGCCGGTGCTCCACGCTCTGGCGCATCCAGGGCAAGCCATGTGCGGAAAACACCAGCAGCGCCAGCACACCGAGCAGTGGCCAGCCTGGCCGCAGGCCCAGGTAGCGGCGCAGCCCCACGAGCAGCGAGGCATACGCGGCCACCAGCAGGGTGTTGATGAACGCCGGTGCCAGCCAGTAGGGGGGCTTGCCACCAAAGAGCAGCAGGGCCAGGGCACTGTTGGCGAAGAACAGGCCCCCCGCGAACGCCCAGTCGCGCAGGCAGCGCTGTTCGGCATGGGCCAGGTACAGCGCGAGAAAGCTGGCGGCCATGATGGCCGCAGCCAGGCAAATGGTTGCCGACAGCGTGAAGGCGTCCAAGGCCTGCTCCCTGCACCGCGCTGGGGCGGTTCTTTTCTGGTTGTGGTTGCGGCGCAGCATGCCACAACGCACCAGCGGGTCGGCGCTCTTTCCCCTTCATGCGGACCCGGGTCTTCACCCTGGTGGCGAAGACCGGAAGCTCAGCTGGGTGGCAGAGGCTTCCTGGTGATCCGGCTCAGCGGGCTTCCAGAAAGCGCCGGCGGTAGCTGGCCGGCAGGTCTTGCAGAGGCAGTAGCAGTGGGAAGTCGGCGCAGCGGAAGTCGGCGTCCCAGGCCGGGGCGCCGAGGATGCGGGCGTTGGCGTTCAGGTAGGCGCGCAGCAGAGGCGGGGCAGCCGGCGGCTCCACCAGCGCCGAGCGCGGGGCGAGGGCCGGGTGCAAGGGCAGGCGAGGGCGCACGCGCCATTCGATGCCGGCCATCTGCGTCTCGGCCAGGCGGTTCCACAGGGCCCAGGCGGCGCTGCCGCCGTCCAGCGCGGGCACGCTGGCGCTGCCGAGGAGGAGGTCCAGGCCGAGCTGCTGCATGCGCTGGGCGATGGCGCCCCACATCATGAGCATGGCGGCGCCGCGGCGGTGCTCGGGGGCCACGCAGGCGCGGCCCAGTTCGCCGATGCGGTTGCGGTGGCTGCGCAGGCGGGTGAGGTCGAAGGCCGTCTCGGCGTAGAAGCCGCCCACGCGCAGGGCGGCCGAGGCGCCAAGGAGGCGGTAGCAAGCCACCACAGGGCCGGGGGCGCCGTCTTCCGTTTGCTCTCGCACCAGCAGGTGCTCGCAGTGGGGGTCGAACTCGTCGGCATCCAAGCCATACGGGGTGCCGGCCGGCGGGCTCAGGCGGGCACCCAGCTCCAGGGCGAAGACACGAAAGCGCAGGCGCTGGGCTTCACGCACCTCGGACGCATCGCGGGCCCAATCGCAGCGCAGGCGGGGTGCGGCGTCTCGCGCGGCAGGCGCCGGGAGGGAGGGCAGGTGCAGGGCCGACGCGTTCATGGCAGGCAGAAGAAGGGCTGTCATGAGCCGCCATGGTGTCGCGAGCGTGTGGCGCGGCGGTGACCGCGCGATGACGTTTCGGTGTCAGGCCTGGATCTGCAGGTCGATGAGACCGAGCTTGGACCAGGCCTTGGCTTCTTCGCCGAGCAGGTAGAGCGCCTGCGGGTGCGTGGCCGCCCAGCCGGGCACCATGCGCACGGTGACGCGCCGGCCTTCGCGGCGCACGGCCATCCGGTCTTCCTGGATGGCCTCGCGGGCGTGGCACTTCACCAGCGCCAGGCGCAGGGCGAGCAGCTGCCAGAGCAGGCTTTCGTCGCGCAACTCGGCTTCGAGCTTGCGCAGGCCGCCGCGTTGGCCCAGGGCGAGGTGGCCCATGCGGCGCAGCTGGTCCTGGCTGAAGCCAGGCGCGTCGAGGTGGGTGATCAGGTAGTGGCTGTGGCGGTGATGGTCGTGGTGCGAGACAGCCTGGCCAATTTCGTGCAGGGCGGCGGCCCAGCCGAGTTCGAGCTGGTGCTCGATGTCGGCCTTGCGGTCGAGTTCGCGGTGCAGGCGCTGGGCCAGGCTGCGCACGCGGCCGGCCTGGGCGCGGTCCACGCCGAAGCGTTGCTGCAAGGCCAGCACGGTGGGTTCGCGCAGGTCCTCGCTGTCTTGCTGCTCGTGCAATTTCAGCCGTTCGGCGAGGTCGAACACGAGGCCCTGACGCAGCGCGCCCTTGGCGGGCTTGAGGCGCTCGATGTCGAAGAGGCTGAGCAGGGTGTAGAGGATGGCGAGGCCGCCGGCCACGACCTTCTTGCGGTCGTCCTTCAGGCCGGGGAGTTGCAGCTGGTCGACGTGGCCGGCGCGGATGCAGGCTTCCATGCACCAGCGCAGGCCGGCGGCGTTGATGCTGCCGTCTTTCGAGAGGCCGGCCGATTCGGCGATCTGCGCCAGCGCGCCCACCGTGCCGCTGGCGCCCAGGGCCTCGCTCCAGGCAGGCTCGCAGCGGCCGCGGGCGAAGAGCGTGAGCGCTTCTTCGAGCTCGGCGGCGGCCACGATCTGCGCCTGGCGGAAGGCCTCGGCCGTGAGCTTGCCGTCGGCGAAACAGCGCAGGGTGAGGCCGACGCTGCCGATGGCGAAGCTTTCGGCGCGCAGCGGCTGGGCGCCGTGGCCGAGGATGAGCTCGGTGCTGCGCCCGCCGATGTCGATGACCAGCTGCGTGGCGCTGCTGGGTTGCAGGCGCGAGACGCCGGCGTAGATGAGACGTGCTTCCTCGCGGCCGGCAATCACCTCCACCGGATGCCCGAGTGCACCATGGGCTCGTGCCAGGAAGGCGTCGCGGTTGCGGGCCTCGCGCAGGGTCTGCGTGGCCACGGCGCGCACGCGCTCAGGGGCGAAACCCTGCAGCTCGGCGCCGAAGCGACGCAGGCAGTCGAAGGCGCGCTGCATGGCGGCTTCGGTGAGGTGGTTTTGAGCGTCGAGCCCCGCGCCCAAGCGGATCGGCTCCTTCCAGTACGCCAGGCTTTCGTAGCGGCCCTGACGCAGGCGGGCGATTTCGAGGCGGAAGCTGTTGGAGCCGAGATCGATGGCGGCCAGGGCGTCGGCGCCCCAGCGGTGTTGTTGTGCAGACATGGACGGCATTCTCAGCTGCGAGAATGACGATTACGTCTTCTCAATAAGTCATGACCCTGCTCTCGATCGTGCTGGCCACCTTGGCCGGCGGCCTGCTGTCGGTGGGCATCTCGGCCCTGCTTTCACAGGCCCTGCTGGGACGCCTGGTCCAACACCTGGTGAGCCTGTCGGCCGGCGTGCTGCTGGGAGCTTCCCTGCTGCATGTGCTGCCCGAAGCGTTCGAGAGCCAGGCCGGCAGCCACGAGCTCTTCCTGTGCCTGCTCGGCGGCCTCATGTTCTTCTTCTTGCTGGAGAAGGTGGAGCTGTACCGGCACAGCCACCACCACGAGGGCGATGGGCACCACCACCATCACCACTACGACGCCGAGCAGGCAGGGCGGGGCGGCTACGCGGTGTTGATTGGCGACAGCATCCACAACTTTTGCGATGGGGTGCTGATCGCGGCTGCCTTTCTGGCGGACCCCATTCTGGGCTGGCTGACCGCTGCAGCCGTGGTGCTGCACGAGATTCCGCAGGAGGTGGGCGACTACCTGGTGCTGCTCAATGCCGGCTTCAGCCGCGCGCGGGCGTTGGCGTTCAATGCGTTGTCCGGTTTGGCGGCCGTTGTGGGTGGGGTGCTGGGCTACTTCCTGTTCACGCCCTTCGAGGGGCTGCTGCCCTACCTGATGGTGGTGGCGTCCTCGAGCTTCATCTATGTCGCGGTGGCCGACCTCATTCCTCAGATGCAGCGCCGGCTGCCCTGGCGCGAGACGCTGATGCAGGTGGGCTGGATTGGCGGCGGCCTGCTGCTGATGGCGCTGGCTTCGCTCGGTCATTCGCACTGACGGCGCGAGCCGGAGGCGGGCGCGCGGCATGCGCGTAAGTCACGAGCGGTTCGCACCGGTTACGTGCCTAGCATCCCGCCCCATGTCTTCCTTGGGGGCGTCGAGGAGGGCGTCCACCTGTTCTTGCAAGCCCTTGTCCTGTCAAGAATGACAACGTTGACAGCCGGCTTGAAGGATGGGTGACGGTTAGACGCCATCGTGCCGGCAGGTCGCCGTTTGGTTACTGTCGATTTCAGCAAAGAGCCCGCCATGTCTTCATTGAACCCCGCCCCCTTGCCTGCCGCACGGCGCAGCCCCTGGACCTGGGTGCCCACCGCCTATCTGGCCGAGGGCATCCCGTTCGCTTTGGTCATCTGGGTGGCCGGCACCATGTTCAAGGACATGGGCCACAGCGACAGCGAGATCACGCTGGCCACGGCCAGCATCGGCATTGCCTGGTCGCTCAAGCCGTTCTGGGCAGCCTTTCTGGACATGTACCGCACCAAGAAATTCTTCGTGCTGGCCATGGAAGGCTTGATGGCGCTGCTGCTGTGCGGCATTGCCGTGGCGCTGCCTCTGCCGAACTACTTCCAGATCACCATTGCCGTGCTGTGGGTGATGGCCTTCGCTTCCGCGACGCAGGATATCTGCGTGGATGGGGTTTACATCACCAGCCTGGATGAGAAGGGGCAGGCGCGGTTCATCGGCGTGCAAGGGGTGTTCTGGAACGTGGGTCGGCTGTTCTGCACGGCCGTGGTGGTGTGGTTCGCGGGCACGCTGAAGGAGGATTACCGGCTCGACCCCGCCGAAGCCTGGCGCTGGGCGATGGTGCTGGCCGCCGCCACCTTGGCGCTGCTGGCGCTCTATCACTGGCGCTTCCTGCCCACCGGTGGCGTGGGACGCAAGCCCGCGCATGCGCGCGAGGTGGCGCAGACCTTCTGGGCGGCGGTGGTCGACTTCTTCAAGAAGGAAAGCATCTGGGGGATGCTGCTGTTCGTCTTCCTGTACCGCAGCTCAGAAGGACTGCTGCTGGTGGAAGGACCGCTGTTCCTTCAGGCCTTGCCCGAGCAGGGGGGCATCGGCCTGAGCCTGAAGGAGAAGGGCTTGATTGACGGCACCGTCAGCACAGCGGTCAGCTTGGCCGGGGGCTTGCTGGGCGGGGCCTTTCTGGCCAAGTACGGATTGAACCGGCGCACCCTGATCTTCATGGCGCTTTGCCTGAACATTCCGCACCTGAGCTTCGTGGTGCTGTCGCAGATGGCAGGGCCGGGGGAGCAGGTGTCGCTGTGGACCGTGGCCACGCTGGTGACGCTGGAGAAGTTCGGCTACAGCTTCGGCATGGTGGCCAACATGCTGTACATGATGCAGCAGATCTCCCCGGGCAAGTTCCACATGACGCACTACGCTTTCGCGAACTCGATCATGAACCTGACCTTGGTGCCGACGCAGATGGTCTCGGGGCCGCTGGCCGACCATGTGGGCTACCAGATCTACTTCATCATCGTCATGTTTGCTGCCATTCCCTCAGTGCTGGCGGCAGTCATCGCCCCCTTCCCACGCCGGCCGGGCGAATCGACCGCCGAATAAAAAAGCCCCGCAGCCTGGAGGCTGCGGGGCTTCATCAAAGGAGAGCGATGTGGACGCTGGCTCAGGCGGCCTTGCGGCGGCGAGCCACCACGCCCAGCACGCCCAGGCCCAGGGCCAGCATGGCGTAGGTGCCGGGTTCGGGGATCGCTTGCACGGTGAGGATGGTCAGCGTGCCGGATTCCCAGCGGCCGTCCCAATCGCCCACGAAGTCATTGAAGGCCTCGAAGAACTCCATGCGCAGCTGGCCGTCGGCGTCCACGGCGAAGTCAAAGCCGAGGCCGACCAGATCGACGATGCCGTCGCTGCTGAAGCTCATCGTGCCGGGGCCGTCTTCGCCGGCGCCAGGGCGCAGATTGACGAAGCTCGCAGCGGAGCTGCCGAAACTGACGCCAATCTCGGACAGCCAGCTCGGATCGTCCGCAAACAAGGTCACGTCCCAGCCGATGCCCACCACGCGAGCATTCGCGCCGATGTTCATCGTCCTCACTTCGTTCATGGCGTTCCCAATGGCTTCGTAGCTCAGGATGCCGCTCACATCGAACAGGAATTGCGTCGTCGCGTTCGGACCCACAGCGATTTGCGCGCTGCGCTGACCGGTCAGCGCGCTGCCGCCGGTTGGAGAGCTCTTGGCGTGGGCAAGGAAAGGCAGGCACAGGGCCGCCGCGGCAGCCAGTTTGGCCAGACCGCTGAAAAGCGAGAAAGCGTTCATCGAAGGGACCTCTCTAGATGGAAGAAGCGGAAGAGCGACTCGGCAAGACCGACTCAGCAATGCCTGACGCGAGTTTGCTGTGACGAATGACCGAATCGTGTCGGGGTTGTGCGCAGAACCCCTGGACCGCGGGGGCGGGCAAACCCTGGGGCATGGCGAATGAGGCCGCGGTTCAGCGAACCGGTGGCTTCTCCAGCCAGACTTCCAGCCCCTGTGCATTCAATTCCAGGTCCACTTCCAGCAGTCGGGCGATCTCCGCCTTGGCCATCGAGCATCCATGAGCGCGCAGGCTGTCGGCATAAACAGTCAGCAGGTCGCGCTTGATGCGTTCATGGCGCTCGGCCTGCGCGGCGCGGGCGACCTCGACCATGCGATCCACCAGTTCGACGAGCAGCGCGGCCAGCCGCGGCACCTCGCGCACCCGGCCGAAGTGCGTCAGGTACATGCACTGCGGTCGCGGCTCCAGCAGGCGCGCCAGGCTGGCTTTCAGCGCCTCGGGGTCGAACTGCACCGGGGTGCTCGTGGGCAGGGCCCAGGGGCGACCGTCGACGTCGAACTCGCGGTACGAGAGGCCGAAGGTGTCGCCGGTGAACCAGCCTTGGCTGACCGGGTCCCAGATGCAGTGGTGGTGTCGGGCATGGCCGGGGGTGTCGATGAGGCGCAGCTCGCGGGTGCCCAGCTTCAGCAACATGCCGTCTTCGCTGGCGCGGGCACGGGCGGCGGCCACCGGCACCAGCTGGCCATAGTCGCGGGCCATGACCTCCGGGCCGTAAACGGCAGTCGCGCCAGCCCAGAGCTGCGAGGGATCCACCATGTGCCGCAAACCCCGCGGGTGGCAGATCAAGGTGGCGGCGGGCAACTCCTGCATGAGCAGCCCGACACCACCCGCATGGTCCAGGTGCACATGGGTGGGAATCACGTAGTCCACCGCTTCGGGCGCCAGGCCCAGGGCCTCCAAGGTGGCCAGCAGCCTGGGGACGGCAAAGTTGGTGCCCGAGTCGATGAAGGCGGCACGGCCTGCGTCCACCAGCAGGTAGGCGGCGTCGAAGCGGGGGCGGCCGAAGCCGGTGTCGATCTGGAACACGCCATGGCCCAGGTCTTCGCTGTAGTCGGGAAGAATGCGATCGTTCATCCGAGGAACCATAGCCGATGGCCGTACTGCCCATCCTGAAAATGGGTGACCCACGCTTGTTGCGCGTCGCCCAGCCTGTCACTGAGTTCAACACGCCCGAGCTGCACCAACTGGTGCAGGACCTGCGCGACACCATGGCCGCCGCCAACGGGGCCGGACTGGCTGCGCCACAGATCGGGGTCGATTTGCGCGTGGTGCTGTTCGGCTTCCAGCGCAACGAGCGCTACCCGGAGGCGCCGCCGGTGCCCGAGACCTTGCTGATCAACCCGGTCATCGAGGTGCTTGGAAGCGACCTGGAAGAGGGCTGGGAAGGATGTCTGTCGGTGCCCGGGCTGCGCGGCGTGGTCGCGCGACCGCGCCGCATCCGCTACCGGGGCCAAGACCTGCAAGGGCGAACGCTGGCACGCGAGGCCGAGGGCTTTCACGCCCGGGTGGTGCAGCACGAGTGCGACCACCTGGACGGTGTGCTCTACCCGATGCGGGTGACCGACTTTCGACGTTTCGGTTTCACCGAGGTGCTGTTCCCAGGCCTGGATGCCGGCGCTGACGACTGAGCCTCGACGCTGACAACCGAACCCAGGTCTGCCGCGTTGTGCGTCGACCTGCGTCCATGCAGGCCGGAGACGCGACTTGGACCACCCCTCCCTTCCCATGCCCCTGCGCCGCTGGTTCGGCGTGCAATTGCTCTTGCTTCTGGGGACCTTCTTGCTGAGCCTTCCGGCGCTGGCGAACGATTTGGGCGACCGCGCCGACCGCTACGACCGTGACCCCCCCACCCGCGTGGCGCGGGTGGCTGAACTGCAGGGTCAGGTGCTCTGGTACGACGCCGAAGAGCGCCAATGGCAGCCTCTGCTGCGGAACCAAACGCTCGCCGAGGGGGATCGGGTGCGGGTGGGCCCCGAAGGTCGGCTGGGGCTGCGCATCGGCGCCCACGGGCTCTGGCTGGACGAACGCGGCGAGCTGGAAATCCGCCGGCTCGACGAGGCGCGCATCGACCTCGACCTGGAGCAAGGCGCGCTGGCGCTTCGCTGGCTGACTCGTGAGGTTGCCCAAGACGCGCTGGTGCGCACCCGCGAAGGCCGCTTCTCCTTCGAGCGGGCCGGGGCTTACCGCATTGACCAGCTGCGGCAGGCCAGCCGGGCACAGACCTACGAAGGGCGGCTGCGTTTCGATCACCGTGGCGCTGACGACGCGCCGGTGCTGCTGGAGGCCCCCGAGCAGGTGGAGCTGTGGTGGGAGGCCGGTCCGCGTGCGGAGCGCAGCCGCATGCTGCGCCACGACGCCTTCGGCGACTGGCTCAGCGCGAGCCTGGGCTTCGGTCGCGGCGAGTCCTTCGCGTGGCGCGACCGGCCGGCCTACCGCTATGTGTCGCCCGAACTGAACGGTGCCGAGGAACTCGACGCGTATGGGCGCTGGGAGACCAGCAGCGAGTTCGGCCCGCTCTGGTTCCCGCTGCGCGTGTCGGTGGACTGGGTGCCGTTCCGCCAAGGCCGTTGGATCTGGGCACGCCACTGGGGCTGGACCTGGGTGGACGACCATCCCTGGGGCTACGCCACCAGCCACTACGGCCGCTGGGTGCACTGGCGTGGCCGGTGGTGCTGGGCGCCGGGCAGCGTGGTGGTGCCGCGCCCGGTCTTCGCGCCGGCTCTGGTGGCCTGGGTGGGTCATGGTGGTGGCGTCCAGGTGGGGGTGCAGATCGGAGGCCGGCATGCACCGCCTGTGGCCTGGGTGCCGCTCGCGCCCTATGAAAGCTACCGCCCCTGGTACCGCCACAGCCCGGGCTACTTGCGGCGCATCGACCCCGATCCCCACACCGTTCGCCGTCCCACGGCGCCCAGCGGCTGGGTGGGGCACAACCGTGCCGTGCCGGGTGCCCTGAGCACCTTCAGCGCCGAGGCGGGGCCTTCGCGGCGTGCCATGCCGGTGCGCGTGGAAGGGGCTGCGGTCGGTTCTGCTCAGGCCTGGGTGCCGCTGCCTCAAGCACCCACCCGTCAGTGGATGCGTGAAGCCGGTCGCGAGCCGCAGCCCGTGGTCGGCGAAGCGGGTCCGTCGCGCGGCAACCTGCCCCTGCGTTCGCCGCCAGAGGCGCCTCGTGATGCGGCGCCGGCCGCGCCTGCCGTGGTCCAACCGGCGCCGATGCCACCTGCTCCTCAGAGCCAGGAGCCGCGCCGGGAGGTTCTGCCATGGCGAGGTGAGCGTGCGGACCGAGCCGAGCGAAACGATCGAGAGGATCGCATCGAACGCTCGGCCGACGAGCCCCGCCGCGTGCCTGCGCCGGTCTGGCGCAGTGACCGCGTGGAGCCTCGCTCGGAACCACGCCCCGAGCCCCGCCAGGACCGCACGGAGGACGCCCGCCCCGTGCCATGGCGTGCCCCATCGTTCGATCCCCCGCAGGGCCAGCCACGCGACGGTGCCCGCATGCCCGAGCCGCCGGTCCGTCGCATCGAGGTGCCGCGTGCTGAACCGCGAGCCGAGTCGCGTGCTGAATCGCGTCCGCCGGTGCAGCGCACCGAGCCCCCGCGTCGGTCGGGGCGCGACGATGAGGCCGGCCCGCGCCGCCACGAGGCACGTTGATCAGAGCATGCGCTTGAGCACCGGCCAGACCGTGTCCAGCATCAGCGGGTGCGCCTTGGCCAGCGGGTGGATGCGGTCCGGCTGAAACCAACTCTCAGCGTCGGGCCGTGTGGCGAAGGCGGCGAGCAGGAAAGGCACCACAGGTACGCGCTCGGCGCTGGCCACTTCTTCGAACAGGGCCGCGAACTGGCGCCCGTAGCTGGCGCCGTAGTTCGGGGGCAGCTGCATGCCCACGAGCAGCGGGCGGGTGCCGGCGGCCTTGCCGGCTCTGACCATGGCGACCAGGTTCTCCCGGGTGTGCGCCAGCGGCATGCCGCGCAAGGCATCGTTGCCGCCCAGTTCGATGATCAGGTGCGAGGGGCGGTGCATGCTGAGCAAGGGAGCCAGACGCGTCCGCCCCCCCGCGGTGGTGTCGCCACTGATGCTGGCGTTCACCACGCCATAGCGCAGTCCCTGGGCTTGAAGGCGCTGCTCCAAGAGCGCCACCCAGCCGCTGCCCCGCGCAATGCCGTACTCCGCCGACAGGCTGTCGCCGACCACCAGCACGGTGCCGCGGGTGGACGCCGCCCAAGCCCCTGCGGAAGCGAGCCCGAACAGGGCGCCGCTACATTGCGCGACAAAGCGACGTCGAGAAAGCATGTCCGAACCCAAGCAAGCCATTGTTGAAGTGCGTGAACTGAGCAAAACCGTGCGCGATGCCGGCGGTGACGCATTGACCATTCTGCACAGCCTGTCTTTTCAGCTGTTTCCCAGGGAATCGGTGGCCATCGTCGGCGCGTCGGGTTCGGGCAAGAGCACCTTGCTGGGCTTGCTTGCGGGGCTGGACACACCGAGCACGGGCCACGTGCTCATCGAAGGGCAGGACTTGTTTGCACGCGATGAAGACGGCCGCGCGGCACTGCGCGGCGCGCGCATCGGCTTCGTGTTCCAGAGTTTTCAGCTCTTGCCCAATCTGACCGCGCTCGAGAATGTCATGCTGCCCTTGGAGCTGCGCGGCGACCCACAGGCCAAAGCCAGGGCCACGCGCATGCTGCAGCGCGTGGGTCTGGGCGAGCGCCTGCAACACCGCCCACGCGTGCTCAGCGGCGGCGAGCAACAGCGCGTGGCGCTGGCGCGCGCCTTCGTGGTGGAGCCTGCCCTGCTGCTGGCCGATGAACCGACGGGCAGCCTCGACCACGCGACCGGCGCACAGGTGATGGCGCTGATGGACGAGTTGAATCGTGAGTCGGGCACCACCCTCGTGCTCGTGACCCACGACGAGCGCCTGGCCGCCCGCTGCCAGCGGCAACTCCGTATCGAGGCCGGCCGGCTCAGTGAAGTGGCCGAGGGCGCCTCGCCCGTTGCGCCAGACGGCGCCGCCGTTCCAGCTTGATCACGACCGTCCAGGCGTAGAAAACCACCGCGTAGGCGGCTACGCCCAGTACCAGGGCGGCCAGGGGCATGCCCACCAGCCAGGTCGGTCCCATCGCCTGCAACCAGGCCCAGAACGCGGGTACCCAGGTGGCAGGCGAGGTCCATTCCAGCGCCAGTGCGGCCGGTGCCTGGCTCACATCGCCGGATGGGATCACCAGCCCGCCCAGCCAGAAGGCCAGGCCCCAGATCGGCACCAAGGTGAAGGGGTTGGTCAGCCAGGTGGCTGCGACTGCCGCGGCGACGTTGCACCGCAAGGCCACTGCGCACACGGCGCCCAGCAGCATCTGGATCGGCAAGGGAACGACGCCGACGCCCAAGCCGATCGCCACGCCCAGCGCCACCTTGCGCCGGTGGGCCACCCACAGCCAGGGGCGCGGCTGCAGATACCGGCCAAGCCAACCCAGGCCCTGGATGCGGACCAGTTCGTCGGGCTTGGGAAGCCAGCGGCGGGCGAGTTTGGCGGCAGGCACGAAAAAGGCCGCTTGCTTTCGCTCGCGGCCTGTGGGCTCAGTGACGGATCACTGGAACTTGTAGTCGGTCTTGGCGCCTTCACGCAGCTTCTGCTGGAACTCGGCCCAGCGAACTTGCTTGATGCGCTCCATCACCTGGGCCTTGACCTGATCGAACGGAGGGAAGGTCGCCTCACGAACGTCATCCAGTCGAATGACGTGGAAGCCAAACTGCGTCTTCACCGGCGTCTCGGTCAATTCGCCCTTCTTCAGCGCCACCATGGCACGGCTGAACTCGGGCACGTAGCCGTTGGCATTGGCCCAATCCAGGTCGCCACCGCGGGCGGCCGAGCCCGGATCCTTGCTCTTGGCGGCCAGGTCCTCAAACTTCGCGCCGAGCTTGAGGTCGGCAATGATCTTCTTCGCTTCTTCCTCGGTCTCCACGAGGATGTGGCGGGCACGGTATTCCTGGCCGCCTTGCTGGGCCTTCACCGCGTCGTATTCCTTCTGCGCGTCGGCGTCCGACACTGGGTTCTGCTTGAAGTAGCCGGACTGCAACTCACGGATCAGGATGGCCTGGCGGGCCAGTTCCATCTGGTTCAGGAAGTCCTTGCTGGCCGGGATGCCGCGGCGCTGGGCTTCCTGCATCAGGATCTCGCGGTGCACGACCTCGTCCTTGACCTGCTTTTCCATTTCGGGCGAGCGCTGCTGGCCGTTCTTGGTGATCTGCTGGATCATGGTTTCCACGCGGCTCAGCGGCACGGGCTTGCCGTTGACGGTGGCGACGTTCTGCGCTTGCGCGCCGGCAACGGCCGCCATCAGGGCGGCGGCGATCAGGGTGGATTTCATCGGGGAGAGGACTGACGAGGGGAGGGTCAAACGGCGCACCACGCCAAGCGGTGCACGACTTTCAAACTTCTTCGGGCGCCCTGGCGTCGATGCTCAGGGCATGCACCCCGGCAGCGGCCAAGGGCCCGAGGGCATCATAGATGAGGCGGTGGCGGGCCACCCGGTTGCGACCGGCGAACTGTGCGCTGACCAGCAGCAGCCGGTAGTGGCCGCCTTCCCGCGCGCCGGCATGGCCGGAGTGCAGGTGCGAGTCGTCCTGCCATTGCAGATGCTGCGGTTGCAGCACCTGCAATCGTTGGCTCAGGGTGTCGAGGTCGGCGCGAACCACGTCCGAATCAGGGCTTGCCGTCGCCCTGGGCTTCGTCGGCCGGCGGCAGGTGCCGGTTCATGTAGAAGCCCTGGCCGACGATGAAGACCAGCATCAGCGCGGTGGTGCCGAAGACCTTGAAGTTGGTCCAGGTCGAGGTGCTGAAGCTGTAGGCCACCCACAGGTTGAGCACGCCCATGGCCGCGAAGAAGCCGACCCACATCCAGTTCATGCGCTTCCAGGCGAACTCGGGCAGCGGTACGTCCTTGAGCATGGCCTTCAGCGCGTTCTTGCCCCAAAAGGCCTCGGCGGCCCAAAAGCCCAGGGCCATCGCCCAGTAAAGCGCGGTCGGCTTCCACTTGATGAAGGTCTCGCTGTGGAAATACACGGTGGCCGCACCCAGCACCACCACGAGGGCCAGGCTGACCCAGAGGATGGCGTCGACCTTCTGCTTCGTGGCCTTCAGATACAGGACCTGCAAGAGCGTGGCGAGCATGACCACCACGGTGGCCAGCAGCACCGGCGCCTCTTCGCTGCCGATGACGCCCCCCGAGACCATGAATCCCAGTTGGCTGGTGGCGAAGGCGGCCGCCCATTCGCGGTTCGACTCGGCGTACTTGAACATGCCGAAGAACAGCGCCAACGGCAGAAAGTCGAGCAGGATCTTCAAGGGACAGGCAGGCGGGTCTTCAACGGGGCGCGAAGTGTAGGGCGGCCGAGTTGATGCAGAAGCGCTCTCCGGTGGGCTCCGGGCCATCCGGGAAAACATGGCCCAGATGGCTGCCGCAGCGCTTGCAGCGCACCTCCACGCGGACCATGCCGTGGCTCAGGTCGCGCACCCGCTCCACCAACTCGGCGTCCGCCGCTTCGCTGTAGCTGGGCCAACCGCAGCCGGCATCGAATTTGGTTTCCGACTGGAAGAGCAGGGCGCCGCAGCCTACGCAGTGGTAGTCGCCGGAGTGCCAGTGGTCCCAGTAGCGGCCGGTGAAGGCGCGCTCGGTCGCGGCATGGCGGGTCACTTCGTATTCGAGTGGTTCCAGTTGCTCGCGCCACTCGGCGTCGGTCTTTTGGATGGGGTAATTGCTCATGCCTCGCATCATGCCTTCGCGGGTCTTTCCCAGGATGGCCAGGGGCCGGGTGGCCCAGTTTGGCCGGGGCGGCCACCTAAGATCAAAGCGCCATGATGATGCTTCCCCTGGACCTCGCAAGCCTGCTCCGCCACGCCGCACGGGAACACGGCGACACCGCCGTGGTCAGCCTTGGCCCCAACGGGCAGGTCTCGCGTGGCAACTGGCGGGGCCTGGAGCGCCGCGCACGTCTTTGGGGGCAAGTCTGGGAACGCTTGGGCTTGCGTCCGGGCAGCGTGGTCGCCTTCCTGGGTTGGCATACCCATGGCCTGCTGGAAGCCGTGCTGGGCACGGCTGCTGGCGGCATGACGGCGTTGACGCTGAATCCGCGCCAGTTTCCCGAATTGCTCATCTATGCCGTCAACCGCGCGGAGGCACAGGCCTTGGTGTTCGATGCGCAGATGGCGCCGCTCGTCGAGGCCATGCAATTGCAACTCGGCAGCGTGGGCCATTACATCCAGTTCGGCGGGCCGGAGGCGCTGCCCGACAGTGGCTTCGGCCCGACCTTGATGGACGCCGACTCGCTGCTGGGCTTCGACGATCCGGACTGGCATTGGCCCGAGGTGGACGAAAACCGAGCCGCCTTGATCAGCTTCACCGCGGCCAACAGCGGTTGGCCGCGAGGTGTGGCCACTAGCCATCGTGCGGCGGTGTTGCAGGCTTTCTCGGCCGCCTTGCCCGATGCCTACGGTCTGTCGCGGACCGATGTGCTGATGCCCTTGCTGCCGGTCTCGCACAGCGGAGGCTGGGCCTTGTGCCTGTGCGCCGCTCTCACAGGTGCCCAGCTGGTGCTGGTGCCGCCGGGGCTGGATGCCTCCGTGTTGGCCGCCACCATGCGTGAGCAAGGCGTCACGATGGCCGCCGGGCCGCCCAGTTTGTGGCTGGAGTTGCTCGATCATCTGGATCAGGCTGGCGATCACCCGGCTTCGCTTCGTCGCGCCGCGGTGGGCGCTGCAGCGTTTCCGCCGGCCTTGCTCAAGCGCCTGCGTGCGTGGTCTGGCGTGGAGGTGGTCCATACCTGGGGCATGAGCGAGGTGGCGCCGCCGGCCCTGGTGGCGCGTGGCGAACTCTTGCGTCCGGATGCTGACGGCCGTTTGCCGCAAGGCAGGCCGGTGTTCGGTGTGGAATTGGCCCTGGTCGGCGACGACGGCCGGCCCCTGCCGCGCGATGGCATTGCCGAAGGCCAACTGCTGGTGCGCGGGCCTTGGGTTCTCGAGCGCTATCTGGGAGAGGCGGAGTCCCCGCTGGTTCAGATTCCGGATGTGCCGGGCCAATGGTTGCCCACGGGAGACATTGCCCGCATCGCACCCGATAGCACCGTCACCCTGACGGATCGACGCAAAGACCTCATCCGTTGCGGTGGTGAGTGGATCAGTGCCCAGCTGTTGGAGCGCATCGCGCTCTTGCACCCTGGCGTGGCGGAGGCCGCCGTGATCGCTCAGGCCGATGAGGCGCAAGGCGAGCGGCCGCTGCTCGTGGTGGTGGCACGCGCTGGCGAACCCAGCCCCAGCGCCGAAGAGTTGCTCGCGCTCTATGAAAAGCGCGTGTCCGACTGGCAAGCCCCAAGCGCCGCGCTGACGTTCCCCGAACTTCCCAAGCTGTCCAACGGCGAGGTCGACAAGCGCGAATTGCGCGGCCTCGTCGAAACCCTTTTGGATTGAACCCCTACCCACCATGCTGAACGAACGCATCGAGCAGGGCGTGGCCTTGCTCACCATGGACAACCCGCCGGTCAACGGCCTATCGCTGGCCTTGCGTCAGGCCCTGTGGGAAGCGATCGAGCGGCTCGAGCAGGACGGCTCGGTACGCGCCATCGTCATCCAGGGCTCCGAGCGCGCCTTCAGTGGTGGCGCCGACATCCGCGAGTTCGGTCAGCCCAGCGCGCTGGCCGAGCCCAACCTGCCGCAGCTCACCCAGCGCATCGAGGCCTGCACCAAGCCGGTGGTCGCGGCGGTGGGCCAGTTGGCGCTGGGCGGTGGCCTGGAGCTGGCCCTGG
This sequence comes from Burkholderiales bacterium, assembly GCA_017302655.1. GTDB lineage: Bacteria > Pseudomonadota > Gammaproteobacteria > Burkholderiales > Burkholderiaceae_C > Inhella. Next base: position 21,889 of record JAFLDE010000028.1, read on the forward strand.
CCTGCCACCACCGCGTGGTGGCTGACAGCGCCAGCCTGGGCCTTCCCGAAGTGGCCATCGGCCTGCTACCGGGAGCCGGCGGTACGCAGCGCCTGCCGCGCGCCGTCGGTCTGGCCACGGCCTTGCAAATGATCACCAGCGGCACGCCCATGAAAGCGGCCAAGCTGGCCGCGCTGCCGGGTCAGGCGCTCATCGCCCGCTGCGTGCCGGCTGCCGAGTTGGTTGAACAGGCCCTGGAGTTCGCGCGCGGCACCATGGATTGCCCCAAGCTCTCCGAACGCAGCGTGGCACCCGACGATGCGCTGCTGAATGCCGCCCGCGCGAAGGCAGCGGCATTGGCCTACCCGGCGCCGCTGGCCTGCGTGGAAGCGGTAGCTGCCAGCACCGACCGTCCGTTCGCCGAGGGTTTGAAGGCCGAGCGAGCCGGCTTCGAGCGCCTGATGGCGACACCTGAGGGCCGCGCGCTGCGCCACGCCTTCTTCGCAGAACGCGCGGCTGGCAAGGTGCCCGGCGTGGCAGCCGACACCGCAACGCGTGCCATCCGGCGTGTCGCCGTCATCGGCGCCGGCACCATGGGCAGCGGCATCGCCACGGCTTGCCTGATGGCGGGATTGAGCGTGGACCTGATCGAGCCCCAGCCCGAGCAACTGGAGCGCGGACTCAAGGCCATCGACAAGCACCTTGGCGCCCAGGTCGACAAGGGCCGCCTGTCCGAAGACAAGGCGGCCAAGCTGCGCAGCCAACTGCGCGCCAGCCTGGAGGACGCGGCCTTGGCCGAGGCCGATCTGGTCATCGAGGCGGTGTACGAGGACCTCGCGCTCAAGCAGCGCATCTTCCAGCGCATGGACGCGCTGTGCCGCCCGGGCTGCATCCTGGCCAGCAACACCAGCACCCTGGACCTGAACGCCATCGCCAGCGCCACCGCACGGCCGCAGGAGGTCGTCGGGCTGCACTTCTTCAGCCCGGCTGCGGTGATGAAGCTGCTCGAGGTGGTGCGCGGGTCGGCCACCAGCCCCGAGGTGCTGGCCAGCAGCCTGGCGTTCGGCAAGCGCATCGGCAAGGTCTGCGTGGTGGCCGGCGTGTGCGACGGCTTCATCGGCAACCGCATGATCGAGCGCTACTTCGAGCAGGCGCTGTTCCTGCTGGATGAAGGCGCGAGCCCGCAGCAGGTGGACGCTGCCATCGAGGCCTGGGGCTTCGCGATGGGGCCCTTCCGCATGATCGACATGGCGGGCAACGACGTGAGCTGGCGCATTCGCCAGGAGCGCGCCAAGGCCGGCACCCTGCGGCGCGCGCAGCCGCTGGCCGACGCCCTGTGCGAGGCCGGCCGCTACGGCCAGAAGAGCGGCGCCGGCTGGTACGACTACCCGGGCGGCACGCGCCTGGGCGTGCCCTCGGGCAAGGTGGAAGCGCTGATCGCCTCGCACCGCTCGCGCCTGGGGCGTGTGGTGCGTGTCGTGGACGACCAGGAGATCTGCGACCGCCTGCTGCTCGCCCTGGGCCTGGAGGGCGAGCGCCTGCTGGCCGAGGGCATCGCGCTGCGTGCCTCGGACATCGACCTTGTCTACCTGCATGGCTACGGTTTTCCGCGCTGGAAGGGCGGCCCGATGTTTGAGCTTATGCAGCGCGACCCGGCCGAGCGCGCCGCGCTGCAGGCGCGCTTCGCCGCCACGCCTCACGAGCCCGGCGGCTTCTGGTGATGCGCGCGCTGCTCGATTTCCTGCTGTTTGACTGGCTGAAGGCCGAGACCCTGTGCGCGAGGCCTCGTCATGCGGGCCAGTCGCGCGAGGACTATGCGCAGATGCTCGACGCTTGCGAGCGCGTGGCGCGCGAGGTCTGGCAGAGCGCCAACCGGGCGTGCGATACCGACGAGCCCAAGGTCGATGCCGACGGCAAGGTGCAGCTACCCGCCAGCACCGCGCGAGCCGTGCGCGCCTACTTCGACACCGGCCTGCACACCGCAGGGCTGGACGCCGAACACGGCGGCCTGCAGCTGCCCTGCATGGTCGAGATGGCCGGCAATGCCTTCTTCAGCAAGGCCAGCCCAGGCTGCATGGGCTACCCGATGCTCAGCGTGGCCAACACCGGCTTGCTGCTGGCGCATGGCACGCCGGCGCAGATCGAGGCCTTCGCGAGACCGCAGATCGAAGGTCGCTGGCTCGGCACCATGTGCCTGAGCGAGCCGGCCATCGGCTCCTCGCTGGGTGACCTGACGACGCGGGCCGAGGCGGATGGTGGGGACGCCCTGGGCGCGCGCTACCGGCTCAAGGGCAGCAAGATGTGGATCAGCGCCGGCGAGCACGAACTGGCCGAGAACATCGTGCACCTGGTGCTGGCCAAGGTGCCGCGCGAAGACGGCTCGCTGCCCGAGGGCAGCGCAGGCATCTCGCTGTTCATCGTGCCCAAGTTCCGGCCGGACGGCACACGCAACGGCGTCAGCCTCGTGGGGCTCAACCACAAGCTGGGTTGGCGGGGCACCAGCAACTGCCTGCTGAACTTCGGGGAGTCGGACGCCGCCTTGGGCTGGCGCGTCGGCGCCGAGGGCCAGGGCCTGGCACAGATGTTCCACATGATGAACGAGGCGCGCATCGGGGTGGGTCTGGGCGCGGCCATGCTGGCCATGGCCGGCTACGAGGTCTCGCGCGCCTACGCCGCCGAGCGCGTGCAGGGCCGTGCGCCCGGGCGGCGCGGCGGCCCGCAGCAGCCGCTCAATGCCCATGCCGACGTGCGCCGCATGCTGCTGCAGCAGAAGGCCGTGGCCGAGGGCGCTCTGGCGCTGAACCTGTTCTGCGCGCGACTGGTGGACGAGCAGCGCTCAAGCGGCCCGGACGCCGAGCAGGCGGCGCAACTGTTGGCCCTGCTCATCCCGGTGGCCAAGAGCTGGCCCAGCCAGTGGGGTCTGGAGGCCAACAGCCAGGCCATCCAGGTGCTGGGCGGCGCGGGCTACACGCGCGACTGGCCGGTCGAACAGTTCTGGCGCGACCAGCGCCTGAACATGATCCACGAGGGCACGCATGGCATCCAGGGCTTGGACCTGCTGCTGCGCAAGGCCAGTCAGCCTGCGCTGGTGCAGGCCTTTGCGCAGCGCGTGAACGCCACCGTGCAGGCGGCGCTCGCGGAACCAGATCTGGCCGAATGGGCCAACCAGCTGGCCGGTGCCCTCGCACTGGTGGGGAAAGCCTTGAAGTCCGCCTGGGCCAGTGGTGACCCGGCGCAGGCCGCGCTGCACGCCACGCCGGTGCTTCAGGGCTTTGGCCATCTGGTGCTGGCTTGGATCTGGTTGGACTTGCACGTTGCCGCCCGCGGCCATGCCCTGGAGCCTGGACTGCGCGCAGCTTGTGCCTACTTCTTTGCCTACGAGTTGCCGCTGGTGCAGGCCTGGTTGCAGCCGGTGCTCGCGCAGCAGCGCCTGCTGGCCGAGGTGGACGAGGCCGCGCTGTGATCTGGTGCTGTGAAGCGTTTGCCGAGCTGGGCGTGGCGCGCCTCTATGCGCTGCTTCGCCTGCGCGCCGAGGTGTTCGTGGTCGAGCAGCGCTGCTTCTACGTCGACGCGGACGGCCTGGACCCGCAGTGTCTGCACCTGTCTGCTTGGCAAAACGACGCACCGCAGGCCTATGCGCGCCTGGTGCCGCCGGGTGTGAAGGCCGAGCGCCCTTGCATCGGGCGCGTGCTCACCGCGCCGTCGGCGCGCGGCACGGGTTTGGGCCACGAGTTGGCGCGCCGTGCCGTGCAGGCTTGCGAGGCACAGTGGCCCGGGCAAGGCATCACCCTGTACGCGCAGGCCCATCTGCGCGGCTACTACGAGCGCCACGGCTTCCAGGCCGTGGGCGATGTGTTCGACGAAGACGGCATTCCGCACCTGCGGATGGACAAGGACGCAGCATGAGCATGGATTTCAAGGGCAAGACCGCGGTCATCACCGGTGCCGGCAGCGGCTTCGGCCTGGCACTGGCGCGGCTGTGCGCGCAGGAGGGCATGAACCTGGTGCTGGCCGATGTGCAGGCCGACGCCTTGGACCGCGCGAACCAGGAGTTCGCGGGGGTGCCGCATCTGTCGCAGCGCCTGGACGTGAGCAGTGGCGCCGAGATGGCCACGCTGGCTGCCGCCGTGCAGCAACGCTTCGGCGCCCCGCACCTGGTGTTCAACAACGCAGGGGTGGCCTTCGGTGGCTTGCTGTGGGAGGCCAGCGAGGCGGACTGGGACTGGGTGATGGGGGTCAATCTGCGCGGCGTCGTGCATGGGGTGCGCCTGTTTACGCCCATGATGCTGGCCGCCGCCAAGGCCGACCCGCTCTACCGCGGCCACATCGTCAACACCGCCAGCATGGCCGGGGTGTTGAATCCGCCGCTATCAGGCCCGTATAACGTCAGCAAACATGCGGTGGTCTCGCTCAGCGAGACCCTGCACCACGACTTGGCGCTGGTCACCGAGCAAGTGCACTGCTCGGTGCTCTGCCCCTACTACGTGCCCACGGGCATTGCCGACAGCCATCGCAATCGCGACCCCGGCACGATGACCCGCGCCACCGCCAGCCAGCGCGTCAGCCATGCGATGGCGCAGAAGGCTGTGTCGTCCGGCAAGCTGAGCGCCGAGGACATCGCGGCCATGGTGCTGGCTTCCGTGCGCGAGCAGCGCTTCTGGATCTTCAGCCACCCGCACGCGTTGGAGGGCCTGCTGCGCAACGCCGAAGACCAGGTGAGAGGGCTCAATCCGGCCGACCCGTTCGCGGCCATGCCGGAGCTGAATGCACAGATTCGCGGGGCGCTGCGCGCCTGACCGGCAGCGCGGGTGCTGCGCCGATTAGCCCGGCAAGCGCCGGCGGGCACCCAGCAGCGCCAGGCCCAGCCCCATCAGCACGAAGGCCCCGGGCTCGGGAACCTCGACGGTGCGCGTGAAGAAGCCATAGCCGTTCTCCGTGCATTGGCTGGCGCTGTCGAACGGGCAGGTGGTTGCAGGAAAAGTGACGGCCGTCAGCGAGTTGCCTTCTGCGTCCAGGCCCGACACGTCCAGCCACACCACCGAACGGTAGAACTCGTAACTGCCTGCGGCGACCGGCCCATGCGAGGGCACAAAGGTGCCAAACAGGTAGCTTTGTGAGGCGCCCGGGCCCAGTTCATAGGGCAGGCTGAAGGGACTACCGGAGAAATTGAACTGGTAAGGTGGCCCGTCGGTGCAGGAGGTGGTAAAGCTGCCGCTGCAGCCAAAACCGATGTTGAGCGAAAACTCGGTGTAGCTCGCAAATGGTCGCAGCTCGTCCTGCTGCGTATTCGGGTTGAACCACCAGGCATGGGTCGGCAGATTCGCGGCGTTCAAGCCACCGAGGGGCAGGGAGTTGTCGACGATGAAGCTCTCGGTTGGATCGGTGTTTGCGAAGGTCAGCCAGACGTCAATGGGATCGTTCGGGCCGACGACGCCTGTGGGCTGGTTGAAGCTCAGTGTCAAGGCCGACCACGAAACCTGGGCTTGCGCAGCGAGGGTGCTGGCCCCCAGGGCGACGACCAGGGCCCATGTGCGGGCGAGGGGGGCGAAACGCATGGCAGGGACTCCTTCCGATGATGGCCTCATTCTGGCCAGCCGATGTGGTTGCCGGCAAGCGCGCAGGGGACAAGCGCACCCCCCTCAGACAAGGGCTTTGACCCGCATCAACCAGTCATGCCGGTCGCCCAGCCCATTCAGCCCGCCGTTGATGGCCCGTGTGACGCGGTGCAGGCTGTCCTGGTCGGCGAGCAGGTTGCAGCCCTTTCGATCCCATTCGGCGGCGGCCACCTGGAGGCACCATTCGCTCGCGGCCACGGCATCCGGGTCGCGCTCGAAGTCAGGGGCCAAGGGCTGCAGTAAACGAAGCGCCTGCGTGCTCTGGTGGTAGGCCTCGCGCCCGGTCAGTTGCAACAGGCCGCGCCCACGGTAGCGAAAGCCGTCGCCCGGTTCCACATTGCCCATGCGACCCCCGTAGACGCTATTGGCTAACTTCTCGGGTTGGTTGGCGTAGTCCGCGGGATCCAGCGGGCCTAGCGGCGCAAAGCGCTTGGGCCAGACCTGCGGCAGGCGCTTGGCGCTGTAGTTCAGGTTCTCCACCAGCAGGGTCAGCGCGCCGCTTTCATGCAGCACCTGGGCGAGGAAGTGGGCGATGCGAAGACGGTTGGCACTGATGCCGTAGCGGTCCAGCACCGGTTGGCCGGCGGCGGCCGCAGCCCGGTAGCTGGAACGCGCGTTGGGCGCCAACTGCACGAGCGCGGCCAGGTCAAGTCGAATGGCCATGGCGAGGCGTCTCCCTGGTGTGTTCTCCAGGCGAACTGCACCAGCTAAGTGCGCAAGGCGCCTCCCCAATCCAGCTGAAGCCTCAGGCCTGCGCCTTCTTCAGCGCAAAGCCCAGCAAGGTGCCGACCTGGCGCAGGTACTCCACATGGTCGGGCGTCCAGTCCAGGATGTCGGTGGTGTTCTCGCAGCAGAACAAGCCCCAGGGCTGACCGCCGATGTTGATGCCGACGTCAATCAGCGAATAGATGCCGAGCGGGCCGAAGTAGATTTCGGTGAAGCAGTCGGTTGTCGGGTGGTTGCGCGCATCCGCAGCGACGATGAAGTTGTCCTTGCGCATCGCGTCGAAGTACGGGCCGAAGTCCTCTTCCTTCAACACCGTGCCTGCACTCCAGGCCGCGTCCGTGCGGTCGTACAGCTTCAGGCATTGGATGCTGTCCCGCAGCAGCGGGTTGGGATATATCCAGAGGCTGGCGCGGGTGCTGCCCATTTCCTCGGCCAAGGCTTGCGTCAGCGCTTCGTAGAAGGCGTCGGCCTTCATGCTGCCGTCCATCACTTGCTTGGAAAGGGCCATCACGCGGGCTTTGTCGAACATGCGGGGACTCCAGGGTTGAGGGGATGCGTGCAGCGTAACCAAGCCCGCAAAGATCGGCAGAATCGCGCCCTTTCGCGTTTTCCCCAGGGTTCGCCTGGGCTCTTGCTTGTGGATCGAGTTGTTGCGCAGATTGCCGCCGAGCTGAACATTCGGCCTGCACGGGTAGCGGCCGCCGTGAACCTGCTGGATGAAGGGGCCACGGTGCCCTTCATCGCCCGGTATCGCAAGGAGGTGACCGACGGTTTGGACGACGTGCAGTTGCGCGAGCTTGAGGCGCGTTTGACCTATCTGCGCGAACTGGAGCAGCGGCGTGCCGCCGTCATTGAGGCGGTCGAGGCGCAGGGCAAGCTGACGCCGGCGCTGCGGGCAGCCTTTGAAGCCGCACCGACCAAGCAGGAGTTGGAGGACCTGTACGCGCCCTACAAGCTCAAGCGCCGCACCAAGGGCCAAATCGCCCGCGAGGCGGGCCTGGCGCCCTTGGCCGAGCGCTTGTTCGCCGACTCCCTGCTGGACCCGAGCGCCGAAGCACAGGCCTTTCTGAACGCAGAAGCCGGCTTCGGCGACGTACCGGCCGTGCTGGACGGTGTGCGCGACCTGCTCTCGGAGAGCTGGGCCGAGGACGCCGTGCTGGTGGGGCGCCTGCGTGACTGGTTGTGGGCCGAAGGTCTGCTGGCGAGCCAGCGCGTGGCCGACAAACCCGAGACCGACCCCGAAGTGGCCAAGTTCCGCGACTACTTCGCGTACCACGAACCCATCGCGCGCGTGCCCAGCCACCGCGCGCTGGCGGTGTTCCGTGGGCGCGCGGCGGGCATCCTGGACGCCAAGCTGCGCCTGGACGAGGAGCTCGTGCCGGGCAAGCCCAGCATGGCGGAGATGCGTATCGCCTCGCACCTGCGCTGGTCCAACCAGAACCGCCCCGGCGATGCGCTGATCCGCAAGACCGTGGCCTGGACCTGGAAGGTCAAGTTGTCCATGAGCCTGGAGCGCGACCTGTTCAGCCGCCTGCGCGAGGCGGCCGAGTCCACGGCCATCAAGGTGTTTGCCGAGAACCTGCGTGACCTGCTGCTGGCTGCGCCGGCCGGGCGCAAGGTGGTGATGGGGCTGGATCCGGGCATTCGCACCGGCGTCAAGGTGGCTGTGGTGGCCGACACCGGCAAGGTGCTGGCCACCGACACCGTCTACCCGCACGAGCCGCGCCGCGACTGGGACGGCGCCCTGCACAGCTTGGCTCGCCTGTGCGCCCAGCATGGCGTGAACCTGATCGCCATCGGCAACGGCACCGCCAGCCGCGAGACCGACCGGCTCGCGGCCGATCTCATCAAGCGCCTCTCCCAGCTGGCGCCCAACATCAGGCTGCAGAAGGTCGTGGTCAGCGAGGCCGGTGCTTCGGTGTATTCGGCCTCCGAGGCGGCGAGCAAGGAGTTGCCCGACCTGGATGTGAGCCTGCGCGGCGCGGTGTCCATCGCTCGGCGGCTGCAGGATCCGTTGGCGGAGCTGGTGAAGATCGATCCGAAGAGCATCGGCGTGGGTCAGTACCAGCATGACGTGAACCAGAGCGAGCTGGCGCGCAGCCTGGATGCGGTGGTGGAGGACTGCGTGAACGGTGTGGGCGTGGACCTGAATACCGCGTCCAGCGCGCTGCTCTCCAGGGTGTCCGGTCTCAGCCAGAGCCTGGCCGGCGCCATCGTGCGGCACCGCGACCAGCACGGCCCCTTTGCCAGTCGCCAGCAGTTGCTGGACGTGAACGGTCTAGGCCCGCGCACCTTCGAGCTGGCGGCCGGCTTCCTGCGTGTGCCCGGCGGCAGCAATCCGCTCGATGCCAGCGGCGTGCACCCTGAGACCTACCCGGTGGTGGAGCGCCTGCTCGCACAGTTGCGCAGCTCCATCCACGAGGTGATGGGCCGTGCCGATGTGTTGCGCCGCGTGCGCCCCGACACCCTGGCGGACGAACGCTTCGGTGCCATCACCGTGAAGGACGTGCTCCTGGAGCTGGAGAAGCCCGGCCGCGACCCTCGCCCGGACTTCAAGGTGGCGCGGTTCAGCGAGGGGGTGGAGGACATCAAGGACCTGCAGCCCGGCATGGTGCTCGAAGGCACGGTGAGCAACGTCGCTCAATTCGGCGCCTTCGTTGACCTCGGCGTGCACCAGGATGGATTGATCCACGTCAGTCAGCTCAGCCACAAATTCGTGAATGACGCGCGGGAGGTGGTGAAGACCGGTGACATCGTGCGCGTCAAGGTGTTGGAGGTCGACCTGCAGCGCCAGCGCATCTCGCTGACCATGAAGCTCGACACCCAATCCGTTCGCAGCGCGGCGAGGCAGGGCACCGGTCAGGAGCGTGGCGCCACGCCACGCCGAAATGGATCTGGGCCGGGCATGGCGCCGTCCTCCAGCTCGCCCTCGGCCCCGGTCGGCGGGGCCATGGCCGCGGCTTTCGCCCGGCTCAAGAGCGGAGCCTGACCTTCGTCAGGCGGGTGTGCGGGCGGCGAACATGCCGCCCGCGGCGCACCAGCCTCAATTCGCGGCCTCAAAGGCGCTTGCCGTCGCATGGTGCAAGACACCGCAGCGCCCGGCCCCTAGCGTGCGCACCTTGATGTCCCCTCTGGAGACCCCCTTGAAGCTCAACCTGAAGCGCAACCCGTTGGCGCTGGCCGTCCTTGTCCTGGCAAGCAGCGCGCAGGCCCAGCAAGAAGTCGAATCCCAGCAAAGCCAAACGGCACAGCCCGGCCAGCAACTGGAGCGTGTGGAAGTGCGTGGCCGTCGCTCCAACGACACCGAGCTGCGCCGCCGCGCGCCGGTGGCCAAGCAGATCTATGGCCGCGAGGAGCTCGACAAGTACGGCGACACGCAGCTCTCCGACGTGCTCAAGCGCCTGCCCGGCATCAACGTGCAGGGCGGTGGCCTGCGCATGCGGGGCCTCGGTGGCGCCTTCACCCAGCTCTTGGTCAATGGCGAACCGGCGCCGCCCGGGTTCAACCTGGAACAGGTCAGCCCCTCGCAGGTCGAGCGCGTGGAGGTGAGCAAAGCGCCCACCGCCGACCAGAGCGCGCAAGCCATTGCCGGCACGGTCAACATCATCCTGAAGGACGCGCCGCGCGTGGTGCAAAAGGACCTGCGCATGGGTCTTTCGTACAACGACGACAAGCCGGTGTTCAACGGTGGCTTCACCTATGGCGATCGCAAGGGGGGTCTGGGCTTCGTGCTGCCGGTGCAGGTCTGGCAATGGCGGCTTCGCAATGAAACCAGCGGTGTGCGCCTGGGCAAGGACGCGCAATTGCAGACTCAGCGTTTGCAGACCGAAGGCTTTGACAGTCCCTACGGCTACGGCGGCAACGTGGCACCCCGGCTCAACATCAAGCTGGGCGACGACGAAACGCTGACCCTGCAAGGCTTCCTGGTGCAGAACAACTTTCGCAACCGGGGCGAGACCGATACCACGGTCCTCTCGGGCAGCCTGCCCACCAGCGTGGACGATCGCTTCACCAACCGGGGCCAGTTCAGCGCTTGGCGCGTCAGCGTTCAGTACAACAACCGCCTGGACGACGACCGCCTCGTGGAGCTGCGAGCCAACGTTGGTGGGGGCGGTGCGGAGTTCGACACCCGCTTCAACGGGCTGGGCGGCGCAAGGCCCATCGAGCGCCTGACCACTGGCAAGAACGACCAGGACCAGTCGCGCATCTCGGGCAAGTACTCGCACATCCTGGACGAGTCGCACACCGTGACTGTCGGTGCGGAAATGGACCGGCTGAACCGGCTCGAGCAGCGCCGGACGTTGGAGAACGGCGTCGAGCTGCTGCCCGGCATCGAGGGCCTGCCCTTCGACGTGAAGGGCACGCGCACCGCGATCTACGCGCAGGACGAGTGGGAGATCAACCCGCAGTGGTCGGCCTACTTCGGCGTGCGCAACGAGCGCGTGCGTTCGGTGAGCAGCGGCGTCTCGGGTGATTTCACCGCGCGGTCGAGCGTCACCACGCCCCTGCTGCACCTGAACTACAAGTTCGACCCCAAGGGCCGCGACCTGATTCGCGCCAGTCTCACGCGCTCCTACAAGCTGCCCAATGTCGAGCAGTTCATCGCGCGTCCGACCATCAACACCAATTATCCGAGCACCGGGCCCAACACCCAGACGGCGCCCGACCGCATCGGCAACCCGCTGCTCAAGCCGGAACTGGCGACCGGTCTGGACATCGCCTGGGAGAACTACCTGAAGGCGGGTGGCTTGGTCTCGGTGGGCGTCTTCCACCGCCGCATCAGCGGCCTGGTGCGCAACACCCTGGCGCTGGAAACGGTGTCCTGGGCCACGGTGCCGCGCTGGGTCAGCAAGCCGATCAACCTCGACCGGGCCAGCACCTCCGGACTGGAACTGGAGGTCAAGGGCCGCGCTGGCGAGTTGTTCCCTTCGCTGTTCGACCCCAGCCTGGGCCTGAACCTGCGCGCTGCGCTGTCCGCCTACCGCTCGCGCATCGACGGCATTCCCGGCCCCGACAACCGACTGGACGGCCAGCAACCCTGGAGCGCCAACCTGGGCCTGGACTACCGCATGAAGAGCCTGCCCGTGGGCTTCGGCGGCAGCCTGGCGTTCACGCCGAGCTTCGAGGTGCAGCAAACCGCCATCTCACGCCTGGACACAGGGCGCGCCCGCACCATCGACCTCTACGCCATGTGGAACATCAGCCGCACCGACACTGTGCGCCTGAGCGCCAACAACTTCCAGGCCGTGGACGCGCGCAGCAACACCCTGTTCAACAATGGCGACTTCAGCTGGACCGAGCGCCGGCCCAAGAGTTGGTATTCGATCAATTGGGAGCACAAGTTCTAAGCATCCATGCCGGGCCCGCAGCGCGGGCCCGTTTGATGGAGCGCGGCCTGCGGCCCGAGGACATCGGGCTGATTCCCGCCGCCGCTGGGGGACCCAAGGGCCTGGTACTCAGCCACCTGGACCGCCTGCTGTTCGGCGGATGGCTGCAGGGGGACTCGCCCTTGCACTTGGTCGGCGCCAGCATCGGTGCGTGGCGAATGACCACGGCCTGTCTTCCCGGTGATGCGGTGGCGAACTTCGCCAGTCTGGCCGAGGCCTACATCACTCAGCAATACGACCCGGAACCGGGCGAGAAGAAGTTGCGCGCCGCACCGGTCAGCGCGAAATTCGAGGGCATCCTTGCGGGTCAGTTCAAGGGCCGGGAGCCCGAAGTGCTGGCCCATTCACGCCACCGCCTGCACATCGTCGCCTCGCGCGGCAAGGGGCCTTTGCTGGCCCGCGAGGGCCGGCTGCGTACGCCGCTGGGCTACCTGGGTGCCTACGCGGCCAACCTGCTGCACAGGCCCTGGCTGGGCCATTGGATGGAGCGTGTGGTGTTCTCGGACCCGCGGCAAGGCTTGCCTTTGGCGCTGAACGATTTCGCCACCCATCAGGCGCGACTGAGCCCGACCAATCTCCGCCCTGCGCTGCTGGCCAGTTGCTCGATCCCGTTCTGGCTGGCCGCGCAGCAGGATTTGCCTGAGGCGCCGCGCGGTGCGTATTGGGACGGCGGCATCACCGACTACCACTTGCACCTGGACTACCGCGCGTTGATGGGCACGGGGGCACCCCTGGTGCTGTACCCGCACTTCCAGCGCGAGGTCGTTCCGGGTTGGCTCGACAAGGCGCTGAAGCGGCGACACCGGCCCAGCCCCTTCCTGGACAACCTGGTGCTGCTGGTGCCGCGCCTGGAGTGGATTCAAAGCCTGCCTGGGGGGAAGTTGCCCGACCGCAAGGACTTCATCCAACTGCCACCGGCAGAGCGGATGCAACGCTGGCGCGTGGCGGTTGCCGAAAGCGAGCGCTTGGCCGAATCCTTTCTGGTGCAGGCCGCGCGCGACAGCTTGCAGCCGTTGCCCCTTTAGAATCGCGCCCTTCCCAACGAACAAGAGCGAGAAAGGCAGTAACGGTTATGACACCGCGGACTAGCACCCTTTACTTACGGCGCCGCCCCGCCGCGTGGTGCAGCGCCTGAGTCTTCCAGCCTTCCTCCAGAACGCGGCTTCACGGCCGCGTTTTCTTTTTCCGAGAGCACCCCATGATTTCCATTCAGCTCCCCGACGGTTCGAAGCGCCCCTTTGACGCGCCCGTCACGGTCGGCCAGGTGGCCGCCAGCATTGGCGCCGGTTTGGCCAAGGCCGCTTTGGGCGGCAAGGTGGACGGCAGGTTGGTCGATCTGTCCCACCTGATCGAACAGGATTCGCAACTCTCCATCATCACCGACAAGGACGCGGACGGCCTGGAACTGATTCGCCATAGCACGGCCCACCTCCTGGCCTATGCGGTCAAGGAGCTGTTTCCGGATGCTCAGGTGACCATCGGCCCGGTCATCGAGAACGGCTTCTACTACGACTTCTCGTACAAGCGCGCATTCACGCCTGAGGACTTGCAGGCCATCGAGGCCAAGATGCAGGAACTCGCGAAGAAGGACGAGAAGGTCGAGCGCCGCGTGCTGCCGCGCAACGAGGCCATTGCCCACTTCAAGGCGATGGGAGAGGCCTACAAGGCCGAGATCATTGGCTCGATTCCCGCCGGCGAGGACGTCAGCCTCTACCGCGAAGGCGCTTTCGAGGACCTGTGCCGTGGCCCGCACGTGCCTTCGACAGGCAAGCTCAAGCACTTCAAGCTGATGAAGGTGGCCGGTGCCTACTGGCGTGGCGACCACCGCAACGAAATGCTGCAGCGTGTGTACGGCACGGCTTGGGCCAGCAAGGACGACCTGCAGGCCTACCTGACGCGGCTCGAGGAGGCGGAGAAGCGCGACCACCGCCGACTGGGCAAGGAGTTGGACCTGTTCCACCTCGACGAGCACAGCCCCGGCACGGTGTTCTGGCATCCCAAGGGCTGGACGCTGTGGCAGGAGGTCGAGCAGTACATGCGCCGCGTGTATCGCGACAACGGCTACCAGGAGGTCAAGGGTCCGCAGATCGTCGATCGCGTGCTCTGGGAGAAGAGCGGCCACTGGGAAAAGTATCGCGAGGCGATGTTCACGACGGAGAGCGAGAAGCGCGAGTACGCGCTCAAGCCCATGAACTGTCCCGGCCACATCCTGATCTTCAAGCAAGGCGTGAAGAGCTACCGCGACCTGCCGTTGCGTTACGGGGAGTTCGGCCAATGCCATCGCAATGAGCCGACGGGCGGCCTGCACGGCATCATGCGCGTGCGTGCCTTCACGCAGGATGACGGGCATATCTTCTGCACCGAGGATCAGATCCTGCCCGAGTGCATCGCCTACACGGCGCTGCTGCAGAAGGTTTACGAGGACTTCGGCTTCAAGGACATCCTCTACAAGGTGGCGACGCGTCCTGCGGCGCGCATCGGCTCCGAAGAAATCTGGGACAAGGCCGAGCATGCGCTGATCGAATCCTTGCGAGCCAGTGGATGCGATTACGTGATCGCCCCCGGCGACGGTGCCTTCTACGGCCCGAAGATTGAGTACACGCTGAAGGACGCCCTGGGCCGCGAGTGGCAGTGCGGCACCATGCAGGTCGACTTCAGCATGGCCGAGCGACTGGGCGCCGAATACGTGGCCGAGGACAGCAGCCACCGCCCGCCGGTGATGCTGCACCGCGCCATCGTGGGCAGCCTGGAGCGATTCATCGGCATCCTCATCGAGCAGCACGCCGGCGCGCTGCCAGCTTGGCTGGCTCCGACCCAGGTGGCGGTGCTCTCCATCAGCGAGCACCAGGCCGAATACGCGCAGGAAGTGGCAAAAATGCTGCGGAAACAAGGAGTTAGGGCGGAGGCGGACGTTCGCGGGGACAAGATCACCTATAAAATCCGCGCCCATTCCCTGCAGAAGCTGCCTTACATCTGCGTCGTTGGTGACAAGGAAAGAGAGCAGCACAGCGTGGCAGTGCGCGCCCGCGGCAACCGGGATCTGGGTGTGATGACGGTCAGCGACTTCGCCTCGAAGATCGCGGCCGACATCGACGCCAAGGTCTGAGGGCACCCGGCGCGCATTGCCTTTTTCTAGGACGAACAAGGAACCACCATCGCTACTTTTCTCGACCGTCGCCAGCCCAATGTCGAACGCAAGCACCGGCTGAACCGCGAGATCACCGTCCCTGAAGTGCGCCTCAATGGCGTGGAGAACGAGCCGCTGGGCATCGTCTCCATCATGGAAGCGCTGCGTCTGGCCGGTGAGGCCGACGTGGATCTGGTCGAGATTGCCGCCACCGCCAGCCCGCCGGTCTGCCGGCTGATGGACTACGGCAAGTTCAAGTACCAGGAACAGAAGAAGGCCGCCGAAGCCAAGAGCAAGCAGAAGGTCATCTTGGTCAAGGAAGTGAAGTTCCGACCGGGCACCGACGACGCCGACTACAACGTGAAGATGCGCAATCTGCGCCGCTTCATCGCGGAAGACGGCGACAAGGGCAAGGTCACGCTGCGCTACCGCGGCCGTGAGATCACGCACCAGGACATTGGCCTGCGCTTGCTGGAGAAGATTCGCGACGAGTTGGCCGATGTGGCGGTGGTGGAGCACATGCCGAAGTTGGAAGGACGCCAGATGATCATGATCCTGGCGCCGAAGAAGAAGTCGTAAGCAAGCGATTGAGAAATTCGGCGGGGTCGCTTTGGTCAGCGATCTCACCGACACAAGCCGAGCAGGCCATCAAGTGCTGGGATCACCCCAGCCGCCCAGCCCGGCAATTCAAAGAAGGAGCAGCAATGCCCAAGATGAAGACCAAGAGCAGCGCGAAGAAGCGTTTTCGCGTGCGTCCGGGTGGCACCGTCAAGCGCGGTCAAGCGTTCAAGCGCCACATCCTGACCAAGAAGACCACGAAGAACAAGCGCCACCTCCGTGGCGCTGCGAACGTGCATGAGACCAACATGGGCCACATCGCTGCGATGCTGCCCAGCGCTGGTCTGTAATCCAAAAGAACAAGGAGAACTCACATGCCTCGCGTCAAACGTGGTGTAACCGCTCGCGCCCGTCACAAGAAGGTCCTGGCCCTGGCCAAGGGTTTCCGCGGCCGTCGTAAGAACGTCTTCCGCATCGCCAAGCAGGCGGTGATGAAGGCGGGTCAGTACGCCTACCGTGACCGTCGTGCCAAGAAGCGCGTCTTCCGTCAGCTCTGGATCGCCCGTATCAATGCCGCCTCGCGTGGCTTGGGTCTGACCTACAGCAAGTTCGTGGCCGGCCTGAAGAAGGCGCAGATCGACATCGACCGCAAGGTCCTGGCCGATCTGGCGGTCCACGATCCGGCCGGCTTTGCCGCCATCTTTGCGAAGGTCAAGGCCGCGCTGGCGTAATCGCCCTCAGCCCCCGGGCCTGCCCGGGGACGCCTTAGCGAAGGCCGATCACCCCACGGTGCTCGGCCTTCCTTTTTTCTGCGTAGTTTCCGAGTCGCATGTCTGCTTTGCTTGAACTGATCGAAGAGGCGCGAAGCGCCTTTGCAGGCGCTGCCACACCGGCCCAGCTGGAGGACGCGAAAGCGCGCTTCCTGGGCAAGAGCGGCCGCGTCACCGAGTTGATGAAGGGCCTGGCCGCGCTTCCCGTCGAGGAAAAGAAGTCCCGCGGTGCTGAGATCAATCAAGCCAAGCAGCAGATCGAGAGCCTGCTCAGCGGACGCCGCACCCAGCTCGCCGAGGCCGAACTCGAGGCCCAGCTGAAGGCCGAGGCGCTGGACGTGACCCTGCCCGGTCGCGCTCGCGGCCCCGGCGGCCTGCACCCGGTGACGCGCACCATCGAGCGCATCGAGGCGATCTTTGCCTCGATGGGCTTTGACGTCGCCGACGGCCCGGAGATCGAGTCCGACTGGATGAACTTCACGGCGCTGAACAACCCGGCCAACCACCCGGCGCGCTCGATGCAGGACACCTTCTACGTCGACCTCAAGGACGCGGACGGCATGCCCTACTGCCTGCGCACGCACACCAGCCCGATGCAGGTGCGTTACGCCCGCGCCCACGCGGCCCAGCATGCAGGCGCCGAGGACATGCCCGAGATCCGTGTGATCGCGCCGGGCCGCACCTACCGCGTCGACAGTGACGCCACCCACTCGCCGATGTTCCACCAGTGCGAGGGCCTGTGGATCGGCGAGGCAGTGAGTTTCCGGGACCTGAAGAGCGTCTTCACCGAGTTCTGCAAGCGCTTCTTCGAGACCGATCAGCTCGAACTGCGCTTCCGCCCCAGCTACTTCCCGTTCACCGAGCCGTCGGCCGAGATCGACATCGCCTTTGCCGACGGCCCGCTCAAAGGCCGCTGGCTGGAAGTGGCCGGCTCCGGCCAGGTGCACCCGACCGTGGTGCGCAATTTCGGGCTCGACCCCGAGAAGTACATCGGCTTTGCCTTCGGCATGGGGCCTGACCGCCTGACCATGCTGCGCTATGGCGTCAACGACCTGCGCCAGTTCTTCGAGGGCGATCTGCGCTTCCTCGCCCAGTTCAATTGATCGAGCGCCATGCAATTTCCTGAATCCTGGCTGCGGTCCTTCTGCAACCCGCCGCTGAACACCCAAGAACTCGCTGACCTGCTGACCCTCTCGGGCTTCGAAGTTGAGGAGCTGCGTCCGGTGGCGCCGCCCTTCAGCGGCGTCGTGGTTGCCGAGATCGTGGAGGCCGCCCAGCACCCCGACGCGGACCGCCTGCGCGTCTGCAAGGTCAATGCCGGCGGTACGGAGCTGCTGCAGATCGTTTGTGGCGCGCCGAACGCGCGTGTGGGCATCAAGGTGCCGCTGGCCACGGTGGGTGCCGAGCTGCCCCCTGGCGAGGATGGCAAGGCCTTCAAGATCAAGGTTGGCAAGCTGCGTGGCGTGGAGAGCTTCGGCATGCTGTGCTCGGCGCGCGAACTGGGCTTGTCGACCGATCACGGCGGCCTGCTGGAGCTCGACGCGAGCGCGACAGTCGGCAAGAACATCCGTGAGCAGCTGCAGCTGGACGACATGCTGTTCACGCTCAAGCTCACGCCGAACTTGGGCCACGCGGCCTCGGTCCTTGGCGTGGCGCGCGAAGTCAGCGCGTTGACCGGTGCGCTGCTGACGCTGCCGGCTATGTCGCCGGTGCAGCCGAGCATTGACCAGCGCTTGCCGGTCAGCGTCGACGCGGTCGACCTCTGCGGCCGGTTCGCTGGACGCGTGGTGCGCGGTGTGAACCCCAAGGCCCCGACGCCGCGTTGGATGGTTGAGCGCTTGGCCGCCTGCGGTCAACGCCCGGTGTCCAGCCTGGTCGACATCTCGAACTACGTGATGTTCGAGCTGGGCCGCCCGTCGCACATGTTCGACCTGGACAAGATCCACGGTGGCCTGCAGGTGCGCTGGGGCCGGGCGGGTGAGCAGCTCAAACTGCTCAATGGCAACACCATCACGGTCGATGAGACGGTCGGTGTGATCGCCGACCAGCAAGCGCTCGAGTCCCTCGCCGGCATCATGGGCGGCGACGCCACCGCCGTCGGCGACGGCACGCAGAACATCTACATCGAGGCGGCGTTCTGGTGGCCCGAGGCCATCCAGGGCCGCGCGCGGCGCTACAACTTCAGCACCGACGCCGGCTACCGCTTCGAGCGCGGCGTGGACCCGGCGACGATCCCGCAGCACATCGAGCGCATCACGCAGCTGGTCTTGGAGATCTGCGGCGGGCAGGCCGGCCCGCTCGACGACCAGGTGCTGCGCTTGCCCGAGCGCCAGCCGGTGCGGCTGCGCGTGGCTCGCGCCGCCAAGGTCCTGGGCATTCCGGTCACGCAGGCCGAATGCGAGCTGGTCTTCCAGCGTCTGGGCTTTGCCTTCACCGCGGCCGAGGGCGTCCTGACCGTCACCCCGCCCAGCCACCGCCACGACATCGAGATCGAGGAAGACCTGATCGAGGAGGTCATCCGCGTGCTGGGCCTGCACCGTCTCACCGACGGTGCGCCGGTCGGTCCTGTCGTGCCTCGCGTGCTGCCCGAGGTGCAGCGGCCGCTCAGCCGCCTGCGCCGCCAGCTGGCCCAGGCTGGCTACCAGGAGACGATCAACTTCAGCTTCGTGGAGGAGCGCTGGGAGCGCGAATTGGCCGGCAACGCCGATCCGATCCGCGTGCTCAACCCGATCGCTGCGCCGCTGGCTGTGATGCGCTCGTCGTTGATGGGCAGCCTCATCGACATCCTCAAGCACAACCTGGCGCGCCGCCAGACTCG